>DASRCZ010000099.1:0-20786 GCA_035652855.1 Candidatus Acidiferrum sp.
ACACTCCAATCACCACACGAGCTGACCGGATGAAACTCTGCCGATTTATCGCGCTGGATTCGCCGCACGCCTCTGCCCAGTTCGGCATTATCGAAGACGATCGGATTCGGGAAATCAGTGCTCGCCCCTGGGAGCACTGGATGCCAGGCGAACGGGTCTGGCCTGCGACCGACGTTCGTTTGCTCGCGCCAGTCGAGCCGTCCAAGGTGGTTTGCGTCGGCAGAAATTACGCGGCGCACGCCGCCGAGCTGGGCAACGAGCTTCCCAAGGAGCCGCTTATCTTTCTCAAGCCTCCTTCGGCGGTTGCCGGCCCCGGCGAACCCGTGGTCTTGCCTTCCTGCTCCCAGCGCGTCGAACACGAAGGCGAGCTCGCGCTCGTGATCGGTCGCAAGGCTGCCCATCTGCGGGACAACGAAGACTCGCTCTCTTACGTGCTCGGGTATACCTGCTTGAACGATGTCACCGCCCGCGACATACAGAAGAGCGACGTGCAGTTCACGCGAGGGAAAGGCTTCGACACCTTCTGCCCGGTCGGTCCTCACATCGAGACGCGGATCGATCCTGCGGATGTTCTTGTCGAAACGAAGGTCAACGGCGTCTTGCGGCAATCCGGCCGCACATCGTTGATGATTTATTCCTGTGCTTTTCTTGTGCGCTGGATCTCCCGCGTGATGACGCTCGTTCCTGGAGACGTAATAGCCACCGGAACTCCCGCGGGCGTCGGCCCGCTTGTGGCTGGCGATACGGTCGAAGTCAGCGTCGAGGGAGTTGGCGTGTTGCGCAATCCGGTGCATGCGGGCCATTCCTAGATTCATCTGCCTCACATGGATTCGGTAAAATACAAAATCGTGCGGCGGTCGAAATTGGCGGCGCCGAGCCGGCGATTTCATCCTCACCAGCCCTGCCCGCTGCGAGAAACGAATTCTACGGAGTCAGCGCGTGAACGTCTTGTTCGCCGATTGGAAAGTCACCGCCATGCTTGGTGCTGCGGCTGCCGCCGCCGTGGCCATGATCGTATACGCGTTTTTTCGGCCCGCCGAAGACCCGGAGGAAAGCGAACGCAGGCGACGGCTTCACCTCAATCAAATCGGGAGAATTGCCGAAGGGCAAATTGTTGATCTGGTCCTTCATCCCCCCGAGCCGCGCCACGGACCGAAAAGACTCTTTGGAGGCGCGCGCCGCCTTCCCGACAATCGTCCGCGCCATCTGGTTTCCTACAGCTATTCGATTTCGGGCGTGACCTATCACACCGCACAGGACATCACCGGACTTGAAGGGCAGATTCGTTTCGAACGGCTCGTGGCCGGCCAGCCTGCCAGCGTTAAGTACGACGCCGCCAACCCCAGTGATTCCATCCTTGTCGCGGACGACTGGTCGGGCTTGCGCTGATTATCCCGTGGCGCGAATCGCGTCACGCGCATTCGATTTTGGCCGCACTTGCGCTATTCTTTGCTGCGCCGAGTCCATGCGGGCTCCGGTCTTATGAAACAGGTTTTGGCTTCCATTCTCACGACTATTCTGGTCGTCGCCATGACGCTCGGCGCCATGCGCATCCTGGTGAAAGCCACCGCCTACGCCACTTCTCTCGAGTCGCCGCTGCAGAAAGTTGTCGCCGTTTGCGTCGAGCTGTTGCTCGGCATCGTGCTTTTGCTGGGGACCGTGTGGCTCGCCACGCATCTGGCCGTGCGCATCTTCGGAAAGAGTGTGCCGCCATCCACGGGAGGCCCGCTTGCCTGACGAAAAGGGAACTGCAGCATCCGCTGCAAAGCAGCTTAAACCCAGCGATCGCATGGAGGAGCTTCGCCGCATCTCCGCCGAGGCCGAAGCGGGCGGAGGCCCCGAGCGCCGCGCACGCGAGCACAAAGCCGGCAAGCTCACCGCGCGGGAGCGCATTCATTTGCTACTTGACGAAGGCACATTCGAGGAACTCGACAAATTCGTCCGCCATCGCTCGACCGATTTCGGCATGGGAGAACAGCGTCCCGCCGGCGATGGTTTCGTCACGGGCTTCGGCCGCATTGAGGGCCGCCTGGTTTATGTTTTCGCACAGGATTTCACGGTTTTCGGCGGCTCCCTTTCCGAGGCCAACGCGCAGAAAATTTGCAAAATCATGGACCACGCCATGCGTGTGGGCGCTCCGGTGATCGGTCTGAACGATTCCGGAGGCGCGCGCATTCAGGAAGGAGTGGCGTCGCTGGCCGGCTACGCGGATATTTTTCTGCGCAACACGCTTGCCAGCGGCGTCATCCCGCAAATCAGCGCCATCATGGGTCCCTGCGCCGGCGGCGCCGTCTATTCGCCCGCCATCACCGACTTCATCTTCATGACTCGCGAGACTTCGTACATGTTCGTTACTGGTCCCGACGTCATCAAGACCGTCACGCACGAGGAAGTCACAAAGCAGGAGCTCGGCGGCGCGATGACGCACAACGAAAAGAGCGGTGTCGCGCATTTCATCGCTCCCGATGACGCCGATTGCCTGGCCATGATTCGCGAGCTGCTCGGGTTTCTGCCTTCCAACAACCTGGAAGATCCGCCGCGCCGTGCGACCGAAGATTCCCCCTCGCGGCGCGAGGCCTCGCTCAACACGCTCGTCCCCGAGGACGCCCTCAAGCCCTATGACATCAAAGATGCTATTCACGCCATCGTTGACGAGGGCTATTTTTTTGAGGTCCACGAGCACTTCGCGAAGAACCTCGTCGTCGGTCTGGCGCGGTTCGACGGACGTCCGGTGGGGATCGTCGCCAATCAGCCCGCGTATCTCGCCGGCGTGCTGGATATCAACGCCTCCGTCAAAGGCGCGCGCTTTGTGCGCTTCTGCGATGCCTTCAATATTCCGCTTATTACCTTTGAGGATGTGCCCGGCTTTCTTCCCGGCACGCAGCAGGAATTCGGCGGCATCATCAAGCACGGCGCCAAGCTGCTTTTCGCTTTCGCGGAAGCGACCGTGCCGAAAATCACCGTCATCACACGCAAAGCCTATGGCGGAGCCTATTGCGTCATGGCTTCAAAGCACATTCGCACCGATGCCAATTTTGCGTGGCCCACTGCCGAAATTGCGGTAATGGGGCCGGAGGGCGCGGTCAACATCGTGTACCGGCGCGAACTCGAGAAAGCTCCCGAATCCGCCCGCGCGGCTCTCCGCCAGGAGAAAATCGAGGAATTCCGGGAGCGCTTTGCGAATCCCTTTGTCGCCGCGGAACGCGGCTATATTGACGCCGTCATCGAGCCCGCCGAGACCCGCGCGAAGGTCATCAACGCGCTGCGCGCTCTGGAAAACAAACGCGACGTCAATCCCCGCAAAAAACACGGCAATATTCCGCTTTAAATCGCTGAAACGCGGGCGCGCTTTACCGCAGCAAATACTCCTGCAAAAACGCGACCGTCGCGTAGAACTGGTAATCCTGGTTTTGCTTCTTCCGGAACCCGTGACCTTCGTCCTTCGCCATGATGAACCACGCGGGCGTTCCCTGCGCTTTCAGCGCATCGAAAATCTGCTGCGATTCGCTTACCGGCACACGCGGATCATTCTTGCCAGCCACCACCAGCATCGGCTTTTTAATTTTCTCGATGTTGTTCATCGGCGCGATCTTTTCAAGGAACTCGCGCGTGCGCGGGTCGCGCTCGTCACCGTACTCGACACGCCGCAGGTCACGCCGGTACGCTTCCGTGTGCTCCAGAAACGTCACCAGGTTGGACATACCGACAACATCCACCGAGCAGCGAATCCGCCCGCTGTAGAACGTTGAAACCGCCAGAGTCATGTGCCCGCCGTAGCTTCCGCCGGTTACGCCGATGCGCTCCGCGTCCAGGTTCGGCTGCTCCGCGATCCAGTCAAACAGCGCGTTAATGTCTTTGTACGTGTCTTCGCGCCGGAAGCCGTTGTCGAGAAGCGAGAAGGCCTTGCCGTATCCAGTTGACCCGCGCACGTTCGGATAAATCAGCGCGATTCCGAGTTCATTCAGAAGGTAGTTGTTACGCCCGAGAAACGACGGCTGCGATTGCCCTTCCGGTCCTCCGTGAATTACCACAAGCACTGGCCGCTTTCCCGTGAACTTCGCCGGCGGCTTATAGAGGAATCCCGAAATCATCCTTCCATCGAAGCTCTTCCATTTCACGAGTTCCGCATCCGGAAACCCATCCGTCTTCACTTCCGATTCGCTTGTGGTCCAGCGCTCCAGCTTGCCCGCGGTTACGTCCAGCGAATAGCAGTCTCCTGGGCTCCGTGCGTTGTTTAGCGTGAAGGCGAGTTCGCGGCCATCGCGCCGCCAGCGCAAGCCGCGGATCACTCCGTTCGGCAATTTCGGCAGCGGCATCATTTTTCTGGTGGCTGCGTCCATCACGCGGAGCACGCTGACGCCGTCTTCGTCGGTCAGAAACGCGATTTTGCTGCCGTCCCGTGTCAGGTCAAATGTCTCCACATCCCAGGGAATGCTGCTCGTCAGAAACTCCGGCTGCTTTGCGGCAAGGTCAAGGTAGGCCAGCCGGTGAAATTCTGAGTCCCGGTCCGTTGTCGCATAGATGCCTTTGCCATCCTTGCTGAAACGCGCCTCGCCGTAGGAAATCTTGTCTTTCGTTTCAACCGGCGTAAGCGCCGTCCGTTCGCCTGTTGCGGCATCCACCAGCCACAAATACGATTCGTTGATGGAGCGCTCCTCGAGCAGCAGTATTTTCTTGTCATCCGGCGACCAGTCGAGCGGCTGCCAGCCTCCGCCATTGAGCTGCGTTAGCAAATGGTCGGATTTCGGATTCTCCGGATTCATCAGCCACAGGTCTGTGTCCTTTCCAGTCCTGCGTGTGGACATGTACGCGATCTGATCCCCGCCCGAGGAAAAAGGTCCCATCAGATTGCGGGACTTGCCATCGGTCAGCAGGGTTACGTTTCCCGTCTTCACGTCATATCGATAAAGTTGAAACCACTCGCCCCCTCCCATATCCTTCGGGAAAACGATGTAATCGCCACCGTTCGGATGAAATCTCCCGGTCGTCACGCTGTCCGTGAAAAACGTGAGTTGCGTCCGCGCTCCGCCGGGACTCCCCACCAAATGAAGTTGCGGCGTGTCGCCGAACCGCGTGGAAATCAGCATTTGCCGCCGCCTGGGATGCCAGTCCGCGAAGCTCGCCGAGCGATACGAGGAGTAGCGGCCTGCCTTTTCCGCGATGCTCTCGGGGATTTTCGGCACATTCTCGGAAACGATCGCTTCCGGCACGGCTATCGCGCCGTCTTGAGCGGGAAGAGGAACAGCACACGCTGCGATCAGAAGCGCAAGGCCCAGCAGGTGACGTTTCATAGCAGCTCCCACGGAAAAAATTACGGCTCTTTCTTACACGCAAGCCTTTCTCGACGCAAGCGCCTGCCCGGGTCACACCGGCTTCCCTCGCATGCTACACTTTCGCTGCGTTCCATTTCCGTATGTTCAAGAAAATTCTTATCGCCAATCGAGGCGAAATTGCGGTGCGCATCTTGCGCGCTTGCCGCGAGCTGAATATCGGCTCGGTAGCCGTTTTCAGCGAAGTCGACCGCAAGTCGCTCCACGTGCGTCTCGCGGATGAAGCCTACGCCATCGGCCCCGCGGCTTCCCGCGAAAGCTACTTGCGCATTGATAAGCTGATGGATGTGGCCCGCAAGTCAGGTTGCGACGCCGTTCATCCCGGTTATGGATTTCTTGCGGAAAATCCCGCTCTGCCGCGCGCCTGCGCCGAAGCCGGCCTTACCTTCATCGGTCCTCCCGCCGAGGCCATGGAAGCGCTCGGCTCGAAGACCGCCGGCCGGCAGCTCGCGCGCCGCTCCGACGTCCCCACCGTTCCCGGCACCAACGATCCCATCGAAAGCCGCGAGGAGGCCCAGGCTCACGCGCAGAATATGGGCTATCCCGTGCTTCTTAAAGCCGTCGCGGGCGGAGGCGGAAAGGGCATGCGCGTCGTTTCCGCCGACGAGGAATTTCCCGGCGCCTTTCGCGATGCTTCCTCCGAAGCCCTTAACGCCTTTGGCGATCCCCGGCTCTATCTCGAAAAATATCTGGCGCGCCCACGGCACGTCGAAATCCAGATTCTGGCCGACGCTCACGGCCGCGTCGTTTCTCTCGGCGAACGCGAATGCTCTGTCCAGAGGCGCCATCAGAAGGTCATCGAGGAAGCGCCTTCACCCGTGATGACTGCCGAGCTGCGCCGGAAAATGGGAGAAGCTGCTGTACGTCTCGCGCGAGCTGGCGGCTACGTCAATGCCGGCACCGTCGAATTTCTCGTGGACGACCGCCTCAATTTCTACTTCCTGGAAGTCAACACGCGCCTGCAGGTCGAACATCCCGTCACCGAACAGGTGACTGGCCTCGATCTGGTCAAGTTGCAGATTGCCATCGCCGCGGGCCACCGTTTGCCCTTTGCCTGGGAGACCATTACTCCTCGCGGCCATGCCATGGAAGTGCGCCTCTACGCCGAAGACCCCGAAAACAATTTCTTCCCTTCGCCCGGCAAAATCCTCTCGCGCCACGTTCCGAGCGGACCCGGCATTCGCCTCGATGACGGCGTCTACGAAGGCTGGACCGTCCCGAACGACTACGATCCGTTGCTTAGCAAGCTCATCGCCTGGGGTAACAGCCGCGAGGAAGCCATCGCCCGCCTGCGCCGCGCTCTTGACGAGTACTCAGCCACCGGCATCAAGACCAACGCGCGTCTCTTCCAGCGCATCCTTGCCGAGCCAGAGTTTCAGCGCGCGGAGATCCACACCAAGTGGCTCGATGAACTTCTGCGCCGCTCACAGCTCTCGCTCGGCGGGGCCGCCGGTAAAGACCCTGCCGCGGAGGCTGCCGTGCTCAGTGCGGCGGTTTGGCAGGCTACTCGCCCACAAGCGCAGCCAGGCTCTGCCGGCCGCGCTGCCGCGGGGCCTTCCCGCTGGAAGCTCGAAGGCCGCCGCGAGCAACTGGACCGCACGCCGTGAAATTCGAAATTACGCTCTCCGGCCCCGGTGGCCCCGTTAAGAGAATCGTCGAACTCGAGCGGTCCGGCGAATCGTGGAACATTTGCCTTGATGGCGAACCCGCCGATGCGGATATCGCCATGGTTGGTCCGCACACCCTTTCCGTTCTTCTCCGTGGCCAGTCCTTTGAAGTGCGCATCGCTGAGGATCCGGGTGGGTCGTTAAAACTCCAAACTCGCGGCGAGGAATTCATTGCTGATGTGCTCGATCCCCGCGCGTGGCGCGGCCGCCGGCACGGAGCTGTGGAAGCCGGCGGCCGGCAAAGCATTCAGGCTCCCATGCCCGGCAAGGTCGTCCGCGTCCTCATCGGCGAAGGCCAGCGCGTCGAAGCCGGCCAGGGCCTGCTCGTTGTCGAGGCCATGAAGATGCAGAACGAGGTGCGCTCGCCGAAAACAGGCGTTGTTGAGCGCGTGCTTGCGAAGGAAGGTCAAGCCGTCAACGCCGGCGACGTGCTCGCCTGGGTCGAATAGCCGGAATCGGTTTTCCGAGGGCTTTTGCGGCGCTACGTTGTAAGGTCGTGCAGGAGGCCCGAACACGCGGGCATGAGGCTTAGTGCGAGCGAAGGCCTGGGAGGTTCCGGGAGTTACTTGCCGGAATTCGCGGTTGTGGTCCGCGCCGCCGTGCTCTCGGTGAAATAATTTTGTTCGCGCAGCCGGCGATAAATATGGCCCGCAACTCCCGCCGCGAGCGGTCCCTTAATCCGCGAGCTGTTTCCGCGAATCAGCACGGCTAGCGCGATCTTTGGATGGACCTCGTCGGCATAGGTCAGGAACCATCCCACGTGCGACTGCTGATCGGAGCAGGTGCCCGTCTTGCCCAGCGGAAGCTCATCGCCTCCCGAATCGTAGCTGCGCTTGCCTGTGCCGTAGAGTACCGCCGCCAGCATGCCTTCGCGAAGCTCCGGCAACAGCGGCCCGATATTCAGCTCGCGCTTTACCCTTGGCTGGAAGGCCGAAGGGTCTTCGCCCGGTGGCGGATATTGCAAGTAGTAGAGCGTCCCGCCATTGGCAAACGCCGCCGCAAGCGAGGCGAGTTGGAATGGAGTCACCTGAATGCCTTCACCAAAGCTGGACATGCGCGCGACGCCGCCCTTCGCCGGCGGAGCCGATGGAAACGCGCCGGGATGCTCGTTTGGCAGATCATAGCCGGCGAGTTCCCCTATCCCCAGCAGCCGCGCATATTTTGAAACCGTGTCAAAGCCCATGCGCGTCCCCAGCGCTTCAAAAAATTGGTTGTTCGAATGCGCCATCGCCTCGGTCAAATTCATGTACCGCCGGCGGCCAACCTTCAGCATGGTGTCGCGCGTAATCACGTTTTCTTCGAGGGCCGCGACCGCGATGGTCGGCTTTATGGTCGAGCACGGAATCGCGCCATCGGAATACGCCATTTTCTGATTCACAACCGTAAGAATACGGCCGGTGTTGGGATCAACCGCAACCACGGAGCCGTTGTAGCGGCCAAGCGCCTCGACTGCCGCGGCGCGCACGAGCGGGTCGTCGTAATCGGCGACATCACCGGCAGTCGGATCAACGCCGCGATCAACCGCGCGATGGCGGCGCGAACGCGACGAGCGAATCGCCGGCTTCGCGGCAGCAGCCCCGGTCGCCGGAGCGGCGGAAAGCGGACACGCAAAAACCGCCGCGAGAACAATAGACAGAACAGCTTTGCCGGACTGGATTTCCCGCTTCAAAATGCCACCTCTGAGCCAATGTCCTACGCAACGGCGAGGGCGAGTTTTTACCTCACGCTGCCCTTGCGGTCAATCGCGGATTCACAAGGATGTGCATTCCTTACAAGCAATGCGCGGGGCGTGGTGCCCACGTTGGCGGTTGCATCTGCGGTGCCAAGCTTGGCGGCGCTGATTGGATGCAACTTAGCGGAAATGCGCTTCGCCACCCCTGTGCCGGAGAGAAACACTCCCTCTCACAGTGAGACAAATTCTAGGGATTTTGGTTAGCCGCGGCAATAGCCAACGCGCACCAGTACGCCACTATGTGCTTTATTTTGAATGGCTGGCCGACAGGACAGCCCCGCGTTAGGAACTGAACCGGCGACCGGCAACAATAGCCGTTCGGGCGTGGAAACAGAGCTTTCCCGTGCCATCCCGAAATGGCCGAGCTCCGGAGCGCTCATGATGCATATCCTCCTCCAGCAGCCGCCGGACTTCATCGGCTCGTTCCGGCGGAGTCTGCGTCGTGGTGAGCCAGCGCTCAACCTCCGGAGTGAGGTCCTCATACGTTGCGACGGAAGTAACCTCGAGTTGCGCAGCGCGAAAGAGCAGAAGCAACTCGCTGAGCGGCAGCGTCCGAACGTGCGACGCATCGCGCAGCGTTTCCCAGCGGTCCTGGAAGGCAGCCCGCTCTGGGTGCTCGCTGGCATAAATATCCTCGATCAGCACAAGCCCGTTTGGCCTGGTGACGCGGGCCATTTCACGGAGCATTCGGCCCGGACTCGTCACATGATGCAGCGCCAACCGGCAAACGGCTGCATCAAATTGAGCCTGATCGAACGGAAGCTGATTCCCGTCCGCGCATTGGAACGACACATTCGCGATGCCGCGCCGGCTCGTGCGTTCGCGCGCGATTTGCAGCATAGCGTCCGTCAGGTCCACGCCGATCACTTCACGCGCGGCTCCAGCGAACGCCTCGGCAATAAGGCCCGGGCCGGTGGCTACATCCAGAACGCGTTCATCGCCCTGCAGTTGCGCCGCTGCCAGCAGCCGCTGGATGCGGCGCTCATCGTTAACCCACGGCGTCGCGGCAAACGCCGGAGCCTGTGCAGTGAACGACTGGCGAATCACGTCGTTGTGGTTCGTCATGACTGCTCTTTGTCAGTCGCCCTCACGTCCGCTTCGGTGAATTCCAGCCGGTTGCCCCAGGGATCCTCGGCGTAGAATCTGCGGTATCCGCCAAGCGGCTCGTCCCATTGGCATGGGACGCCGGCATTGGTGAGCGTGGCGAACAAATCATGAACGCGGTCAACGGAAAAAGCGGGATGCGCCTTCTTCGCGGGCCGAAAATGCTTTTCCACTCCGACGTGCAGCTGATGCTGGCCGGCCCGGAACCAGCAGCCGCCGCGAGCGCGCAACGCCTCCGGCTTTTCGATTTCTTCAAGACCCAGCAAATCTCTGAAGAAACGCCGCGCTTCCCCTTCGCATCGCTCCGGCGCCGCGATTTGCACGTGGGCGATTCCCGTGATTGGCATGGCGCCAGAATAGCAGAAAGCCTGCGCAAGCTGCGGCGCAGACGCTTCGCCACATCGGAACCGCGGAAACAATCCCCTTCAGAACGCTAACGCCCGGGCCGCTTGTCGGGGGCGCCGGCTGCGGCCGCGCTGGCTTTCACCGGGGCTTTCTCGCCCGCCGAAGCGGCAGCGCCGTTAGGACCATGCGGGCCCGCAACGCCGTTCTGACTAGGGATATTGATTTCCATCTTTTTGCGCAAGGCCGCTTCAATCTTGTCGCGAATGTCCTTGTGTTCTCTCAAAAAGATGCGGGCATTTTCGCGGCCCTGCCCGATGCGCTCGCCGCCATAGCTCAGCCACGTGCCGGACTTTTCGAGCACGCCCTTGTCCACGCCCAGGTCGATCAGATCCCCTTCGCGGGATATCCCTTCCCCGTAGAGAATGTCGAATTCCGCCTCCCGGAATGGCGCGGCGACTTTGTTCTTCACGACTTTCGCCCGCGTGCGTGAGCCTACCACCCGATCCCCTTCCTTGATGGCTTGAATGCGGCGAATATCCACGCGCATCGAGGCGTAGAATTTGAGCGCCCGGCCGCCCGTTGTCGTTTCCGGGTTGCCGAACATCACACCGATCTTTTCGCGAATTTGGTTGATGAAAATCAGGCAGGTGCGGGACTTCGATACGATGGCCGTCAATTTGCGCAACGCTTGCGACATCAGGCGCGCTTGAAGGCCCATCTGCGGCTCGCCCATTTCCCCTTCCAGTTCGGCCTTGGGTACCAAAGCCGCGACCGAATCCACGACCACCACGTCCACACCGCCCGAGCGGATCAGCGTCTCCGCGATTTCAAGCGCCTGCTCGCCATTGTCGGGCTGCGATACGAGGAGGTTGTCCACATCCACGCCGAGTTTGCGCGCATACACTGGATCTAGCGCGTGCTCCGCGTCAATGAACGCGGCTAGCCCGCCGAGCTTCTGCGCTTCGGCGATGACTTGCAGCGTCAGCGTGGTCTTGCCGCCCGACTCCGGGCCGTAAATTTCAATCACGCGGCCCCGCGGGAACCCGCCCACCCCGAGCGCCGCGTCAATCGAAAGGCATCCGCTCGGAATCACGCTCACCGGCACCAGCACATCGCGGCTACCCAGCCGCATGATCGACCCTTTTCCATACGATTTTTCGATCTGCGCTATCGCTGCTTCCAGCAATTTCGATTTGTCGTCTGCCATGTCGCACCTCAATAGAGGAAACTAGAATTGTACAGCGGAGCCGAGCGCCGCGCCCTGCGCCGGGAAAGCGCAAGCCACAGCCCTTCCAAATCGGCCGTTCGCGGCCCGGGAACATAGCGGAGGCATGACTGTAACATTTCAGTTATCCCGCCGCTATCTCTTTTTCACGGCTTTCGCGGGCGCGCCCTGCCCCGCGCTCGCTCTCGCGCGGGCTCGCATCCCTTTTGCTATGCTCGCTGGCGTGCTCTTTGGCCCGGGCGATCGCCATCGCCACCCGGTCCACGAGAGCCTCCTCCTCAATGGACGTCAGCCGGCGTAACCTCCGCAGGTGCTGCAACCGGGTCCGTGCATCGAGGAATTCCGCCTCCAGCCTCTCACATTCTGGACAGCTGGCACCAAGAGCGGAGGGCCGGGGCATCGCACACCTGTTGAAAACCGTGCAGCGCAACGTAGCATTGTGGCGAAGAAAAAGCAAATACTATTTTCGCCTATCATTCGCTCGCCTGGGCCGCCTTGCCGGCCCCAAGCGTCTCCCTTACCGTTGCTCTTCTGGAAAGCCCGCCGCACTGTTCTGCGTGCCGGGCCCGCGTCATACCTATCATCAAAGGGACAGTCCACCGGGCCGTAATACTCCCTGCCGATTCGGCTCGAGATCAAACTAACGACTGCTGCGGAGGTCCTGTGCCCTCTGCCGTCGAAAGGAGTCGCTTCGATGAAGAAGCTGGTCAGGTTGGCTTTTGCATTGGTTCTTGGGCTCACGGTAGGCCTTTTTGCGTCCGCTGCGCCCTCGCAAGCGCAATCTCTGGACGCATCCATCGGTTATTCTTATTTCCGTCTGGGCGGAGGCGGCAACGTCAACCAGAACGGCATTAGCGGCTCGCTGGAATATAAGCCGAACAGGTTCTTTGGAGTCGTCGGTGATTTTGGCGGGTATCATGCTTCTCCGGGTGGCGGCTCCCTGAATACCTACACCTTCCTGTTTGGCCCCCGAATTTCCGTCCACAATCCCAGTAACATCACTCCGTTCGTTCAATTCTTGATTGGAGGCGCCCATCTGACTGCGAGTGCTCCCGGCGTCTCCACATCGTCCAATAACTTGGCCTACAGCCTGGGCGGCGGCGTGGATTTGGGAGTGCTGCCGCATCTGGCGCTGCGGCCGCAGCTCGACTATGTCAGACTGCACGATTCCGGCGGATCGGCGAACTGCGCGCGGCTCTCGCTTAGCGCCGTGGTGCGTTTCTGAATGAACCATCAGACCAGAGAGGATCACGGTTGTAGGCGGCTGCGTTTCTTTCCGGCATTGCCGTGCTGGCATTCTCGTGAGAGTGGCCCCGGAGCTTGGAAAGCACTGGTTAGCCGTTGAACAGGCAGACTGGGGACCATCGCCCGGCTTGGAGTTTCCAAAAGCTCGGCTCTCAATTAGCGGGCGACTGAGCTCTCGACAATGGGCGTGGACGGCGGCGCGGCTACTTGCTGCGCGATCAGCATCGGACCGGCTGGCGTGTTGAACAGCAGACCGCCGAAACTGAGCGTGTTGCTCAGGCCGATGCTGTTGAACCCATTCGAGAGGTTTGCGAACTGCGTTTGCGACGAGGTCTGCACAAACATTTGGGAAATGCCGGCCGCGGTAAACAGCGCGTTGAGCTGGCCGATAGTGAGGTTAGGCGAGGCAATCGCCCGGATGCTCCCCGAGAATTGCGCGGTCGATAATACGATCTGGTCAGCCGTCAAGGTTACGGGAAAGCCGGACCCGATCGAGGCGGCATTTAGAAAAATGTGTTGGCCGACCGCCAAACCGCTGAAGCCCTGAAAAGTAAAGTTGGCTGGCACGCTGGTAGGCCCATTCGCGATGCGGAACACAGCCGTCGAGACGGGAAAGACAACCACAGGTTCGCCCGCAGTGATCCCGCTTATGTTCGTGCCGTTAACCACCGGGGAGATTCCCGTGACCACCATCGTGAACTGATTTGTTGCCGGACTAAGGGACGTGATGATGCCGTCGAAACCCTGCGTGAATACCGCCACGAAATTCACGCTGCTGGCGCTGAATATTTGCGGCGTGTTTTGGGCAATTCCGAACGGAATATTCGCGTTCTGACCCGTTTGCAAACAGGTGAAATTTCCCTGTTGGCATGTGAAGAAATTGTTGAACGCCGTGATGCCGGTATTCACTGTCATCGGAACAAAATTTCCCGTGCTCGCATCCAGCACGGTGAATTGATTGTTGCCAATCGACGAGATCACGCCGTTCATGCCGCCAACTTCCACCAGAGAGCCGTTCGGCGCTGCCGCAGTGGAGGCCGTTAGCGTAAACACGGGGGAAATCGAAAAGTCGCCCTGTATTGAGGATTGCAGATTGAAGTTAAGCGAAATGCTCACCGGAATGCTGTCTGCCAGCACGAGGGGAAAGGGGCCGCTCGCCAGCGTCAGCGAAGAAACATTCAGTTTTGGCTGTAATTGGCACACCTGACCCACCGCGCACGTCTGTCCGCCGACGGTCACCGGCAGAAGCGACCCGTTCACGATAGTCATGTTTGCGGTCGGACCGAACGTCATCACCAGGCTCGTGAACGTCGCCGGAGGCACCAGCGCCCTCGTCAAAAATTCATTCAGCGTCTGCAGATGTTGGACTTGCACGCTGATCGGTTTCTCCAGCAGCGTAGCCGAAGGAATCCCGGGGGTCGCGGAAGTCAAAGACATGCCCGTGATCTGCAGCACAAAGGAAAGCACGGTGACGCCTGTCGGCGGCGTGTCCTGCAGCGTAACGATCACCGGAACCGTGCTGCGGAACTGGCCACTGACCCGGACCGTTCCGCTGCAACCCAGAAGCCCGAGCGCGAGCGGCAGGAGCAACGAAGCACGCCAAGTCTTTTCCATCCTCGAGAACCTCGCCGGGACCATTTGGCGCGTATCGCAACTATGGGCGGCGGCGGAGCCTCTCGAATCGGCAGAAGCATGGAGCGGGCCATGGCGGGATGCCTGATTTCGCCCGGGAACTTGCCGCGCATTCGACACTGTTTGAAGCGCCAGCCTTGCGGCATTTAACAAATCTTTAAGTTTCAGTGATACGTCGGAGCGTCCACATGCACTACGTTTCACTGGCCTAGTCGCGCCAGAAATTTGTTTTCCGCCGCCGAGTCTACAGAATTCCCCGGATTGCCTTCGGGAAAAGCGCTGGGTAACTTGCCGGGAACTCGCCAGGCTATCCGCGGCCCATCCAGGGCCTCATGATCCTGCGAACCCAAGAGGTGCACTCTTGAAATCCGTGCAGCAACCTGCCTATTCGAGGCGGCGAAGCTCCCGCTCTACGGTGACCGGCGAGATCTGGGTCTATTGCAGCTCATCAGAGGGGCGCGACGATGTTTCGCGCATCGCAAATATCAGCGCCGGCGGAATTTTTCTCGAATCGAAGACCCCGCATCCGGTCGGATCAAAACTGAAATTGCATTTCCTCGTGCAGGAAGGGCAGATTCGCGCCGAGGCGGTCGTGCAGCATGCATCGAGCGGCCGCGGCCTGGGCATGAAATTTACCGCGCTGACGGAAGAGGACCGGCCGCATTTGGCGGCGCTCGTCCGCAGAGTGCACGCCTTTTCCCAGGAGCATTCGCGAATTTAACCCTGCGCTAGCCGTGCGCAACCATCGTCCATCCGGCAACCGTCATCGCCAGCAGGAGCACGAGCGCGCCGAGGCTCAGGAGGCTAAGCACCCGGCCTTGTCCCAGCAAAGCGTTTCGTGTTTCGCCATTGGCGCAGAGCCACGCGATCACGATCAGCACGGAGATCCACGCCAGCACGGAAGGCAAGCCAGGCAGCGCGTTGATGTTCGAGAGAAATGTCTGCGACGGACCGGCTGGAATCCACCACGGCAAAATCGGAGTGACGCTCGCGACCAGCACGAACGTCAGCACCTTCCGCGTGAACCAGCCCTTCACTTTCGGACGAGACTTGCGCCAGACGAAGTAGTCCCATGCAAGCAAGCCCGCAGCAACCGGCGCCCAGCCGTAGAGCGACGCCTTTTCGCTGGTCCACAGCCACGCCCGGAAGAAAAGCGGCGCATGATGGCTGGCCGTGAAACGCGGGAGCAGATACCACGCCAACAGAGAGTTGCACACCACGGCGATGAGCAGCGTCAGCAGGCTCGTGAACTGAAGCCAGTGAAGAGTCGGCGATTCGCCGCACCGCGTGCACACCGGGCGGTTTGGAAAGATTTGCAAGCCGCAATGTTCGCAAAACATGAATGAGCTCCCCTGAGCGCGGGAGTAGCGACACGCGATCTGCATGCTAGGCTAGCGCTTTACCGGAATCTACTGTCCAGAGGGACGGTTTCGGGGAACTGGCCGCGCGGGGCCGCATCCGCTCACGTGCTGAACGGGACAGCGCCTGCCGCGGGCCGTATTCGCGGCTCGGGCCATGCCCGTGCTGCCGTTCACGCCCCGCCCGCCGCTGTAGGGCGTGCCAGTCTGCCGGCGAAAGACAACGCACAGACTCGTGACCCGGCGGCTGCGACTCGCATCGCCACAGCTCAAGCAGCTCCCTTAGCCGGAATGACGCGTAGGGTTGCCGCTCGAGCCCGCCTTTCAATCATGGGCTTCAGATAGGGGCTGCCTCCGTATTTCTGCCTGTAAGCGTCATCAATGCGGTCATTTATTGCGCCGGCGATTTTCTCGAAGCGAACCTCTGTGTTCACTCCAGCTGCGTTGATTCGCGCCGCATTCTGCCGCAGTGCGGCCTGGTACCAGCGCGAATTCTCGCCGTTATAGGCGCGCACATAGAGCTCGCCGTCGACCACCACCGCCCAAATCGTAGCCGGCTGCCTGTAGGTTTTCCCGTCGTTGCTGAGCGGCGAAATGCGGAGCTCGTCTGCAGCGCCGATTTTTTGCAATTCGTGCTTCTCCCATACGCTCATCGCCGGCTCTCCTGCTTGATTCCGTCCGGCAGCAAAAGCGTTTTGATCGCGCGGCGCTCGTCCATCGCGCGGTAGCCCTCCGCTACGCGCTCGAGCGGCAGAGTGAGATCGAACACTTTGCCGGGGTTGATCTCGCGGTTCCACACCAGCTCGATGAGCCTGGGCAAGTAGCGGCGCACCGGAGCCGGTCCCCCGTGCAGGTGTACATGGGTGAAGAAAAACTGCTCCAGATTGAGTGAGGCGCCGTGCGGAACCCCGACGTAACCGATGTAGCCTCCGGGCCGCGTCGAACGGATTGCTTGCATCATGGATTCCTGCGTGCCAACACACTCCAGCACGCAATCGGCTCCCAATCCCAGGGTCAGTTCCTTGATGAGAGCGGCACCCTCGTCACCTCGCTCGGTCACCACGTCGGTAGCGCCGAACTCGCGCGCGAGCTTCTGGCGAGAGGTATGACGGCTCATGGCGATGATCCGTCCCGCTCCCATCTGCTTTGCCGCCAGTACGGCGAGCAAACCCACGGCGCCGTCACCCACTACCGCGACCGTCTTGCCCGGCTTCACATTCGCTGCGTCCGCTGCGAACCAGCCCGTCCCCATCACATCCGAAAGCGTCAGTAAGCTAGGCAACAAGTCTTGCGGCGGAAGACCGGGCGTTGCGACCAGGGTTCCGTCCGCGAGAGGAACGCGCACCCGCGGCGCCTGTGCCGTGCTCATGAACTCGCGCTGCACGCACGACGATTGGTAGCCGTATTGGCAGTTTGGGCAGGTGTTGTCCGATGTGGCGAATGAGCCGATGACAAATTGTCCCGGCTTGATTGACTTCACCGCGCTTCCCACTTCCTCGACAATGCCGCAGTATTCGTGGCCCATCGGGGTGGGTTGCGCGAATGCCTGGATACCGCGGTAAGGCCACAAGTCCGACCCGCAGATGCAGGTCACCGACGTTTTGATGATCGCGTCGGTCGCCTTGATGATCCGTGGTTCATCGCGTTCTTCAAACCGGATATCACGCGGAGCATGGAGAACGGTCGCCAGCATCTCTGCTCCTTTCAGCGATAGCTCATACGCTCGATGTGCTCGGGATACCGTTCTCCTTGCACGGGGATGCTCGAGGCAGCGCGTTCAATCTCTTCTGCTTCGCCGGGCGTTAGCGCAATCTCCGCCGCTTTGAGGTTTTCTTCCAGCCGGTTCAGCTTGGTTGTGCCGGGAATGGGCACGATCCAGGGCTTCTTTGCCAGCAGCCAGGCAAGCGCGATCTGAGCGGGCGTCGCCTGCTTCTTCTCCGCCACTTTCCCGAGCAGGTCCACCAACGCCTGATTTGCACCCATGTTTTCCGGACGGAAGCGCGGGATGGTGCTGCGAAAATCAGCGCTGTCGAACTTCGTGCCTGGAGTGATTTTGCCCGTCAAAAATCCCTTTCCGAGCGGGCTGTACGGCACGAAGCCGATGCCCAATTCCTCGAGCACCGGCAGGATCTCCTCTTCCGGTCGCCTGAACCAAAGCGAATATTCACTCTGAAGCGCGGTTACCGGCTGCACCGCATGTGCGCGGCGTATGGTCTGCGCGCCCGCTTCGGAAAGTCCGAAGTGTTTCACTTTTCCTTGCTGAATTAGATCCTGCACCGCTCCCGCCACGTCCTCGATCGGCACGTTTGGATCCACGCGGTGCTGATAAAACAAGTCAATCACATCGGTCTTCAGTCGCCGCAGCGAAGCCTCGGCGACCTTCTTGATGTGTTCGGGCCTGCTGTCTAAGCCCGCCAGGCCGCGCTCCGCCTTGGGGTCAATTTTCCATCCGAATTTTGTCGCGATCACCACCTGGTGCCGGAGCGGAGCAAGAGCTTCGCCCACAAGCTCCTCGTTTGTGTACGGCCCGTATACTTCGGCTGTGTCGAAGAACGTCACTCCCCGTTCAACGGCCGCTCGGATCAGGCCGATCATCTCCTGCTTGTCTTTGGCTGGCCCGTAAGAAAAGCTCATACCCATGCAACCGAGCCCAATGGCCGACACCTCCAAATTGCTCTTTCCCAACTTTCGCTTTTTCATGCTCCCATCCTCGTGTTTCTAGTAGCGTTCCCAAATGACCTTCCAGTGCTCGTTCTCGTCGAGCGGTTTCACAGTCAAGTGGTCAGCGGAAATCTCGTACGCGCGCTTCCAGTCCTTGCCGATCAGTGCTCGCACGAGAGCGCCTTCGACGTGAAACGTGAAAACAGAAGCGCTGTCGATGCGGTAGCTGCCGTAGGAGGCCTCATAGCCCCCTTGTGCATAGAGGTTGCCGGTCCCGGCATTCCGGTACATCACCTGCACCGATGCTCTGCCGCCGGGCGTAAAGACGAACATGCCCGCGCAATCTGCTTTGTGCATTCGGCCGTCTGCGCCCGGTTCTTCGAGCGATACGAGTTTCCACGCCCCGACCAGACGGTTTCCTTTTGCGGCATTTTCGCTCGGAGCGCCGAACCCGGATTGCGCGGCAACTCTCGCCGTGAAGAGCAGCACGGTGAGCAACAGCAGCGGCTTCATACAGGGTCTCCCTGCCCGGACATTAGAGACCCCTTGCGCGTCAACCCGGTACCACGATCCTGCCGATTGATTGCCTGATCCTGTCGCTGCACAGGATTTCCTGAACCGCACGCCGCTCACTGGAGGTAAGATTCCGCTCTGGAGCAGAGCTGTGGCACAAATAAAACAGAGCCGAAGGGCGAATCTCCCTGCGGATGCCGGCGCCGCTGAACTGCGTGCCGAACTGGCGCGCAAGATTGCCGCACACGCTCGCCTCGAGGGCGAAAATGCAACTCCAATACCGGGACTGCTCCTCTACAAGCGAACCGCCAAAACCCCATGCTATCCGGCCACCTCAGAACCCAGTGTGTCTATTTTCGTGCAGGGGCGAAAGCGCATCTCTCTCGGGGAAACAGTTTACCTATGCGACGCATCGACTCTCCTGCTGAGCTCCATCGAGCTTCCCATCGTCAGCCAGATCACGGAGGCCAGCAAGGAAGTGCCGTTGCTCTCGATGCTCCTGAAGCTCGACATGACCGCCGTTGGAGAAATTCTGAATCAAGCCGAATTTCAATTCCTCAATGGTTCATCCGAGGCGCGAGGCATTGTCATCGGGAAGACGACCCCGGATTTGCTGAAGCCGTGTTCGCGCCTGTTGGATCTGCTGGATGCTCCGGAAGACATTCCGTTCCTTGGCCGGCTGATCCATCGTGAGATCGTCTATCGCTTGCTGCGCGGTCCCCAGGGATCACGTCTGCGCGCCATTGCCACCTTCGGCTGCCAGAGCCACAAGACCGCGAGAGCAGTTGCCTGGCTAAGAGCCAATTACGCCAAACCTTTGCGTCTTGAGGAACTCGCGGAAGTCGCGCGCATGGGCATGTCAACTCTGCACCATCATTTCCGCGCCTTGACGGCCATGAGTCCGCTCCAATATCAAAAGCGGCTTCGTTTGGTCGCCGCCCGTGAACGAATGCTCACTGAGGGGCTCGACGCCGCTACTGCCGGGTTCGCAGTCGGCTACGAAAGCCCCAGTCAGTTCAACCGCGAGTATAAGCGCTTCTTCGGCCAGCCTCCGATGCGCGACATCAAGGCGCGACGCACAGAATCGACAGCCCTTCGCCCTTCATAGCGGACGCTCGGGTCTTTTTCGCAAGCGGCGCTCCAGGAGCAATTCGCTTGGGCTGCATTACGCCCCCATCAAGGGCGTATTCCCATGCTCGCGCCGGGCGAGTTGTGCTCGTGTGTGGCCGCCGGTAAAATGCGTGGACTCCTTTTGTGAAGCTTTGCCGCGGATCTTGCGCCGATGAGCGCGCGGTATTTCCGGGTAAGTTCTCGCGCAGGGCGGTAACAGACAAGCCCCGCGGGAGAAGGGACAAAGCGGGGAACCAGCGATGTCGTGGAAGTACGATGCCATCGTGATTGGCGGCGGGCACAACGGACTGACCAACGCTGCCTACCTGGCAAGGGCCGGGAAGAAGGTGCTCGTGCTCGAGCGGCGCCATGTCCTTGGCGGCGCCGCGGTCACGGAAGAAATCGTGCCGGGCTTTCTCTTCTCCGAATGTTCTTACGTCGTTTCCCTGCTGCGGCCGGAAATCATCCGCGAGCTGGATTTGCCCCGGCACGGGCTCGAGATTTTGCCTCTCGACGGCACGTTCACGCCGATGCCCAGCGGCGATTATCTCTGGCGCATGAACGACCACGCGCGCACGCAGCGTGAAATCCGGCGGCATTCGCGCGTCGACGCCGAAGCGTACGATGAATTCTCGAAGATGATGACGCCGATGTGCCGCTTCGTGAAGCCGATTCTCTCAATGGTTCCGCCGGACCCGACCACGCTCAGACCCAAAGACCTGAGCCGGCTCTATTTTCTGCTCAACCGCTTCCGCGAGCTCTCCTCCGACGAGCGCTACACCCTCATTCAACTGATGACCATGAGCGCCGCGGATTTCCTTGACCAGTGGTTCGAAACCGACGTGCTCAAAGCGACGATGTCGG
>DASRCZ010000100.1:0-4861 GCA_035652855.1 Candidatus Acidiferrum sp.
GTGGGCGTACCGAGGGCAAGGCGCTTTTCGCAATGGCGAGCGCATCTTCGTTTCCGAGGTCGAGCACCTGAGCGAAGCCATGGTCTTCACCACGGGAACCGGCCCCAAAAAGACGCCCGAGCAGCGCATCAGGCTCCGCAAGCTAGCCGATACCGCCCGCAGCGGCCGCGCTCTCGGCGGATTCTGGCAGCACATGCTCGTCGCCGAAGGCGCTACCGAAGCTGCCGTGGATCTGACGTCGCAGCCCTGGGACCTCGCCCCTCTCGGCATCATCGTCGAAGAAGCCGGTGGCCGCTCGACGAATATCGCCGGCGAGCGCTCCATCTACACAAAGACCCTGGTCAGCACCAACGGCAAGATTCATGCCGAAGTCATGCAAATTCTCGGCGAACCGTAGTCAGCCACTCCCGCCTTTGCGGCTTCAGCCAATGGCAAGCGGTTAGCTCCGCTCATCAAATCAAATTCAGATCCTCCCCCCAGCAGAGCGCTTCCATTTTGGCCGTTGCCGCCATCCTCTATCAATCCACAATCGTTGCTTGGATTTTTCAACGGAGGCGCTCCGATGGACACACGTCTTCAGGCCGAAAAGGCTGCCAGACTCCGCCAATTGCATCAGGGACCCGGCATTCTCGTCCTGCCCAATGCCTGGGACGTTGCCAGCGCGCTCGTCATCGAACAGGCCGGCTTTCCCGCCATCGCCACGACCAGCGCCGGCGTTGCCGCCACGCTCGGCTATCCCGATGGCCAGCGTATTTCCCCCGGCGAAATGCTTGGTGCTGTGGCACGCATCGCGCGCGCGGTGCGCGTTCCGGTCACCGCTGACCTGGAAGCGGGTTACGCTCAAACTCCACGGGAAATTGCCGAGTTTGCCAAGGAAGTCGTGCATTCCGGCGCCGTAGGTCTCAATTTTGAGGATGTAACGGGCGACGATGAGAGCACGCACGTGCCGCTCTCATTGCAGGTCGAGAAAATTCGCGCGCTGCGCGAGAGTTCCGCCGCGCTCGGCGTTCCGCTCGTCATCAACGCACGCACGGATATCTACTTGATGCCGATCGGCGACCCGGCGACCCGTTTCGAGCGTGCCGTAGAGCGCTTGCGCGCCTATCGCGCGGCGGGCGCGGACTGCCTCTTCGCGCCCGGGGTGGCCGATCGCGACCTCATTTCCAAGCTGGTGAAAGCCGTGGAAGCCCCGCTCAATATCCTGATGAGCGCAGGCTGTCCCACGATTCGCGAGCTCGAGCAACTCGGCGTCCGCCGCGTCAGCGCTGGCTCCTCGCTGATGCGGGCTGCGCTTGGCGCCGCCCGCCGCATCGCGCAGGAGCTGCGCGCGGGAACGAGCTTCGGCGCGCTCTACGACAATCCCGTGCCCTTTGCGGAACTCAAGCAACTCCTCTCCCAAAACTTGGCTTGAAGTCGCTCGCGCTTCGCCGAGCCGCTATACTTGGTTCTCCGATGGAGAATACCAACGCCCATGCGCTCGGCGCCTTGAACGCGGAAATTGTCGCCTGCCGCAAGTGTCCGCGCCTGGTTGCCTATCGCGAAAGGGTCGCCCGGGAAAAGCGTCGCGCCTTTCGCGATTGGGAATACTGGGGCAAGCCCGTCCCCGGCTTCGGCGACTCGGCCGCGACACTTCTGATTCTCGGTCTCGCGCCCGCCGCGCACGGCGGCAACCGCACTGGCCGCGTCTTCACGGGCGACCGCTCCGGCGATTTTCTTTTTGCCGCGTTGCACAAGGCCGGCTTCGCCAATCAGTCCTCCTCCCGCTGCCGCGACGACGGTTTGCGTCTCCAGAACGCCTACGTCGCAGCCGTTTGCCGCTGCGCCCCTCCCGCCAACAAGCCGCTGCCGCAAGAAATTCTCAACTGCCGCCCCTACCTCGAACGCGAACTCAAGATTCTGCAGCCCCGGGCGATTCTCGCCCTTGGCAAAATCGCCTGGGATGGCTTTCTCGCCGTTCTCAAGCACCAAGGCAAAATTCCATCTCGCGCGGGATACGTCTTCGCCCACGGCGCGGAAGCCGGACTTCCCGGCGGCGCACGGCTCTTCGGCGTGTACCACCCGAGTCAGCAGAATACGCTAACGGGCAAGTTAACGCCGGCGATGTACGCGCAAGTCCTCCGCCGTGTCCAACGCTTTCTCCAGAGCTGATTCCCTCTTCCCTGCGCCGGACCGGCAATTGGCGTCTGCGCGACTTTATCCCTGCTCTTCACTACTCCTTCAGCAGATACAGCGCGCGCTCCAGTTCCAGCTCGAGCTTCGCTCCTCTCGGCAGATGGATCTCGTGTCCCCGCCCCGATTCCATCAAGTACGCCGTCAATGCGCCGAGCGCCGCGCCTTCCGCGGCTTCCTTCTTATCTTTATCGCGAACCCCGTGCAGCGCGCCCATGGCTGCTCCCGCAGCGGCCGCTTCCGCTGCGTCCTGTTGCGTGCTGCTGCGCCCCTCGATCAGGCCCTCTTCCCTCGATTGCGCCCTCACGCTGTGATCGCCCGGTACGCTCAGCACCTCCGCCACGATCGGCAATCGCCCAAAGCGCGTTCGAATTTCGTCAAAGGTGAGCCAGAGCTTCGCGCGTCCCGCCACTCCGGCCGGTTCCACCCGGCTCACATGTCCCTCGATTTCCGCCCCCGCCGGCAAGTAGATGCCGCTGCCCGCCTCCAGCGGCTCGAGCGTGCGAACCTTGAACCGGCTGTTCTCTGCGCTCTCCTTCGAGTCTAGGTCGCCCTCGAGCCGCACCAGAAATCTTGTGCCGGGTACTACCGCGTACGCCTCGACCGGCAACCCCGGCTCGCGCTGGCCGTCGGCAGCATGCGAACCCGCCACGCGGCTCTCCCCGAGGGTTCCGTGCGAATCGGGAACCGGCGGCAAATCCTGCTTCGGATACTGCGGCGATTGTTGCGACCTGGCGCTCGCTGTGGCAAGGATAGCCAGCGCCAGCACTAGCTGAAGTCGTGAAGTGCGGTTCATAGGTTCACTTGCTCCTGGCTTCCCAACCCGTCAGCAGGTCGTGAGCCATCGGACACAGGTCTAAGTTCCCAATTTGCAGCAGCTTGCAATCAACAATGGGCGCGCGGAATGCGCGTTGTCCGCTTTGCCCGGCGGGATGGCGGCATTCGGCGACACTCCCTCGCCGCGCTGACTGCGTGAGCACCGGATGGGGCTACTGGGGAAACCGTTCCGAGGAGAATTCGGCCGCTAACGGCGAAAAGCGAAGCGGAGCACGGAGATGACGAAGAAACAAATGGGGCCGAGGATCAAGCCAAAAAAAAGCGAGACGACAGCGATGACCGGAATGCTCTCATCGGTGAAGCGAGCGCCGGAGAAAGCGGCAACCATAGCAGCACAGGCGAAAATATAGAGAATCAGCTGGCGGAGGAAACCGCGAAACGATTCGCGGATGCGGAAGAAAAGAGGCATTCGGTAATCGGGAAGCATGCCTGGGGATTCTATCCCTGGGCTTTTCTGCCTGCAAGGGCGAGTCCAATGACTTGGGCAACGATCGGTGCAGCAGTCGTAGTCAGCGGGCAGCAGCCCGGCACTCCCTAAACCGGAGATTTTAGCGGGCACGGTATAATGGAGGGCTATGCTCACGGTCAATAACGTCTCTATGCGCTTCGGCGCGCAGCTTCTGTTCGAGGATGTGACGTGTACTTTCGTCGCGGGCCGGCGCTACGGCATCACCGGCCCAAACGGCGCCGGCAAGTCCACCTTCATGAGAATCTTGACCGGCGAGCTTGAACCGACCAAAGGCTCCGTCACCCGCCCCAAGAAGTGTGGTGTCCTCCGCCAGGACCAGTTCGCATTTGACGAGTATCGCGTCATTGACACCGTCATCATGGGCAATGCCGTCCTGTGGCAGGCCATGCAGGAGCGCGAAGCGCTCTGGGCCAAGCCCCATGAGCAAATGACCGATGCGGATGGCATGAGGCTCGGCGAACTCGAGGGAATCGTCGGCGAAGAAGGAGGCTACACCGCCGAGTCCGATGCCGGCGTGCTGCTCGACGGCCTGGATATTCCCGCCGCTCTGCAGGAACGCCGCATGGGCGAGCTGCAAGGCGGCCAGAAAGTCCGCGTGCTCCTGGCGCAGGCCCTCTTCGGCAATCCGCAAGCGCTTCTGCTCGACGAGCCGACAAACAACCTCGACCTCGATTCCGTTCACTGGCTGCAGGACTATCTCACCGAATACGAGGGCGTTCTCCTCGTGATTTCGCACGACCGCCATTTCCTGAATACCGTCTGCACTCACACCGCCGATATCGATTACGAAACCATCATTCAGTATGTCGGCGGCTACGACGACATGGTGCTGGCGAAAACCGCCGTTCGCGCCCGCATCGAAGCCGAAAACGCGCAACGCGAAAAGAAAATCGCGCAATTGCAGGAATTCATCGCGCGCTTTTCGGCCGGGACCCGCTCCGCCCAGGCCACTTCTCGCAAAAAGGAAGTCGAGCGCCTGCAGACTCAGGAACTGGCCAAGAGCAACATCCAGCGACCCTACATCCGTTTCGATATGAAAAAGCCCTCGGGCCGCCACCCGCTCGAATTTAAGACCCTGCGCAAGTCCTATGGCGACCTGAAAGTAATCCAGGGCTTCACCGCTAACGTGGACCGCGGCGAAAAAATCGCTTTGATGGGCCGCAACGGCGCAGGCAAGACCACCCTGTTGAAATCGCTCGTGCGCTACGCGCCCGGATTCATTGACGAAAGCGACCGCCACTTCGGTGTCGACGGTGGAACCGTCCGCTGGGGACACGAAGTCGCTGTCGGCTACTTTGCCCAGGATCACACCGATTCGATGGTTCGCGACAATACGCCAGCTCTCGAGTGGCTCTGGCAATTCGATCAAAGCGCCTCGCAGCAGGA
>DASRCZ010000101.1:0-13168 GCA_035652855.1 Candidatus Acidiferrum sp.
TCGAAATACCAGCTCTGCACTTTCGATTTGCGGCCGCGGAAGGTTTCCTCGGCGCGCGAGCTGACGGTAATCGGCGACATGCCCGGCGGCGCGCTGATGGCTTTTTGCGAGCCGCTGAAACAAATATCAATTCTCTGGCGGTCGACATCGAGGGGCACGGCGGCAAGCGACGCGACAGTATCCACGACGAGCAGAGCGCCGAGTTCATCGGCGACTTTGCGGAATGGATCCAGCTGCGTCACCACTCCCGTTGAGGTTTCCCCGTGGGCGAGCCCGACCATCTTGATCTTGCGGCCCTTGCCGGCTTTGCGGACGTCTTCCGGATCGACGGGCTTGCCGAGAGGCGCTTCGACTTTGTGAACTCTTGCCCCGGTGCGCGTGGCGATCTCATACATGCGTTCGGAAAAAACGCCGTTGACGGCGACGATCGCTTCATCGCCATCTTCAAGAGCATTCAGAACGGAGGCTTCGATGCCGCCGGAGCCTGAAGCGGAAAGCGGCATCGTCACGCGATTCTGAGTTTGAAATATCTGACGCAGCAGTGCCTGCGTTTCGTCCATGCAGGTCTTGAACCAGGGATCCAGATGGCCGACTAGCGGAGTCGCCAGGGCACGGTACACGCGCGGATCCACCGACGAGGGGCCCGGAGTTAACATTAACCGCACCGGCGGCGCCAATTCACCGAATTTTTGCGTCATCGCGTTTTTCCTTGAGGTTCCGGCGAGATCCCGTTCGTTGTGGCACACGAACAGCCTCTCCGCCCTGCTCCGAAAACGCTCAATTTTCCTTCATTGGCGCAGGCAGGCGCAACCGACAAATTGGTTTGCTCTGAAGGGCCCCGCACCTGACCGAATTGACCGGCGAATCGAACATTGTTGCACCCGGGGTCGCGACCCGTCTTTGGCTTCGGCGCAGCACGGCCGGAAAACCCAAGCAGGCGAGCACCGCTCGCCTGCTTGGGAGCAAACGCGCTGGCGGCCGGCGCGTTTCGCCATGCATCCGATCGCAGTCTTCCCCCGCGCCGGACCGCCAACGCTCCCTTTCGGGAATCCTAGTTGCGGCCGGTGCTGGCGCTGGCGCTCATGGAAGAGGTGCCGGCGGACGGCATTTTCGCGGCAGCTTCAATCTTTTTCCAGCTTGGCTCGGGCCGCTGCCAGAGAATCTTCGCGTCCGCAACATCGTTTGGGTACATTTCGGTGGAGGCCTGATTCTTCGGCTCGAGAATCACATGGGCACGGCGGTTATAGGCGAGCCAGGTGGTCTTCTCGTTTTTGGCCATCCACTTTTCCGGTTTTTGCGGGTCGTTGGCTTGCAGCTCTTCCACTTTTTTCATTTGAAGCTGGTCGGTCTTGCCTTTTGCTTCGGTCTTGATCTTGTCCGCGGGGACGCCGTTGGCAACCAGGTAATCGCGAACAAGCCTGGCGCGGCGTTCGCTAAGAGCCTGGTTATATCTCGCGGACCCGCGGACGTCCGCGTGCCCAACGATCATGAGAGTGGCTTTGGCGTCGTACTGCTGATGGTCGAGGAAGTGCCTGGCGATCTCTTTCAACTGTGCCTTTTCGCTGGCGACAAGGCCGGCATCGGGATGACGCCTGGTAGGCCAGGCAGTGGGATAGAACATGCTCGCCAAGGTGATGGGCGGAGGCGGATCAATCGAGCCGACGACGTGCAGCGTGGCGGTTTTGGTGGTGGTACCGCCGCAGGCATTGGCGGTGGTGAGTGTGTAGGTGACGTTTTCGTCGATGGGCCCATCACTGGTCTGCTTCGGAACGGCCATGACTCTTTCGCTGCCGCTCATAGCTTCGCTCCCAAAGGGATCGAGACGCGCGGAATTGGCGTTCGTGGCGGACCATTGCAACGTGGCGGCATCCTGCTCCACGACCTTATCGCCGATCTTGTGATAGCGGACTTCTGGCTGGCTCAGAGCCAGCGTGGCGGTGGGCTGAGTGTTCACGTCGACGGTAACGGTTTGCGTGATGACTCCGCCTGGACCCTTGGCGGTTAGCGTGTAGGTGGTGCTTTGCGTGGGGCTGACGCTCTGCTCTCCCTTCGAGGGAACTTTACCGATTCCTGAAATCGACGTATCGGCGGCATCCACGGTTTTCCAGTTCAGATCGGTGGACTCGCCGCAGGCGAGCGTTTTGTTTTGCGCTGCCAATTGCGCGGCAACGGGAGCGATCGGAACGGTGGCGCTGGCGATTCCGGCATGGAAACGCGGCTGCGGCGGCATGGTGAGGCCTTCCTTCCAGTCCTTGGTTTTGGTCAAGCCGTTCTTATCGAGATAGACGGTGATTTGCTGTCCGGCTTTGGCGGTCACGGGCCCGGACCAGATGGTGCGGCCTTCACGCGTCACGTTCACGTTGTAAGTGCCCGGCTTGACGAGCAGGCGCTGATGCCAGAGCCAGTTCCAATCAAATTCGTCAACGTGGCCAACGAAATATTCAGGTGTCGTGCCGTTGAGCAGGACGGCGGCGCGCGGGTCGCCCTTAAATTCAATATCGGCGAAGGGCCCCTCGACGACGTCTCCCGAGGATTGCAGCGCGACGCTGAGATCGGTTGTTTCGCCCGCGCCAATGTGGACGGTTTGCGTTTTCGGCAGATAGCCGTAATTGCGGACCTCGATCTGATGATCGCCGGCGGCGAGATCAATGGTTTGGCTGCCGTCGCGGATGGCCTTGCCGTCAACGAAAACGTAAGCCTGTTTGGGCTGGACGTGGATCTTCAATTTTCCAGTTTCGTTGGAAGACTGCGCTGCCGTGGAAGCTGTACAGCAAAGCGCCGCGGCGGACAGCGCCATAGCAAAGAGAGACCAACTCCTGGCTGACATTTGGCAATTCTCCTTCTTGTGCAAATCGGAAGAGTTTCACCTTGGATCACCCGCTGGAAGCCGGGGCGAGGCCGCTAAAAGGTGGGAGAGCTCGCGGCCTCGCTCCAACTCGCCCCCCAGTGACCATGGTGAAGTCACTCCAGCCGGGAGGCGCGCAAGTACTGACAATATATCGTGATGCGATACATCACGTCAAAGGTTGCTTGTGTTGCTTGCGAGTTGCTTTTCAATGTGTATCGTAATACGATACATTGGCCCTCCAACTTATTCTGCCGCCCGCGCCCGCGTTTCCGCGCGTCCAGGGGATTGCTTGTCTTTGCCGGTAGTTTCACTTCACGCGGCCACGCGGGCGATCAGGCCTGCCGGGACGCGGACGGAAAACGGACGAATCGGGACAAACGGGGTACAGGCTCCGCGGCAAAGTTGAGCTTGGGTTGGAGACTGCGGTAGGCTCACGCGTGCGCAGGAAGCGCGGAGAGAAGCATGAGCACGGGACAAGTGGTGATGATTACCGGAGCAAGCTCCGGATTCGGACGCCTGATCTCGGAGACGCTTGCGCGGAAGGGCTATCGCGTTTTCGCCACGATGCGGGCCCTGGAAGGGAAGAACGCGGCACGTGCGCGCGAGTTGCGCGAGCTGGCCGAGAGAGAATCGCTTTGGCTGAGGCCGCTGGAACTGGACGTGACCGAGGACGCATCGGTGGAGCGGGCGGTGGGCAGGGCGATTGACGAAGCAGGGCGCATCGACGTTGCGGTAAACAACGCGGGCTACGGTCTCATCGGGGTCACCGAAGCGGCGACCCTGGAACAGGCGCGGCGCATCATGGACACGAACTTCATGGGAGCCGTGCGGGTGAATCGCGCGGTGCTACCGCACATGCGGCGGCAGAAAAGCGGTTTGCTCATTCACATTAGCAGCGGAGCGGGACGGGTCGTGGTGCCGGGCATGGGTTTCTATTGCGCGAGCAAATGGGCTCTCGAGGCGCTTGCTGAGGAATACCGGTACGAACTGGACGGGCAGTACATTGATTCGGTGATTATTCAGCCGGGAGCGTATCCGACCGCCGTTTTCGACAAGATCGAGCGCACGGCGGACATCGCGCGGACGGAGACCTATGGCGCGGTAAACAGCATTGCCGGCCGCGTGCTGGGAATGCTGGCCGGCTCGAAACGCAACCCACAGGAGGTTGCGAACGCAGTGCTGGAAACGATTGAGACGCCATTCGGCCGGCGAAAACTGAGACAACGTATCGGCAGCGGAGTCGACGGCATCTCCGAGCTGAACGAGCTTTCCGGAAAGGTGCAGGCGCAAATCCTTGAGTCTTTCGGCGTTGCCACGCTGGCAGGGAAGTGAATGAGCAAAGGCCGCCTCGAGGCGTTCAGCGACGGAGTCCTGGCCGTCATCATTACGATCATGGTGCTGGAAATGAAGGCGCCGCACGGGTTGACTTTGGCTGCGCTGCGGCCGGTGGTCGCGGTATTCCTGAGCTACGTTCTGAGTTTCATCTATATCGGGATTTACTGGAGCAATCACCACCATTTGCTTCATGCGACGCAGCACGTCAACGGCGCAACGCTGTGGGCGAATCTGCATCTTCTGTTCTGGCTTTCGCTGGTTCCGTTCACCACGGCCTGGATGGGAGAAAACGGTTTTCACGCCTTGCCGCTGGCGCTCTATGGAGGCGTCCTGCTCATGGCCGGAGTCGCGTATTACATCCTGACCAGAACGCTGATACGGCTACACGGAAGGGATTCGACTCTGGCGAAGTCCCTGGGCCGCGATTGGAAGGGCAAGATTTCGATCGTGATTTATGCGGCGGCGATTGCGATGTCCTTTGCGCACGCGTGGGTGGCCGGAATCGGCTACGTGGCCGTCGCGGTGATGTGGCTCGTGCCGGACCGGCGGATTGAAAGGACCCTTTCGCGGTAGCTGCGGCTTTAGTGAAGCAAGCCGAAGACCGCCACGCTTGAGGGCGTTTCCACGTAGACTCGGCCATTGGCTACCACTGGGGACGTGAATTTGTTGTTTAAACTGTTCGGAAAGTGGTCGCGACCGCCTGCCGCTTGATTGGAATCGTACAATTCATTGGCCAGGTTCGAGGCGTCAAAGGCGAACAGGATGCCGCCATTATTGTTCTCGAGGGCCCAGACGATTCCATCCGTGGCGCCATTCGCGGAAATGCTGGGATTTGCTCCGGGATAGTTGAAGACATGAACGCTCTGGGATGAGGGCGAAGCGGCCAGCTTGGCCATGCTGATCGGAAAAGCCTTGAGCGCATCGCCGACCGCGCCGTAATAGACGGTGTCGTTGAAATAGGAGGGCTTGCCAAAGACGCCGCCCGCCAATTCACCGGTGATCTCCTGATAGATTTTGTCGCTTCCCGCGCTGAACTTGCCCATATTGTCGCGATCCACAACGTAAATGATGCCGTCTTTCCCCGAGCCAACCGCAAGATGGCGCGTGACGCCGGTCGCGTCCACCAGGTCTGGGAGAATCAGTTCGCCGCCGGAGCCAAAATCCTTATCGACCGCGGATTCCGCAACGGTATTCGAGGGCGTAAAATAGTCGGCCAGCTTGAGGCTGCCGTTATTTGTCAATTTCACAAAGCAATTTCCGCAGTTGCCGTTTGAAGGAAACCCGCTCGCATCCAGCGTTGTGTCGAACGTGCCGTTGCCGAGGATGAAGAAGACATCGCCTGCAGCGTCCGCGCCCGGGGCCGCTCCTGCCATCCATATAGCCCCATCGCTGCCGTTGGGCACGAGATTGAGAACGCCGGTTTGCGCCAGCGTGTCCGCGCTGTAGGTCATGATCCAGGAGGTGTAGGGCGTGAAATCGCAGTGGGACGACCATGTCGTATATATCGTCGATCCGACTTGCAGCAGCCCTGGACGTTCCTTGTATTGCTTGGCGTCAAAGGTCACGCTGCCGTTCGTGCTGCCCGCGCCCGTTCCAGGGAACGTGGCGGCAATGTCCGTGGGGCCGCCGAAGAGCTCAGCGCCGGTGGCGAGATCCAGAGCGTGAATGCGCTGGAAGTATTGCCCCGATCCAACCTTGGACATGGCCACGACGTAGATGGCGTTGCGCGAGCGGTCAATCACAGGAGTCGCGGTAATGCCGATCTCCGGGCTGACCTGCTTGCAGCGCCGGTTGTCGCTGGTCGTCTCGCCGGGAGCAAGGGTTGAGGTCTTCCACAGAAAGGTTCCTGTGCTTCCGTTGACGCTGTCCGCGTCGAAGGCGTATACGCTGCCATGCTCGGTTGCCACGTACAGCACGTTCTTCGTGCCTTTTCCCGGAATCGCCACATTCGAGAGATACAGAGGCTGCGCATCGACGAGACCGTCAACCATGAACTCGCCGAGCTTGCCGAAGGTGCCGGCGTTCACGTTCGCCGGCGTGAGGATGGTTTCGTGCGTGTTCTGGCCTGTTCGCATGTTGTCGTAGTGGTAGGTCACGACGTCGATTGAGGACGTGTTGCCGCCACTGTTCACCGTCAACGTCGCTTCATTGCTGGTCACGCTGCCGTATGCGTTGCTGATTCTCACTCGGAAGCGCTCGCCGCTGTTGGCCGCCGTTGTAGCGGGAGTCGTGTAGCTTGCGGAATTCGCGCCGCTGATATCCGCATCGTTCATTTGCCACTGATAAGAGAGTGTTCCGTTGCCGGAAGCGGTTACCGAAAACGTTGCGGTCTGGCCCGCAGCTACTGTCTGGTTCATCGGCTGGACGGTGATGGACGGGGCTGAGGTCATGCCACCAGTTCCGGAAGAGTAGGAGCCGCCGCAAGCGGAAAATCTGAAGATCGCCGCAACAAGAATGGCTGCGGCAAGAAACGCGAGGGGGAACTTGACTCTGCGGCTCAAAAGGCACCTCCGCCGAAGGTCCTGGCGCGCTACGGGAATTCAGGAACACCACACCGCTTGCCTGATTAGATGGGAAATGGGCAAAAAGGTGGGCCGGGTTCATGCTGAAACGAACGGGGGTAAGGGAAACCATTCGCGCTACCGGAATCCGCGGCAGCCCATCGGCAAGGCCGCGCTTGCTTCCGCCTGAGCAGTCCTCTTATCCTGAGCACCCTGATGCTGCTGCAAAGTCAGACCGCGCTCGTTACGGGCTCCGGCCGGGGCATCGGCCGGGCGATTGCGCGGCTCTTCGCGCGCGAAGGCGCCGCCGTGTTTCTAACAGCCCGAACCGCGCAGCAAATTGCGGCGGTAGCGGGGGAAATTCAGGCAGCCAAGGGGCGCGCCGCATACGCACCCGCCGATTTGGCGCGCGAAGCGGATTGCCGCCGAATTGTGGCGCAGGCGCGCGAAGCCTTTGGCACGGTCACGATCCTCGTCAATAACGCGGGCCATTACGGCCCGGTGGTCCCGGTGGAAGAATATCCGGTGGACGAATTCGAGCGTGTGATTGACGTGCATCTGCGCGCGGCGTTTCTCCTAAGCAAGCTGGTCCTGCCCGAGATGTATGAACGGGGCTCCGGCGTCATTCTGAATGTGTCGAGTCTTTCGGCGAAGTCGGCATTTGCGTGGGGTTCGGCGTACGCGGCGGCGAAGGCGGGCCTGCTTGGGTTGACGCGCGTGACAGCAGCGGAAGCGGCGCGGAAAGGGGTGCGCGTGAACGCGCTGTGCCCCGGTCCGGTAACGGAAACGGAAATGTCAAAGGAACTGGGCGCGACGCTGGCCACGCGGCTGGGCATCGGCAGGGAAGAGCAGCTTTCGGGTTTTCTGGACACGCTGCTGCAAGGCCGCGGCCAGACCACGGAAGAGATCGCCGACGCAGCGCTTTTCCTTTGCTCGGAAAAATCGAGCGCCATTACGGGCCAGGCCATCAATGTGGACGGCGGGGCCGCATTCTTCTGAGCACCGCACCGGCAGCCAGACGATGCCTCAACGGATTTCGTTCTTGAAGACTTCTCCGCCTTTCATGACGAACTTGACGCGCTGAAGTTCGGTGATGTCCCTGAGGGGATCGCCGGCGACGGCGATAATGTCGGCCCATTTACCGGGCTCAATGGAGCCTAGTTTGTCGCTCCAGCCGAGCAAGTCGGCGGCGACGGCGGTGCCGGTGCGAATGGATTGAATAGGGGTCATGCCATACTGAACGTAGTACTCGAATTCCTTCGTCTGATTGACCGTGAGCCAATCAAAGCCTCCGGCGTCGGTGCCCATCGCAATCTTCACGCCCTTTTTCAGGGCTTTTGCGAAGTTCTCGCGCTGCAGATCGGCCATTCTTTGCCAATTGCCGCCTCGGCCTGGAGCCACATAGAGGCCCACCGTCAGTGTGGGAACCCAGTACACCCCTTTGCGCGCCATTTCCTCCATCAGGGCGTCGGTAAGACCGTCGCCATGCTCGACCGTATCGACTCCGGCGCGCAAGGCAGCCGCGATGCCGTCGCTTCCGATGCAGTGAGCCGCGACTTTTTTGCCGAGACGATGCGCCTCATCCACGATGGCCTTCGCCTCTTCGTCTGTGTAGTTGACCATGCTGTGGAGCACGCCGTCCGGCCCGAAGAAGTACTTGCGATCCGAGTAATACTTGATCCAGTCCGCGCCGTACATCACCTGTTCACGAACGGCTTTGCGGACGCCCTCGGCGCCGTCGGCATACTGCACGCCGGCAGGGACCTGGATTTCCCAGGAATACCCGAGGAGCGGATACATGCCGGTGGGCGTCATGGCGCGCGTGGCGACTTGCATGCGGGGGCCAGGCACTTCGCCGCGGGCAATGGCGTTCTTAACATCCACGTCCGCGTACATGGCGCCTTCGGTTTCGAGGTCGCGCATCGCGGTGATGCCGTGGCCGAGCGCAATGCGGGCGTTGCGGGCCGCCAGAATGGCGCGGTAGGGAATGGATTGCTTGAGCAGCTGTGCGTCATAGTCTTCCGAAGTGACGTCCCCTTGCAGCAGAACGTGCGTGTGCGTATCGGCAAAGCCCGGGAGCACGGTGGCTTTCGAGAGGTCAATTACTTCGGCGCCTGCCGGCGCAGTGCCGCCCGGCGTGACCGATAGAATTTTGTCCCCCTCGACGAGAATCAGCGCATTGGGGACCGGTGTGTCGCTCTTGCCATCGATGAGACGTCCCGCTTTAATCGCGATCTTTTTCGATGGCGCGGCCTTCTGTTGCGCAGGGACGGCGATTGCGGAAAGCAAGAGCAGACAAATATAACTGATTGTGGCGCAACGCATCGAGCAAGCCTCCTGATAAACGCAAAGAGTAGCATAGAGCGCGGCGGCGGCTTGCACAGCGCGTCGTGCCGCGCCTTTTGGTCCGCAGTTCGGGGACGAGGCGATTCCGAGCGACGGCCCACTCCACCGGCCTCGAATCAGGGGAACTTCAAATTCAGCCAGGGCGTGACAGGGTCTGGTGCTCGCGCGAATCCAGCGCGCGATTTTGGCTGATCACGTATTCCTCGAGGAATTTATCCCAGTCGAGGTCGAGGACTAGGCCGAGAAGGCGCTTGATCTGACGTTGGCCTTCGGAAGCGAGCTTGAGGCAATTCTCGCAGATCTCGGCCAGCCTGCGGTCAAACTCGGTCTCGGCAACCAGATAATCCACCAGCCCCATTGCTTGCGCCTGTTGCGCACTGAAGAATTCACCGGTAAGGGCGATGCGCTTGGCGTAGCCCAGGCCGGCGTAGCGCGCGAGCCGGAAAGCGCTCGTTCCCGGAACAAGCCCTTGCTTCACGGCCGTGAGCGCGAATTGCGTGTTTTCCGTCACCATGCGAAGATCGGCGGCGAGCGCAAGCTGGAGACCTCCGCCAATGCAGTAGTTGTGGACAGCAGCGATCACCAGCGGTTCCAACTGCTCGACAGCGCGGAAAGCCAACTCGGCGTCGCGAAACCAGCAGCGCGGCAGAGCGCCGCCGGAGAGCGCTTTCAGGTCCATGCCGGTGCAAAATGCGCGCCCGGCTCCCGAGATCACGACGAGTTTGACATTCTTTTCGCGGCCGAGCATGGACGTGACGGCGAGCATCTCCCGAGGCCAGTCTGCGTCCATGGCGTTAAGGACGGCAGGGCGATTGAGGGTGATTTGTGCGAGCGGCCCCTGAATGTGGCAAGTCATGCCGGGCAATTCCAGTGTTGGCATGCGGGTGAGTCCTTTCCGGTTCGGGCGGTGCGCGTGGAGACTAACACAAGAGGCGGCGCCTCGCCCCCAATAGCGTAATCCTGCTAGGGATACGTTAGCGTCTAGTAACCAAAGAAGGTTTGACGAACAGGGACACCAAATGGACTATGCGATGATAGAATTCGCTGCCAATGCCCAACCTTTCCAAGCCGGCTTACCTTGTAAGGATCCGCTACGTTACCCTGGACCGGGGAATTTTGCGGTCGAGCTTCACCGAGGAGACATACGAGGATTTCGGAGCGGCCAAGCGCGCGATGCTCGATGCGGATCTGAAGGCGCTGGTCAGATCATACAAATTGAAGCCGGGCCAAAAGCTGCTGGATTTGCGGCTGGAGCTTGCGAAACGCGGCGACAAAGGCGAAAAGCGGATCACGATACGCAGTTTGCAGAGCAAGCCGGGGCGGTATTTCTAGGCCCGAGGAACCTTCGCGTTGCGGTTTCCTCTCGGCCCTTTGATTCGATGCCCGTCGTCGAAGCTCGTCGCGGGCGGCGGGCCCGTTTGACAAAGATGGAAAAAAGGCGTTAACTCCTTTCCGTAATCGGTTACGCTGCAAGGAAGCCGTCGTCCGGGCTGAGCCCTTCCGTTGGAATCGCCGAAAGGCGGGCGAACCCTCGCGTCGTATTCACTGCTGGAGAACCGGTTTTGCCGAGTCAAGCTTGTTCCGGCGCCGCTAGGGAACATGAGCAGAAAAGTAACACTCTTTGATCTGGCTGACGCGCTAGGAGTGTCGACCGGCACGGTTCACCGGGCGCTGCATGGGCACCGCGATGTGAATCCCGTTACAAAGACGCGGGTCTTGCAGCTCGCGAAATCAATGGGGTACAAGCCGAACCTGGCGGCCCGCTACCTCTCTCTGAAACGCAGCTATCGAATTTCCGTGAACACGTTGAAAGGTACCACGTCTTTCTGGGACCAGGTGCGTGCCGGAATCGAGCAGGAAGCGAAGCTCTTGGGTCTGGACAGCGTCGAGCTGGACTTCCGGACCTTCCCCCGGCTGGCTTTGGGCGAACGGGAAGCCTTCGAGGCGGCGCTGAAGGCCAAGGCGGATGGGATCATTGCGTTCCCCAGCCATCCGCAAAGCTTGCGCGGGGCGATGCGGCGGGCCGCAAAAATGAAAGTGCCGGTGGTTTGCGTCGCTACGGATGCTCCAGAGTCCGGCCGGCTGGCTGTGGTTTCGATTGACACGGCGGGCAGCGGAGCGCTGGCGGCGGACCTGCTTGGGCGGATGCTGAATGGACGAGGCAAGGTGGCGACAACGCTGAGCGATCCCCGAATTACGGAGCACGCGGAGAAGTGCAAAGCGTTCGAGAATGCTCTGCGGGCCTATTATCCGGCGATGGAACTCGTGGCCCAGGTGGAAGATCACGACGTGGAATCCGAAGCCTACGAAAAGTGCCAGGCTCTTTTCCGGGATCATCCAGACTTGCAGGGAATTTATGTGACCACGGAGGCTTCGATTCCAGTGCTGGATGCGGCCCGGGATGCCGGAATGCTCTCGAAACTAACGATTATCGCGACCGATCTCTTCCCCGCACTGGTAGAACACATTCGATCGGGCGCGGTGCTGGCGACAATTTATCAGCGGCCGCTGATGCAGGGGCGGATGGCATTTCGCGTTTTGCACGAGTATCTCGTGAAAGGGACGTGCCCCTCCGAGCAGATGACGCTGGCGCCGCATCTCGTGATGCGAGGCAATCTGGAATTCTTCCTGCGGCAGGCCGCTCGGGATATCGCGCCAGATGAAGGAGTGCCGCTGGCGATGAGCGCGGTTGGCACAGGGCAGGACTAGCCGCGAGACAAGCACAGTCCGCAGGAGAGAGAGGGCGTCATTTTCTATCTCGGAATTGACGTAGGAACAGGCGGAACGCGCGCGGTGCTGATTGATGAACGCGGTGCAGTTCGCGCTTCGGGAACCGAGGAGCACGCCTCGTTTGCTTCCCCCGAGCCGGGATGGGCGGAGCAAGACCCTCGCGACTGGTGGCGTGCATGCGGGATTGCCGTTCGCAAGGCACTCCAGCAGGCAGCTATTCGGGCGCAGGACATCGCATGCGTGGGGTTTTCCGGCCAGATGCACGGAGCAGTTCTGCTGGATGCGGGTGACCAGATCGTGCGCCCGGCGCTGATCTGGTGCGACCAGCGGACCGAAAAGCAAACGCAAGACCTAAGCCGCGGAATCGGCGTCGAGCGGCTGATTCAACTCACTAGCAATCCTCCGCTTACAAATTTCACCCTGACCAAGCTGCTCTGGGTGCGAGAAAACGAGCCCCGCAACTGGGCGCGCGTCAAGCACGTGATGCTGCCGAAAGACTGCGTGCGCTTCCGGCTCTCCGGCGAACGAGCCATCGACATGGCGGACGCCTCAGGCACGCTGCTTCTCGATGTGGCAAGGCGATGCTGGTCGGCCGAAGTGCTGAAGCAAACGTGTATTGACGAGCAGCTCTTGCCCGCGCTCTTTGAATCGCCGGAAGTTTGCGGAAAGGTTTCGGCAGCCGGCGCCGAGGCGACAGGACTCGCTGTGGGCACGCCGCTGGTGGCCGGTGCGGGAGATCAGGCCGCGGGCGCCGTTGGCATGGGCATTACGCGCGCCGGAACCGTCAGCGCGACCATTGGAACCTCAGGCGTGGTCTTTGCGGCAACGGACCGGCCCGTACTCGATCCTCGGGGGCGAATTCACACGTTTTGCCACGCCATACCCGGACGCTGGCACGTCATGGGCGTCACCCAAGCTGCCGGGCTATCGCTGCGATGGTTTCGCGACCGGTTTGGCGCGGGTGCGGAAGATGGTCGAGATCCCTACGACCGCTTGTCGGATGAAGCAGCGGCGATCCCGCCGGGTTCGCAGGGTACGATGTGGCTGCCCTACCTGATGGGGGAGCGGACGCCCCACTGCGATCCGAATGCGCGAGCGGCGCTCGTGGGGCTGGCAGCTTCCTACACGCGGGGGCATGTGATTCGCGCGATTCTCGAAGGCGTGGCCTACAGCTTGCAGGACACGTTCACGATTTTCGAGGAACTGCGCGTGCCCGTGGAGCGGATCCGGCTGGGTGGCGGAGGCGCGCGGTCGCCGCTCTGGCGGCAAATTCAAGCGGATGTTTACGCGCATGAAGTCGAGCTGGTAGCCGCGGAGGAGGGTGCGGCCTATGGTGCGGCGATTCTGGCGGGAGTCGGGGCCAAGTGCTGGAACTCGGTGGATGAGGCTTGCGACGCGGTGATTCAGG
>DASRCZ010000102.1:0-4026 GCA_035652855.1 Candidatus Acidiferrum sp.
TCCGCGAGCAGTTGGAGCTTTCGCGTCAATCACCCGGCGAAATCGAGAAGGCGGCAGCCAGAAATTCGGCGGCTTCGAGGGGAGAAGCCGCCGGGTGAATCAAGCGGCTACGGGCTTCGCCCCATGGAGAGGAGTGACCCAGCTCGACTTCGCGGACGCGCTCGATAATCGGAACCCAGAATTTTCCGAGTACTGCAAAGGGCTTACCGGGAACAACCCCTTTGTTCATCATTTCCCAGACCACAGCGAGCTCGACGAGGGTGCCTGTGCCGCCCCGGCAAGCGACATAGGCATCACCGCGGCGAATCAGCTCGAAGAGCCGCTGCTCCCAGGTTTCCTTGCGGATTTCCACGTCGATCCAAGCGTTGCACACCGCGGCGCGAAAAAATTCCGCGGTAACGCCGTAGGTTTTTCCGCCCGCGTCCTTGGCGCCCCGAGAAACGGCTTCCATAACGCCAGCGTAACCTCCGCTGCAGACGGCGAAGCCACGCTCCGCAAGGAGCCGGCCGAGGAGACGGGCTTCGGTATATTCCGCTTCACCTTCGCGGGGACGCGAACTGCCGAAGATCGTGACAATGCGTTCGGTGATCATCAATTTCGCGCCTGGGCGGCCGGAAGAGCGGCCAAAACTATAGTGCCCTTGGACGGGCAGTCGCACAGCAGGGAACGACCGGCGCTGCGCGTCACCTTTTGCAGCACGGTGGTGGCGGCGCGTCGAACTCCTCGAGCATGGCTACGCTCAGGCCGTCGAGCGCGTCGCTGGCTTCGTGATTTGTGCCCCCCTGATTATTGGCCATGAAGGAGAAGATGAGATGGCGGCCACCGGGTGTTTCCGCGTAACCGGAACGCGTGCGCACATGCTCGACGGAACCGGTCTTTGCATGAATACGTCCGGCGGCGACGGTGCCCTTCATGTTGCCTTCCAGCGTGCCGTCCACGCCGGCGATCGGAAGCGAGGCGTAGAACGCGGTGAACCAGGTCTGCTTGCGGGCGTACTGCAAGAGCGAAACGATAGCGCGAGGTGTAACGAGGTCATGACGGGAAAGCCCGGAGCCGTCGGTTTGAATCACGTCATTGGGGGCGATGCCCGCCGAAGCGTAAAACGGCTCCGGAAATTTGACGAGGCCCTCGGGAGTAGTCCAGAGGCCTTTCTGGCGAGCGGCCGCGCGCAAGAGGACCTCGGTGTGAAGGTTCTGGCTGATTTTGTTGACCAGCTTGACGGAGTCGCCCAAAGGAATGGAAACGTGCTCGGCGAGCACAACGGAGGGCGCGCCAACGGAATCGACACGCTCGTGGCGAGCGCGCGCGGCGCCGGTAATGACGACGCCGCGCTGTTCGAGAAGGCGCTTGAGCATGGCGGCGGCGTGGAGGGCAGGCTCCTGGATCGCGAGCTGGAGCTTGCGCGGGCTGGCATGCGCGGGAAGCGTGCCCTTCACGACAACCTGGTTGCTGCCGGGTTCGCGGGTCAGCGTAAGGTCCGCTTTCAGGCCGCGGGCGGAGGTGACGACCTGATTGACGATGGTGAATTCGGTAGTGGGCGGATCGACGGAGACAAGAACAGGGTCGCCCGGAGTATTGCCGGGGGTTAGTTCGGCGGCGACGGTGTTGTCGTCCACGACGATGGCGGAAATCGCGGCGCCATATTCCCAGACCATGTCGTCGATTTCCCAGCCGCTGGGATAGCGCTCGCGGGGGAAATAGCTGTCGTCACCGACGACATCGCCCGAAACCTTTTTCAGACCTTTGGCGAGGAGCGCGTCGGCAAATTCGGCGATGACGCGATCAGGGGGGCCGTCAAATTCCTCCTTTCCGTCATAGGGAAACTTGCGATTCGAAAGATTCGGGTCGCCCCGGCCGACGAGCACAAGGTCGCCGGGCAGCACGCCTTGCGAGTCGATGGGCTGACAGGCCTCGACCGTGGTGTGGAAGCGATACTCAGGACCGAGAGTGGCGAGAGCAAGTGAGGTGGAGAAGAGCTTCATGTTCGACGCCGGGACAAAATATCTGTCGGCATTGAGCTGATACAGAATATCGGCAGTGTCAGCGTCGAGAATCAGAATGCCCCACTCGCCTTTGCTCGCGGGCGCCGCGTTCAGGAAAAGCTGCGCGCGAGCGGAGAAGCGCTCGGCGGCGGTGTTCAAGAGGGCACTTGGAGATTTCGCTGGCAAAGGGGCGGGCGCTGAGGTGGCAGGTTGCTCCGAGCGGCCAGAGTTCGGGTGCGGCGCCTGGGCTTGCGGAACGGCAACGCTGCGGCAGCCGCTCAAGAGGAGCAAGCAAAAAACCATGCGCGCGAAGCTGCCTACACGATTCACCTGATCCTTCATCCGAAAACCCTCTATTGGTAAAATGCGGACCGGACAGTATAGTGGATTGCATCTCGGAACTCGTTCAAACGCTGCCGGGCCGCGGGCAGTGCACTCGCCCTAAGCGTCCCGGAGCACCACCCGGTCAGTTCGAGTTCATTGTTTTACCGGGGCCCAATCTGTTGGCTGTCCAAAGGAGATTGATTGATGCGAACTCTTAAGGCGCTCGTCGTGGCGCTCCTGTTTTTCGGCTTGCCGGCAGCCTCGTCGGCAGACGACCGGCAGAAGATCAACGATCGGCTGGAAAACTGCGGTTCCGTTCTGAAGGAGATCATGGATATTCCGGACGATATTCCGCAAGACCTCATCGACAAAGCGGAATGCGTAATCGTGTATCCGTCGGTGGTGAAAGCAGCGTTTATCGTGGGCGCGAGTTACGGCCGCGGCGCAATGACGTGCCGCACGGGTGAGCATTTTACCGGTCCGTGGAGCGCTCCGAGCATGATGGCGCTCGAGGGCGGCAGCTTTGGGTTCCAGATTGGCGGGCAAGCCACGGATTTCGTTTTGCTGGTCATGAATCCTCGTGGAGCGCGTTCGATTCTGAATAGCAAGGTGAAGCTGGGCGCGGACGCATCGGCGGCTGCGGGTCCGAAGGGGCGCGACGCGAGCGCCGCGACGGACGCGACGCTGCGAGCGGAAATCCTGAGCTACTCGCGAGCGCGCGGGCTGTTTGCCGGCGTTTCGCTGGAAGGCTCGACGGTGCGACCGGACAATGGCGACAACGAGCGGCTATACGGGAAGAAGCTGGATGCCGAAGCGATCATTTCCAAGGGAGCGGTGGCGGTGCCGCCCTCGGCGCAGAAAATGGTGGCGTACTTGAACCAGAAATCGCCGAAGAACCTATCGGACCCTGCCTCGCTGAAGGAATAGCACAAAGCTTTTCCGGCGACTCCATCGAAGCACCCCGGAGAGTAACCGGGGTGCTTTTGTTTTTGTGGGGCGAAGAAAGGGAATGGAGGATAGCCGGGTATTGACCTCCAGCCATTAATGACTTATGGTCATATATGAGGCCAGGTCGAATGATGAAAGCAAAATCGGGAACAGGAACAACAAGAGTGCCTGTGGCGCCGGCGTCCTCGCGCCGCAGCCGGCGAAGCGCGGAGATGCGCGAGCGGCTCTTCCGGGCGGCTCTGGAGCTGTTCGCGCGAAAGGGCTTGCAGGAAACGACGGTCGAGGACATCACCGAGGCGGCAGACGTGGGCAAAGGGACATTCTTCAATTATTTTCCGAGCAAGGAACACATCCTGACCGCTTTTGTGGAGATGCAGATCGGGAAGCTGGAAGCGGCGGTGGAGGAAGCGCAGCGGACGGAGCTTCCCATGCCGGAATTTCTGCGAGAGATGAGCGTGCGTATGACGGAGGAACCGGGGCGGAATCCATCGGTGGTGCGCGCGCTGTTGCAGGCGTATCTATCGAAAACGCCGGTGCGCGAATTGATCCGAGCAAAACAGCAACGCGGGCATGAATTGATGGCGGAAATGATCGAGATGGGACAACAACGAGGCGAGGTGCGGGGGGATCTTCCGGCGGGAGAGATCACGCACGTGCTGAGGCAGACGATTTTCGGGACGCTGCTGTTGTGGTCGGTGACGGGCGAGGGGGCGCTGGGGGAGCGCATACGGAGCGCGTTTGACCTGCTGTGGACGGGCTTGTCTCCGCGAGT
>DASRCZ010000103.1:0-2460 GCA_035652855.1 Candidatus Acidiferrum sp.
AGACCATCCCAATCGATCGGATATTCGAGGTTGTGAAGCGACTGCGAAGTGATATCGACGTTCGCTGGATAACCCTTTTGCGGCAGGAGGACGGTCCTCGGAATGGCCACGCCAAGTTTGGCGGCCACGGAGTAGTTGAAGAATTTGTCGTCGGCGGTCCACCAAAACGGGTTGTTGATGACGTAGGTGCCTTGCAGGACGGCGTGCTTCAGATAGCCGCGATAGTATTCGACTTCATGGGAGATGCGGTCGACAATGACGCGATATTGGACGGCTTCCCCGAGGCGCGTGCCGCCCAGCTTCACGAACTCCGCGGCAACACCCTCCCGCTTGCCGATTTCGTTCACTCGCGCCAGAAACGCGGGTGGAAAGCTGTATTCTCGACCGCAGAGCAGGCCCACCTTTTGCATGAGCATCTCCTGAAACTCTCGCCGCGCTCTCGGCGCGAAAAATCCCGCCCCGCGCTTTCCGGACTAATTTACCGCATGCGCGGAGGTTCGCGGCTCGCTCACGCCGCGTTTGGTCTCCGCAACCAGGTGCCGCACGACCGCTTTGAGGTCGCCGGATTCCTGAAACACGCGAAGCTGGCGCTCCGCGCTCGTGCCTTCCCGCAGCATGGTATTGATGTACTCGACGGCGCTTCGGCTGCCCAGGTCGTCCACGACATCGTCCACCAGCTCGAGCAATTCGGGAATCAACTCGCGCATGGGAACTTCGGCTTCTTTGCCGAAGTCAATGAGCTTGCCTTCGATGCCGTAGCGCGCTGCGCGCCACTTGTTCTCTTCGATAAGCGCGCGGCGGTAGACCCGCCAGCTCTGATTGCTCGTATAGAGACGATGCAGCTTCACGACGATAGCCTGCGTCAGAGCAGCGATGGCCACAGCCTCCTCGATGCGCGTGGTGACATCGCACATACGAAATTCGAGCGTGCCAAACGTCGGATGCGGCCGCACATCCCACCAGATCTTCTTGCCTGTGTCGATGCAATTGAGCTTGACGAGCAGATTGACAAAATTTTCGTACTCGCTCCAGGACTGGAATTGCTCGGGGACTCCGGTGCGCGGGAACCGGCGAAAAACGGTGGTGCGGAAGGATTTGAGCCCGGTGTTGCGGCCCATCCAGAAAGGAGAACTCGTCGAGAGCGCCAGCAGATGCGGCAGGAAGTACCGCGCCATGTTCATGATATCGATGGTCGTTTGTTTATCCGGCATGGCGACATGCACGTGCATGCCGAATATCAGAAGCGAGCGGGCGAGCTGTTGCAGTTCCTCGACGATGTGCTGGTAACGCTCGCCGGGCGAGATAACCTGATCAATCCAGCTCGAGAAGGGATGAGTGCCCGCGGCGGCCACTTGCAAGCCGGCGCGTTCCGCCGCGGCAACAAGTTCACCGCGGGTGCGGTGCATTTCGATGCGCAGCTCGCTCACATTTTCGCAAATGCGCGTGCCGGTCTCCACAATCGATTGGTGCATCTCATGCTTTACCTGATCGAGGATATCCGGCGAAGCGGCCGAGACGATCTGCATCACATGCGAGCGCAGTTCGCATGTTGCAGGGTCAATGATCTGGAACTCCTCTTCCACGCCGATGGTGAAACGGTGAGCCATGAATGTGGCCTTCCCGGGGCTGGCTTGACTGCGGGGCCGAGAGAAGCGCGTATCATACCGCGCTGTTCCAGAAAATGACACTCACAAGACGTTGCTGACCTTTTGCTTACGAAATCAAGAGACGTCCGCGACTCCCCGATGACGGGCAAAATCCCGGCTCATGCAATCCACACCGGTTTCTTTGCCAAGAGTCTCAGACTGGATGCGGGGAGATGGCTTAGGCCGCGCCCATCGCGCGCCGCTGCTGGAAGCACTCCCGGCAGAAGACCGGGCGGCCTTGAGTCGGGCGGAAGGGGACCGTCGTTTCCTTGCCGCATTGCGAGCAGTTGGTCCTGGTCTCCGCACGCATGGGAGCCGGCGGGCCGCCGCCTGCGGCTTCGGATCGCTTGGCCTTACATGCTTTACAGCGCTTGGGTTCGTTCTTGAAACCCTTGTCGGCGAAGAACATTTGTTCGCCGCTTGTGAAAACAAATTCGGCGCCACACTCCGAACACTTCAACACCTTGTCATGGTATTCCATGAGCCGCTCTCCCCTCGACCCCAAAACCGGGCAGGGGACGTGGCTCGCGCACCGAGGGCCGCGGATCTTGCGAATGCCTCGACACCCGGGCAACCGGGCTAGATCCTTGGGCCTGAGGGCTAAGCTGGACAGCAACCCAAACGTCGTACCTGACCGGGGCCTGATTCTCGGAAGTGCGGCGCCAAGCTACGGCGAGGCGGACTAGTCCGCTTCGCGACGTTGCTTCTTGCGCAGTCGCTTCCGCGAAAGCGCTTCCTTGGCCCGGCGCTTTTCACCGGGCTTCATATAGAAGCTGTGCTTCTTTATTTCCTTGATGATGTCTTCCTGTTGCAC
>DASRCZ010000104.1:0-4303 GCA_035652855.1 Candidatus Acidiferrum sp.
GAACGTGCCGTCTTCGTTCACGGCCTGCGCCCACGGGATATTCGCGGCACCGGGAATGTGTCCCGCGCGCTGCGCCGTTTCCGTCATACCCGGCGGCGCGATGATCTTGCCGGTGAATTCGTCCACGGACCGCACGTCCACGAGCTGTGCGCTGGATTTGTGCTCGACCGCCGCGAACACATCCTCGCGCTTCGCGCGAATCGCGGTGTTCGGCGACTTGGTCTTGTATGTCGTCGCGGAAAATACCGGCTTCTCGGTCGTCAGCGGACGCTTCTCCTCGAGCCATTTTTTCCGCCCGCCGTTCATAATCAGGACTTTCTCGTGTCCGTAGTATTTCAGTTGCCAGAAGGCCCAGGCCGCAAACCAGTTGTTGTTGTCGCCGTAGAGCACAATGGTCGTGTCCGGCGAGATTCCTGCCTTGCCAAGCAATTCCTCGAAAGCCTTCGGCTCCGCCAGGTCGCGGCGCAGCGCGTCCTGCAGCTCCGTCTGCCAGTTCCAGGCAATCGCGCCATCAATATGGCCCTGGTTGTAGCTGGTCGTATCCACATCCACTTCCACCAGGCGGATGCCGGGGTCTTTTCCATGAGTGGCCACCCACTCCGTCGAAACGAGTACTTCCGGGTGCGCGTATTCGGACATGATCGTGTTCCTTCCTCGCTAAGGATAGAAAATGAGACTACCGTAGAAGCGAAGAGAAATCACCCTATTTTTTGTAGGGATTCGCTTCCACAGACTAGCGCGAAGACAGGCCGGTTATTCGCAATTGTTCAGCCCGCGAACGTCCTTAGCCGGCGACCTCCAGCTTGCCTTCCACCATCTCCCATTCGATGCGCACGACCCAGTCATAGTGCATACCCTCGGCGCTTAGCCAGGATTCAAGCACTTCACGGGATTCGGCGCGGAACTCCGCGAACATCTTTCCTTCCACCATGTTCACCAGAACGCGCTCCGCGCGCGCCGGTCCGCCGCCCTGCATGCGGATAGCGAGAGTCTCCGCTCCCTGACGTGTCAGGCAGGCAAGGGTGTGTTGCGAGAGATAGCGTGGCATTTCGTCTCCTTGGAAGTCATCGAGTCTAAGCTCTTCGGCGGCGGGCGTCCAACGGCGAAGCTTTGGCTTCGGCGGGGTTCGGCCTGTTTTTCTGGAATCCACATTTCAGGGGGCTTTGATGTGCCGCCGCGGCGCTGCCTGTACGAGCAGGCAGGTTCCAGTTGCGGCACAAATTCTGTGCGTGGCACCAGCGGCCATGCTCGATGCGTACACTAGTCGCTGAGAGGACGGAGGTTCCTGCCCATGAAACGCGGATTAATCTTCCTTAGTATCTTCGTGCTGGCCCTTTGCGGGGTAACGGCGGTTTACGGAGCGCCGCAGTCCTCAGCCAAGAACAATGGCAAAGCATCCATCAGCGGCGTGGTGATCGGGCCGGACGACAAACCCGTGCCCCACGCCAGCATTACGTACCAATCTTCGGGAGGCAGCGCTCCGCATGCGGTGCGCGCCGATGCCCATGGCAAATTTGTGATCGCCGGGCTGCGCCCCGACAACTACGACCTGCGCGCGACGTCTCACGGCATCTTTTCCGAGTGGGAAAAGAACGTGAATGTCCGCCGGGGCCAATCGAAATCCATCACGCTAACACTGATCTACGCCAAGGAAATGCCAAAGGCGCTCTCGGCAACGGCAAAACAGCAGCACTGACGCGTCTGACGCGGATACCGCGACCGGGGAACGAAATTCGCCGCGATTTTCCCCGCTTCCCCGGTTGCTCTCGGCTATTGATTGAAAAGCAGCGCCAGTTCGCGCAAGTCAGAGGTGGAAATATCCGACATGGCGCAGAATTCCATTCCGTTATGGCGCCAGTGCACCCAGTTGAATCCGCGGCGCGAGCCGGGCGGATGAATGGGCGTATCCGCGTCGGCTGTCGGCCAGACAAATACGTTGATGTAATGCTTCCGCCGCTGGTAGACGAGAGCCGCTACATTTTGGCCGTTCAGCGCATCAAGGCGGCCGCCAATCAGCGTGAATCCCTCGTCGGAGTAATCCTTGACCGGCGGAATGAAATCGAGCTTGCCGTCGAACCAGGGCTTCACGGTGTGCTGGTCTGTCGAAGTCACGTCGGTGAGATGGCCGGGCTGGAGAGATCGCACGTGCGCATCCACGAGTTCCGCGGCGGTGACCGTCGAAGGCGTAGTCTTGTTCAGGGAAGGCATGGCGAGCCAGGCCATTCCGGTGACGAGCAAAATTGCGGCGGCGACCGCGAGCCAGCGCCAGGCCGGAGTGGCGTTCTTGGCTGCTTCGGTACGCGTTGCAACCTTGATTTCGGCGCGGATTTTCTCGCGCAGAGCGGAAGGAGCGCGCTCATACAGGCCGCCGCGTTGCAAGGAGGAGCGCAGCGATTCCTCGACGTCGAGAGCCGCCGTACATTCCCGGCAGGACTCCAGATGGCGTTCGAAATCGGAGGCGCCGGCGGCGTCCAATTCGTTATCCAAATAACCGTGCAGCACCGTTCTCGACTGTTCACAGCTCACGGGGAGCCTCCTGGGTTGCAGGATGCGTGAGCGACCGCTGCAGGCGCTGCCGCGCACGCGCGAGCGCGGACATCACCGTGCCGATGGGAATGGAGGTGATGGCGGCAATTTCCTTGTAAGAGCAGCCTTCGAGTTCGCGCAAGACCAGCACCTCGCGAAAACGCGGCGGGAGCGTCTCGAGCGCTCTCGCCAGGCGTTCCCGATTATCTCCCGCGATCGCCAGCGCTTCCGGATTAGCGGAAGCCTGGGGGTGTAGCTCTGCGTCGAATTCCGTCAGCAGTTCCACAGGGCGATTCTTCTCCAGCCAGGTGTAGCAGGTGTTGCGGACAATTTGCAGGAGCCACGCGCGGGCGTCGCCTCCGTGAAAGCCGCGGAAGAATTTGAACGCACGAAGCATCGCTTCCTGCGCCACATCTTCCGCGTCTGCGCGGCTCCGCAGGAGCCAGCGCGAGAGGTTGAAAGCGGCGTCCAGATGCGGCAGCACCAACTGCTCAAACCGCACCCGTTCCTGCGAATCCAACACGTCCGGACCTTCTCCCTGGATGGCCAAACTCATGGATGGGACTGTCCCGCTACAGATTTTATTCCCTTTGTCTGTTGCCGTACAGGAAACACGGAGTGCGGCAGCTAGGGAATATTGGGCAGGGGCAAGCGGTCTGCACCGATGAAACACGTCCCATGGCGGCGCGGGCTCCCTGGACTCTCTCGCTCGCGCCGCTCCACGCTCGAACCGAAACCCGGCGAAAAGACAGCGGTTTTAGGAACTCAAAAGCCAAGCCGAAGCTCGAAATTCCGGAAATCGAGGCTGATCTGCATTCGGCGGAGGTTTTTGGGCAGGCCCAGCGGACAGGCAACGCCTGTGATGGCTGCAAATTCGCACGCGCGAGCCTCGCTAGTTGGCGCTATTGGACGCGGCGCTCGGGGCTGGCGCGGGTTCGCGGATGAGGATGGGGAAGCGCGGGAAAGCGAAGCTGGCCGCGACGTCGTCGATGACGTTGACTTGGCAGAGATAGAGGCCGGGTTTGAGGGATTGCAGAGGCAAATCCATCTGGAAGACCACAGCTTTGCGGTCCGGCGCGTTGACTTCGGAGGCAACGACCGGCTTCGATTCGAACACTTTTGAGGAACCTTGCAGCAGCTCGATGCTGGTAAGAACACGAACGCCTTCGCGCGTCTTCGGGGCTTCAGCGGACTTCGCGCTTTGGCCTGAATTTGGTCCTTGTCCTTGCGATGTGGAAGCCGTAGCGACCGGCTCCGTGGCCGCGATTTTGCCTTTTGCCGGTTCGTAGATTTCGTATTGCAAATACATGTGTTGATCCGGCGTAAAGACGTGCGTGATGTTCGGCACGAGTTCCACCTGGTCGCGCACAAGCGGATTCACGCCGGCCTTTTTGCCGCTGACGGGAGCGCGGAGACTGCTCAGCACGACGGAGCTCATTTTGAGCGGAGCATGGCGGAGATCGGGGATACGCACATCGGTTTCAAATGAGCCCATCCGCCCGGTCTGGTTCTCGCGAACGACAAACTTCAGGTGGTAGTTGCCGGGCGCGAGGACGAATCCAGTGTTGTACTGCACGTTTTTGCGGCGAACCTGGCGGGTGCTTTCGAGGGCCAGCTTGACGGTGTCCCGCAGGTGCCCGACGGGGAATTTTCCGCTCTCGAGCGCTTCGCCGATGATGTCAATCGTGGCGTTGTCCTTATCTTTTTCGGTCACGAAGGGAATTTGCGATCCCGGAACGACGAGCGAAACCGCGAGGTAATAGTGCGAATCATCCTT
>DASRCZ010000105.1:0-4636 GCA_035652855.1 Candidatus Acidiferrum sp.
GTGAAAAGCGAAGCTTGCGCCAGCGGACTGGTTTCCACTCGAATCGGCTCGCCGCGGCTGCGGTAGAACTCTTCGAGTCGCGCAAATTCCTCGTCGCTGACCGGACCGTCGAGCCCGAGTCCAACGGCCTGCGTCACCGGCGAATTCGCGCCGCAATAAACCGCGAACCCCCCGGCAACCGGAAGAACCGCCGACGCCTCCGGCCGAACTCGCCTCAGTGCCTCCGCGGCATAAGTTGCAGCGCGGGCCTCGGAAAGTTCGATGCGCCGGGATAGCGCTACGTCCAAGGCCAAAGCTTCTGCTGGCATGAGCACCCTCGAGCGCGGAACATCGTCCTGTTATTGCTGCGTTCAGTCTGGCATACCGCGCGCGCTTCCGCTTGTGTAATTGCAACCCTTGAGTCGCTGACTGTGCCGCGCGACCTCCGTCCGGCTAACGCTGCCCCCCTGGCAGGCAGAGGAGTCTAACGCCGGCCCGCTCCATAGGTGGTATGCTCTGGCCGAATGGCCGCGTTCCCAGCGCGCCGGAGGTTTCCATGAATAAGCCAACCCTCGGGATACTCGCTTCTCTGGTGCTGGGCGGTGTCGCGATTTCCGCGGCGGTTGCCGCCTCGCTGCCCGGCCCCGCTGATGTGGCCGAGTTGAAAGTGATCATTCACGAATGGGCCGTGCCAACCAAGGGCGCGCATCCGCATGACCCCGCTGTCGGCGCGGATGGCGCGCTGTGGTTCACCGAACAAATGCAAAACAAAATCGGCCGCCTGGATCCCGCCACCGGTGCATTTCGGGAATTCCCGTTACAGATCGCCGACTCCGGCCCTCACGGATTGGTTTCCGATTCCCGCGGCAACATTTGGTTCACCGCAAATTTCGCCGGGTATATCGGCAAGCTCGACCCGCGTACAGGCGCGGTCACGGAATACAAGATCCCAGGCAACGGCAATGAAGACGATCCACACACAGCGGTTTTCGACTCGCGTGGAACGCTGTGGTTCACGATGCAAGTGGCCAATCTGGTCGGGCGGCTCGATCCCAAAACCGGCAAAGCCGAAGTCAAGCAGGTGCCGACGGCGAATTCGCATCCTTATGGAATCGCCATCAACAGCAAAGGCGAACCGGTTTTCTGTGAGTTCAATTCCAACCACATGGCAAAGATAAATCCCGCAACGCTCGAAATCACGGAGTACTCTCTGCCGCCGAACGTGCGCCCTCGGCGCCTCGCCATTGATTCCTCGGATCGCGTGTACTTCACCGACTACGCGGGAGGCAATCTTGGCTTGCTCGATACCAACACGCGTGCCGTAAAGCTGTGGCCTTCCCCGGGCGGCGGGCGGTCCGCGCCCTACGGAATCGTGATCACGCCGGACGGCCTGGTTTGGTACAGCGAATCCGGCGTAAAGCCGAACACCTTGATTCGCTTCGATCCGAAAACGCAGACCTTCGCACGCGCGACGATTCCTTCGGGAGGCGGCACCGTTCGCAACATGGCCGCTACCGCGGATGGACGCGTCTACATTGCCTGCAGCGGAGTCGACAAAGTTGGCGTCGTGCAGGCCGAGAAATAGGCAGCTAGGCGTACGAGCAGCCCAGCGAGACACCCGCACCGCATGCGTCGTCGTTCTCGGGGTCCCGGAAAACCTAGAGAGGCGTTCCAGCCACCCGCCGAAGCGCCGTGCGTTTTCTCGCAGGCTGCGCTAAACTTCCGAAATCCATGAGCACCATTGATGAGGTTCTCAAAGCAAACGAAGTTTACGCACGCACGCACGAACTCCGCGCGCTGACTCCGCGTCCTGAACGGAGACTCGCGATTCTGACCTGCATGGACACCCGTCTTGCCATCGTCACTTTGGGCCTGCGAACGGGTGACGCGCACATCATCCGCAACGCGGGAGGCATCGTTACTGACGACAGCCTGCGTTCGCTGCTCGTTTCGCACTACTTGCTGGGCACCGAAGAATTCATGATTATCAACCACACGGATTGCGGACTGATGCGCACCACCGAAGAGGATCTGCGAACGCGCATCCAGAACGCCGCCGGAACCGCAGCCATCGCGCCGGCCTTTTTCTATGCGTTCCGGGATATCGAACAGAATGTCCGCCACCAGTTGCAGAAGCTGCGGACGCACCCGTGGATTCCGAAGAAGGTCGTGGCCCGCGGTTTTATCTACGACGTGACTAGCGGTTTGCTGCGCGAAGTGAAAGAAACCTGAGGCCACGCAGTCGCCAGTCTTCTCTCCGCCGTTTGCTATAATTTCGCACATGAAAGCACACGTCTGGGTAATGCCAAAGCGCACCGTCCTCGACCCGCAGGGACAAACCATCCAACACGCTCTTTCTGGACTCGGTTATGCGGCTGTGACAGACGTGCGCCAAGGCAAATTCTTCATATTGACTCTCGACGGCTGGACGCGCGATGAGGCGCAACGGCAGCTCGAGCGCATTTCGAAGGAAGTGCTCACCAATCCGGTGATCGAAGAATACCGCTTTGAAATCGTGGATTGAGCGACGTATTTCGAACACCGCACCGGTCGCAGCCGCAGCGCGACACGCCGCTTTCTGCGTTGGCCTTGCTTTTCTCGCTCTTGCCATTGCCGGGTGCAGCCGGAATTCGCACACATCCGATTCCCATCTTCGCGAACTCGACGCAATTCTGAATCGCGATTTGCCCCCGGGGACACCGATGGTGCGCGTGGTCTACTACTTGCGTTCGCGAGGCCATTCCATCGAGTCGCCGCCCTCGCGCGATACCGTGGTCGCCGTAGTGCACCATGTAAATGTGAAGCCTCTGGAGATGGTCACCGCGCGGGTGACGTTCCACTTCGATCTCCATGGCAAGTTGACGACTTACGAGATCACCGCCGCTCCCTAGCGCTTCTGCATCGAACCCGGAACTGCCGTTCGGGCAGCGGACCACCCGGCATGGAACGTCATCTCGCAAGCGCATCGCCGCCCTTCCTTCCGCTTCGGAAACTGGCCGCACAACGCCGCAACGGGGCGGCGCGCTCATGCTAATCTTCTAATCAAGAACACTTCGGGAGACACGCGCATGTGCGGCATTGTCGGCTATATCGGCCCTAAGAAGGTCGTGCCCGTCATCATTGACGGGCTGCGAAAGCTCGAATACCGCGGCTACGACTCCGCCGGCATTGCCGTGGTAAATGGCACCGGCAAGCTGGAAATCCGGCGTGCGCCGGGCAAACTGCGCAACCTCGAGGAAGTCATAGAGAAGAACGGAATCGAAGGCAGCTATGGCATCGGCCACACGCGCTGGGCGACGCACGGACGCCCGACGGAGGAGAATGCCCATCCGCACCGCGACTGCACCGGCGACTTTGTCGTTGTTCACAACGGCATCATCGAGAACTATCTGGAGCTGAAGGAGCAACTCCAGCGCGAAGGCCACAAATTCGTCACCGAAACGGACACGGAAGTGGTGGCCCACCTCGTGGAAAAGAATTCGAACGACGCGGTGCCGCTCGAGGAAGCCGTCCGGCGCTCGCTAAAGGAATTACGTGGCATCTACGCGCTGGTGTTTCTATCCGCGCGCGATCCGCAAAAGCTGGTGGCGGCGCGCATGGGCCCCCCTTCGGTGATCGGCCTCGGCGAAGGCGAATACTTCGTCGCCAGCGATATTCCCGCGCTCCTGCAGCACACAAGGCAGATTTTTTTCCTCGCCGATGGCGACATCGCCGTGCTGACTAAGGGCGGTGTTCGCGTGATGGACCACGACGCGAAGCCCCTCCACCGTCCCGCCCAGCACGTTGCTTGGGACCCCATCATGGCGGAAAAGGGCGGCTACAAGCACTTCATGCAGAAGGAAATCTTCGAGCAGCCTCGCGCCATGCGCGACACGCTCCTCGGCCGCATCTCGCAGGACACCGGCAGAATTTTTCTTGGCGACATGCAAATTACCGAGCAGCAATTCCGCGAGTTCGCGAGTGTCCGCATCGTGGCCTGCGGAACGAGCTGGCACGCGGGCCTCGCCGGCAAATTCATGATCGAGCGGCTGGCTCGCATTCCGGTCGAAGTCGACTACGGAAGCGAATATCGCTATCGCGATCCCATCGTTGACGCGAGAACGCTAACCGTCTGCATCAGCCAGTCCGGCGAAACCGCGGACACCCTGGCCGCGCAACGTGAATCGAAACTCAAAGGATCGCCGACGCTGGCCATCTGCAACGTGATGGGATCGATGATTACGCGCGAAGCCGCAGGAACGATCCTGACCCACGCCGGACCGGAAATCGGCGTCGCGTCGACAAAGGCGTTCACCTCGCAGCTTACCGCTCTTCTTTTGCTCGCGATTTACCTTGGCGAGATTCGAGGCAAACTCAGCGGCAAAGGAGCTAAGGCGCTGCTTCAGGAATTCACGCGCATCCCCCATAAATCCGAGATGGTGCTGCAAGGCGAGGAGAGCGGACTGTACGAGAATCTCGCGAAGCTCTTCTTCCGGCATACGGATTTTCTCTATCTCGGGCGAGGGATTCACTATCCGATCGCCCTGGAAGGGGCGCTTAAGCTAAAGGAAATTTCCTATATTCATGCGGAAGGCTATCCGGCGGGCGAAATGAAGCACGGGCCAAACGCGCTGATTGACGAAAATCTGCCGGTGGTAGTGCTGGCGACTCGCGATGA
>DASRCZ010000106.1:0-21272 GCA_035652855.1 Candidatus Acidiferrum sp.
CGATCCGCGCACCGGCGAAATCATCAAGGGTCATGTGACGCTCGGGTCGCAGCGCGTGCGACAGGACTATTTGATCGCGGAAGGACTCCTCGCTCCCTACGAAAACGGGAAGCCCGGCGATCCGCGCATGCAGGCGCTGGCTCTTGCCCGGCTCCGCCAGCTTGCCGCGCACGAGGTCGGCCACACGCTCGGCCTCATGCACAACTATTCCGCCAGCACGGTCAATCGCTCTTCCGTGATGGACTACCCGCCGCCATTCGTAAAGCTCCTGGCCAACGGCACACTGGATGTTTCCGATGCGTACGCGAGCGGCATCGGCGAATGGGACAAGGTTTCGATCACCTGGGGCTATTCCGATTTCGCGCCGGGCACGGATGAGCGCGCCGCGCTCGACAAAATCCTCGAGGAGGCTTATGGCCGCGGCCTGCGGTTTCTCACGGACCAGGATGCGCGGCCGGCGGGATCATCGAGCAGCCTCGCGCATCTCTGGGACTCCGGCCCCAACGCCGTGGATGAGCTAAACCGGCTGATGCAGGTGCGGGCCGCGGCGCTGCGCCGTTTTGGAGAAAATAACATTCGCGGAGGCGCGCCGCTGGCCACCATCGAGGATGCTCTTGTTCCGATCTACCTGCTACACCGCTATCAGGTGGAAGCGGCGAGCAAGTTCATAGGAGGCATGGACTACACGTTTGCGCTCCGCGGAGACGCGCAAACGCCGACACATATCGTTTCCCCAGGGGAACAGCGCCGCGCGCTTGCCGCTGTGCTCGCCACTTTGCAGCCGGAGGCTCTGGCGCTCCCCGAATCGCTCCTTCGTATAATTCCGCCCCGTCCGCCCCAATACGAGCGCGGCCGCGAGCACTTCAAGATCCATACCAGCCCGGCGTTCGACGCGCTGGCACCCGCCGAAGCCGCGGCGCAGCAGACGCTGCAATTGCTTTTCAATCCGGAGCGCGCTGCGCGGCTCGTGGAATTTCACGCGCGCGATTCGAGCAATCCTGGTCTCGAGGAAGTGATCGAGGCCATCGTGAACGCCACTTGGAAAGCGCCGAGCGGTTCCGGCTACTCCGCGGAAATTCGGCGTGTGGTGGACAATGCCGTTCTCTTCGACTTGATGTCTCTCGTAAGCAATGAGCGCGCCAGCGCTCAGGTCCGCGCCGTCGCTTCGTTCCGGCTGCATGCGCTGCGCGAGTGGCTGAATTCCGCGCCATCCGGGGCTTCCGATTCCGCTGAACAGGCGCATCTTTTTTTTGCGGCTCAGCAAATCGAGCTTTTCGAGAAGGATCCCAAGCGAATTGAGATGACTCCGCCCGCCGAGCCGCCGGATGGCCCGCCGATTGGCTCGAGAAGCGGAGATTCTGACGACACGGATTTCGCTTTCACCAGCTGGAACTAACGTTGATGTGCCCCGCTGCGGGCGTCCCAAAGGGCCTGCTTGTTCTCACATCGCGCTTGCCATCGAGGGCGGCAAGCACTAGCATCCTTTCTTATAGCCCAGCCACCTGCCGCGAAGTTCGCGCCCCAGCCCCGCAACTCATCCGCACAACCTTGAGAAGCCCAACACTCACGGCCGGGAAAATTGAAGCTGCGGAAACAACCAATTCAGAGTCCGCCCGGGCAACTTGCCCGGGATCGCCGCGCCACGGCTCCCGAAACGGAGGACCTATGCTTTCAGGATTCAAGAATTTTCTGCTGCGCGGCAACGTAGTGGATATGGCGGTGGGAATCGTCATCGGTGTGGCGTTCGGGGCGCTCATCAGCGCGCTGGTAAAGGACTTGCTCACTCCTCTGATTGCCGCGATTATCCGCGCACCAAATTTCGCGAACTTGAGCTTCACAATCAACAACAGCAGGTTTCTTTACGGCGACTTCATCAACGCGCTGATCTCGTTCCTGCTGATCGCCCTCGCAGTGTACTTCTTTGTAGTTTTGCCGATGAATGCGCTCATCGCCCGGTTTTATCCGCAGAAGGGCGCGGCTGCCCCAACGACTTCCTGCCCGGAATGCCTCAGCGATATTCCCCGGAGCGCGAGGCGCTGCAAGTTTTGCGGTCAGCCGGTGGCGGTGCCGACGGCATCGGATGGACACGGTTCCCCGGCGTTGCAGCGGATGCGCCGGAGGGTTGCGCGGCGAGCCTTTGGCGCAAATTTTCCGTCACGCGGAAACCAAACCGTCCGCACCCCTCGCCGTGGAGCATGAGTGGCCGGCCAAACACGCGGGCCACGCGAATGCGCGCAAAATCGCGGAATCCCATCTTGTAAAAGGAATTGAGCGAGGAATAGTTCGCCGATTCGACAAACGCGAGCGCGAAATCGACTCCGCTTTCGCGGGCGGCGGTCTGCACCGCGAAGGGCAAGAGCTTCTGCCCGCGATATTGCGGGTCCGTATGGACGAAATAGATGTAGACGCCGGCTTCGTCGAAGTGCATGGTCCAGGCATCGTTAATGCGCGCCGGCGACCTGCGGGAATACCAACTGAAGTGCGCGACAAAATCACCCTCCCGGATAGCCACGCACCTGTGCTGCTCCGCCAGAGCGGCCCGGGCGAAGGCCTCGCTCATTCCGGCGCTGCGGCACTCCGGGCGGCTGGCGATTCGCAAGACCTCGGCATCGTCCAGAAATCGCATGGAATAGTTCCGCAAGCGCTCGATCTCAGCCGGCGACGGTCCGCGAATCTCGTGGCACGCGGCCCAGATGCAGTGCATGTTCAAGTAGGAGGCCGAGCGCTTGAGCAGCCCGTAACCAATGCGGTGCGCCGTCTTTGCAAGCCCGTGCTGCCGCGCGTTTTGCCGGACCCTTTCCCATCCTGTTTGGATTCGCATGCGAATGCGGCTGCGGACCTTGGTTAGACGCCGGCTTCGGGCGGAACGGGTGCTGCCATAACTTGAGCTCGGATTGCGGGTTTTCCGAAAGATATGACGCGTGACAGCGCGGTCGCCAAGCGGCATGACCATCGACGCTCAAAGATTGCGGCAACCAGAAGCTAATCGGAGCCGGCGGCTTCGCCGGCCTTAGGTGCGTAATAACCTTTGCGGGCAAGAACGCGAAGGTCGTGATTCACCATATCCACTTTGATTTTGCGGAATTTGCCGTCGCGAGCGGTGTTCGTGGGGTAGTAGCCCAGCGTGTACTGGCTGCGCAACTCCTCGGAGATTTCATCAAACGCCTGGGCCAGCTTCTTTTCGGAAGAGACGGAGATGACGCGTCCGCCGGTTTCGTCGCTGAGCTTGTGGGCCGCGCCGGAATTAGCGCCGAAATGCGGATCGGCGACGAGCAAAATGTGGATGACGGTGTCGGTTCGCTGGGCGGATTCGATGGCTTCCTCGATGCGGACCTTGCTGCCTTCGTCCTGGGCGTCGGTGACGATTACGATGGCTTTTCGGCCAGCTTCGGTGTTCAGCTTTTCGCCGCAGGCGAGATAGATGGCATCGTAGAGCGCCGTGCCGGTGACGTTCTGTCCGCCGATGGGGCCGGGATTACCGGCGATCATGCCGCCGCCCGGCGTGTTGATGCGGGCGCGGCGAATGGCGCGGTCAAGCTGGCTGCGGTCCTCGGTAAAATCGGCGAGCAAATCGACATCCGTATCGAAGGACATGATCAGGGCCTCGTCGCCTTTGCGGAGCACCCGATTGAGGAAGGCGCTACCGGCGTCCTGAATGGCTCCGAGCATATATTGCTCGCTGCCGGAGGTATCCAGCAGGAGCGCAAGAGTGATCGGAAGTGTGACTTCCTTCGAGAAGAAGGCGATCTTCTGTTCCTGGCCGTCCTCGAAGACTTTGAAGTCCTGCTGTTGGAGGTTGGGGACAATTTTCTTGTTCCTGTCGCGCACAGTGACAAACAAATTGACCAGGTTGACCTGCGATTTGATGACCGGGCCCTGCGGCTCCTGCTGCTGCGCCTGCGGCTCCTGCTGCTGCGCCTGCGGCTCCTGTGAATGCTGTAGCTGCTGGGCGAAACCCGGAGCGGCAGCGGAGAGGGCGGTCACCGACAGGACAACCAGAGGGAGAGCGCATCGCGTCACAACTCTATCGAGCGAAGACATGTATACTTTTCCTGTTGTTAAGGATGGCGGTTTCCAAGCGATTTGCCAAAGGCTATTTGCCAATGTCCATACGATGCCTGAACGCGGCGGGATGGATGCGTGACGGGTCAGTTTAAGCGTTTGTAGCAGGAAGTAAAGGGAGATCGCCAGAAGGAAAGCGCAGGATCGGGAGGGAAGCGTCAGCTCGCAAGCGGCGGCGAGGGTAAGCCTGTGGGCGTCCTTGCTGCGGAGGAGCGCGCCACCAAGGGCACGCCGCGCCAGCGGCGGGGCGATTCCGGGAGAGCTTGATTCGGGGAGCATGACGAGTTTGCCGAAGAAAATTCTGCTGGTATGCGCGGCGATTCTCGCCGCGGGCACGAGCGCGCCGAAGCTGGCAGCGCAGCAGGCCCAGGATCCGCTGCCGAATGCGCCGCAGCCAAAGGCGCCGCCGGCCGCCTCGCCAAGAATGCAACCCCAGCAACCAGCAGCGCAGCCGCAAAAGCGGCTGGAGCAAGGGCCGGTCTTCCGGGTACCGGTGAACCTGGTGAGCGTGCCCGTCACGGTGAAGTCGAGCAATGGGGACCTCGTGCCGGACCTCGAGAAGAGCGATTTCCGCGTGTTTCAGGACAACGTGGAGCAACGCATTGCGTTTTTCACGAACGAAGCGGCTCCGTTGAGCATCGTTGTACTGGTGGACAACGATCTGAAGGGAAACGTGGCGGAGCGCGTCGAGGGCAGCATCCAGATGGTGGTGGCCGGGATGAGCCCTTTGGACGAAGCCATCTACTGCCGCTACGACCAGTTCTTCCATCCGGGCAAGGGCTTTGCGACCGACCAGGACCGCCTGATCACGGAAATTCAGCGGACGCCGCTGGACACGCGGTCGTCCGTCGGGCCGACGGGAGGGCCGTTTGTCAGCAGTCCCTCGATCAACGGGCATTCGAGCATCGGCGACCAGCCGAATATCGCGGCGGCCACGAAGGAGATCGGAGCGCAGCCGACGACGGCGCTGGATGACGCCATCTACAGTGCGGCCGAACTCTTGCGGGACCGCGGACTCGACCGGCGCAAGATCATCGTGCTCGTTTCGGACGGGCAGAACGGGTTGCACGCCAACAAACACAGCTACGAGGAGACAGTGCAGCAGCTACAGCGGAACAATGTGACGGTTTACAGCGTGGCCGTGGGCGGGTTTCTCGAACGCAAGTTCAACCGGCTGATCAACTATGCGCACGCGACCGGCGGAGATATTTATTTCGCGGCGAAGGAAGAGAGCCTGTCGGATATCTATCCGCGGATTACGGAGCAATCGCGGCACCAATACACGCTGGCGTACTCGCCCACGGGTGTCCCCAAGGGCGAGGAGTACCACACCATCGAAGTGCGCGTGGAGCGGCCGGGTCTCAAGGTGATTGCGCGGGAAGGCTACTACTCCGGCGTCCCGCATTGAGCCGGACCTGCCACGGAGAAAATCTTCTTCGGCCAGCGCAAATCTGCTTGACTATGGAAAGCGTGCCTCGTATATGAAGCTGATAGGCGCGGATGTTGCGCCCCTTCGGACTCCGGCGGGGCGGGCTACCGTCCGCCCATCCACTGCGGAAAGGAAGGAGACCGGCATGGCCAAGAAAGCGAAGAAGGAAGACAAGAAGGGACCGAAAAAGGGGAAGTAAGCCGTAGTTGGGGTCGACGAGATTCTGAAAAAGGGCGCTGCGATGCAGCGCCCTTTTTCTTTGGCACCGATTCTCAGGAGGAGAGGCGCTCTTCGTGCGCCGGACAGATGGGGCGATAGGCGCAGCCGCGGCAGGCGAAGCCTTCGCGGGGAGGGAAATTGCCCGCTCGAATATCGGCGGCGGTTTCCTGGACGATGTTTTGAGCTTCCAGCAATTGTTTTGCGTCGCGCGTGGTTTCCTGGCGCTCGTTGGTTTGCAAATAGTGGAAGACAAGCCGGACGGGATTGCGCTCGAAAATTTCCTTTGCCGCGATGGCGTATATGCTCAGTTGAAGATTGCGGCGGGCATCGGAGGGAGTGCGGGGCTTGCCGGTCTTGTAGTCCACGACTTCCACGTCGTCGCGGCCAAGGGAATTGATCTGATCCACGCGGCCCTTGAGAACGACTTCGTTCGCGACGGGCAGCTCGAAGGTCTTCTCGATTTCTAGCACCTCCGGCGGCGCGCCGAGGATGAACTGGTGAAACGCGCGGAGTTGCTCGAGTCCGTCTTTCTTGTACTCACCCTCCTGGTAGTCATCCTCGAAGCCGACGGCGGACCACTCGGTTTCAAAGATGCGCTGAACTTCCTCGAACGGCAGGCAATTGCCTTTCTTCAGTTCGGACATGAAGCGGCGAATCGTGCCATGCATCACGCGGCCGAAGGTGAACGCGGCCTTCGGGCCTTCTTGAAGCGACCATAGATAGCTAAAAAGATATTTTTGCGGGCAGTTTCGGAAGACGTCCACGGCGGAGGGATTCAGTTCGAGCGGTTTGGGCGAGGGCGGGCGAAACGCTTCAGCCCACTCGGCAATACGGGAGAAAACCTTCGGCGGAGTGGGTGAGGCCGAGAAAAGCGTTGGACTTGCTTGCCCATCATAGGCATTCGAGGCAGCCGTTTGCGCCGGAGGCGAGGGTGCAACCACTTTGGGCGCGAGCATCAGGATGTCGCGGCGTTTCACGGCCTGGTCCATCAGCAGGTCTTCGATGAAAGCCGGCACCCTTCCTTTTTTCTCGGTGAGCGTCGTGATGGTGAGGCGGTCCTGGGCGCGCGTGAGCGCGACGTAAAACAGCCGGCGCTCCTCCTGAATGTGAAAGTGCTCCTCCGGCAAGCCTTCCTTCATAAGCCGGGCGGGAAATTCAAAAACGCGCGAGCGTTCCGGCTGGGGGAACTTGTTCTTGTTGATGCGCAGCAGGAAAACGTGCGGGAACTCGAGACCTTTTGCGCCGTGCACGGTCATGAGGCGGACTGCGTCGCCGGGAACGTCGTCTTCCAGCGAGATCGAGCCGCCGGCCTGTTCGAAGTAGTCGAGATATTCGATGAGTTCCGGAAGCTGGCGCGTATCGCTCTTGGCTTCCCACTCTTTCACGAATTCCGCCAGGCGTTGGACGTATTTGCGGTCCTGCTCGGAAGCACGAGCGGGAATCTCGAGCCATTCGAAAAGTTCGCCGAGAATCGAGCGGGCCGGCCGGCGCTTCATGGTTTTGCGCTGCGCGATGGAAAAATCCAGCAGGTTCGTAAGCGCGGCCGGCGCAGACTCGAAGGGAAGCCGAGCTTGGAGTGTTTGCAGCGCGTCGTAGAGCTTGCGGCGGTCTTTGCGCGCGCGCTCGGCGAGTCGGACCAGTTCCTGCGGCGTGAATCCCCAGGCGGGCGCGGCCAAAACGCGGGCCGTGGCGATATCGTCGTAAGGCGTGGCGATCATGCGCAGATAGGCGACCACGTCCTTCACGAGCGGATGATCGAGGATCGAGAGCTTGCTGATGACAAAGGGAGTCCGGCGGCGCGCGAGTTCGCGGACGAGTTCGTCCCGGTGGTTGTGCGCGCGATAAAGCACCGCAAAATCGCGCCAGCGCCGCCCCGCGCGATGCAGGCGCTCGAGCTCCGCCGCGACCCAGCGCGCCTCCTCCTCGGGCGTGGCCAGTTCGACGATGCGGACCTTCTCGCCTTCGGGCTTGTTGGCGCTGAGAATCTTCTTCGGGAAGTCCGCGCTCGCGGCGTTCAGCCCGATGACTTGCGTGGCAACTCGGAGAATGTTCGGGGTTGAGCGATAATTCTCGGTCAGGCTGACCCGGAACGGCGCCGAGTCCTGGCCCTCGCGCCAGCCGGCAAAGCGCTCGAGAAACAGCTTGAAGCTGCCGAAGGAAGCGCCACGGAACCGGTAAATCGCCTGATCGTTGTCGCCGACCGCGAAAATGTTCTTGTTTTCGTTTGCGAGCAGCTCGAGCAGCCGAAGCTGCGCGATGTTGGTGTCCTGAAATTCGTCCACCAGAATGTAGCGAAAGCGCGCTTGCAGCGAAGCCCGGAGCGCGGCATCGCGCTCGAGGAGCTCGACCGCGCCGGTAATCAGCGAGCCGAAGGAAGAGCGCTTCTTTTCGCGCAGCAAGGCTTCGCTGGCGCGGTATGCGCGCGCGATTTCCTGCTCGCGGGCTACCGTTTCCGCTCGCTCCCGGCAGGTGTCCTCATCAAGTTGTGCTCGCTCGGCCTCAAGCTCGGCCGCAAGCGCGTCCGCGTAGCGCTGATAATCCTCGCAGGAAACCAGCTCATCCTGGCACCGCGAGAAAAACTCGACAAAGTCGCTCAGAAATTGTCCGGGTTCGGCCAACCGCCGGTATTGATCGAGTTGCAGGCGCGGCAGATTGCGCCGCAGCAGGATCCAGTGGTCAATCTTGTCGAGCATCAGCCGCTCGGGATCGGAATTCTTCAGCAGCGATTCGCAAAACGCGTGGAAGGTCTTGAGCGTCACATCTTTGCCGCGCTCACCGGCCGCTTTCACCACGCGCGCTTTCATCTCGCCCGCGGCTTTGTCCGTGAAGGTCAGGCCGAGAATATTTTCGCCGGAAAGCGAAGGATCGGTTTCAAGCAGGCGCCGGATGCGTTCCGTGATCACGCGCGTCTTGCCGGTGCCCGCGCCGGCAATCACCAAGAGGGGCCCTTCGCGATGCTCGATGGCGCGCCGCTGGGCCGCATTCATCTCCAGGCCGGCCGCAGGCAGCGGAGACAAGCCGAACAAGGTGGCCATGTGCAAAAGCCTAGCCGATTGCGCCGTGAATGGGAAACGAAGCGCCGGCGGTGCGGACCTGCGGCGCTCAAAAACCGCGGCCGCTCAGCGCTGCGACTTGCGTCCCGCGAGCACGTCCGAGGTGAATTGCTGCGATTTTCCGCGCGGCACGCTCAGCGATTCCCACGTTCCGGTTTTCGCCGCGGTGAAATGCTTCGCGGCGTAGACAATCTGGCCGATGTGATGCGCGTAGTGCGCGAGCTGGCGGTTGATGGCTTGCATTACGGAGTGCGGTTCGCCGCGAATCGTCACTGTACGCGTGACGTCCGCCTCCGAGAGCGGTTCGAGCGCGCCGAAAAGGAACTTCCATCCGCTTTCCCACAAATTCATCACGCCGGCGCGGGCCTGCGGTGCTTCCTCGAACTCCGTGTCGCGGTGGCGGTCCGGCTTTTCGCCATCGGTCGTCAGAAAGTCGCGCCAGCGCGAGCGCATGTTTCCGGCAAGGTGTTTCACAAGGATGGCGATGGAGTTTGATTCGGGATCGAGCGTGGCAAAGAGTCCTTCATCGGGACACTGCTCCATCGCGCGCTCGGCGAGACGCTTATAGTAGCGGAAAAGGCTGACGGAATCCTTGATGTAGTCGGTGCTGAATTGATGTGCCATGGCGGAATTGTGCGCTCGGGCGGTGAGGGCCGAAACGACCAAAATGGCAAACTCATTGTGCCATACGGAGCGACGGAAGAACGCGCCGGCGCATCGAATGGGACCAAGAGCAGCGGCGAGCATTGCTTGACATTTCGCTTTGTATTCGCCATGCTGCTCCCGCTCCTCAGTCCACTCTTCCGCCTCTGGAGGCACGATGACGATTGGCCAGGCAATGCTCCCCGAATTTGATCAGGAAATGGAAAGCACTCGCAAAACGCTCGAGCGCGTCCCCGACGACAAGTGGAATTGGAAACCGCACGAGAAATCCGGCACGCTCGGCTGGCTCGCTGCCCACGTCGGCACCGTCCCTGAATGGATTTCAACGGTAATCAAGACCGAGGAGCTGGACTACGCTCCTGTGAATGGTCCGGGTTACGAATCTCCGAAGATCGAAAACCGCCAGCAGCTCCTGGCGGCTTTTGAGAAAGCTTCGGCTGAAGCGCGTAAGGCGCTGGCGAGCGTGAGCGATGAAGAGATTCGCAAGAATTGGAAATTGCTCGCCGGCGGGCAGGAGATTTTCTCGCTGCCGCGTGTCGCGTGCATTCGCGGCATGTGCCTGAATCACCTTTATCATCATCGCGGCCAATTGACGGTGTACTTCCGGCTGGTGGGCGTGCCGGTACCGGGCCTTTATGGACCGAGTGCCGACGAAGGTCAGCCAACAGCAGCATCGGCGAGCTGATCCTTTACGCGGCCGCATGCGGTATTTTTTATGCAGCGCCATCCTGCGGGAGTGCCCTGGCGCAGCCGTGAGATTCTGGGCAGCGAGTGATGGCGTTACCAATCTGAATCTTGTTTCCAAGCCATAGGTCAGCGTCGCGCATTGGTCTGCGTGGCCACACTGCCGGCGCGGCACCGAAAGAGCTGTCTATTTGAGACTTTAGAGGTGGCGCTTTCCGTGTCCTGGTTCGCGGCGCGGGTTCAGGGCATCATATAATGGAGTGTTGGCGCTGCTCGGGAAGGAACAACATGGAAACCCCTGTCATTCTTTCAGCCGTTCGCACGCCCATTGGCAAGTTCCAGGGCGGACTTTCCGGATTTTCCGCACCAGAGCTTGGCGCCAGGGTTGTTGCCGAGGCCGCACGCCGCGCAGGCTTAGAGGCCAAGCAGATTGACGAAGCGATTCTCGGGAACGTGGTCCAGGCCGGACTTGGCCAAAACCCCGCTCGCCAAGCCGCTCTGAAGGCCGGCTGCGCTCCCCGGGTCGCGGCGATGACCATCAATAAGGTCTGCGGCTCTGGGCTTAAGGCCGTTGCGCTGGCTGCGCAAGCCGTAATGACCGGCGAATCCGAGGTCGTCGCCGCGGGCGGCATGGAATCCATGTCCAACTGCCCGTACCTGCTGCCGAACGCGCGCGCCGGCTACCGGCTCGGCGATCAGAAGGTTGTCGATTCCATGATTCACGATGGCTTGTGGGACGCCTACGAAGACTTTCACATGGGCATGACAGGCGAATTGGTCGCGGAGAAGTACGGCATCAGCCGCGAAGAACAAGACCGGTTCGCTTTTGAGAGCCATCAAAAGGCGGTCCGTGCGCGCAAGTCGTGCTTCTTTGAAGCGCAGATTTTGCCCATCGAAGTGCCGCAGAAAAAAGGCGAGCCGCTCGTCGTGAAGTATGACGAATCGCCGCGCGAGGATACGTCGCTGGAAGCGCTTGCCAAACTGAAGCCAGCCTTCAAGAAGGACGGGACGGTCACAGCGGGAAACGCGCCGGGCACGAACGATGGCGCTGCCGCGCTCATCGTGACAGGCGAGCGCAATGCCGAACGCCTCGGCAGGCGGCCTATGGCGCGCATCGTTGCACAGGCCGTGAGCGGCGTCGAGCCGAAGTGGGTCATGATGGCGCCGGTTGATGCCGTTGAAAAGCTGCTCGTGAAAACCGGCTGGGACCGCGACAGGGACGTGGACCTGGTCGAGTTGAACGAAGCGTTTGCCGTCGCCGCGATTGCCGTGACCCGGCAGCTCAAACTCGATCCCGCCAAAGTGAACGTCAATGGCGGCGCCGTCGCGCTTGGCCATCCTATCGGCGCCAGCGGCGCGCGCATTCTCGTCACCTTGCTGTACGAACTTCAGCGCCGCAATCTGAAGCGCGGCATCGCGGCACTCTGCCTCGGCGGAGGCAATGCCGTAGCTCTGGCCGTCGAGCGCTACTAACAGCCCGCGGCGGACGCGGCGGATATCCACTTCCTGGTTGCACAGGCCCTATACTGTTCGAATGATCTGCCCGAAATGCGAAGCTGAGTACCGCGATGGCTTCAGCGTTTGCGCCGACTGCGGCGTGCCACTCGTCCATGGCGAGCCGCCGGGCACGCACGCGCTTGCCCCTCCGGCGCCGGAGGTCACGCCCGGTGATCCGGAAAAGGACCCTTTTTGCTCGTTCTGGCGCGGCGAAGATCCGCGCTTGCATCTCGAGCTTTGCGACGTGCTCGACCAGGCCGGCATCCCCCACAAAACCGTGCAGCGGCGCGACCACCTCTTCCATCTCCGCAATTTCCCCGCCTTCGAGCTCGGTGTGCCTTTTTCTCTTTTTGAAAGGGCCGGGCTCGCCGTCAAGGAAGCCTTCGACCTCGATCCGGCGGAGCCGGACGCCGTCGAGAGCCTGGCCGCGCCGAAGCTGCTCCGCGATTCGCCTGCCGCCATTCACAAGCTGCTGCCCATGCTTTCGCCGCCGGAAAGCGAAGCAATACCGGGGTCTCCGGATGCGGGCGGCGCCGCGGAATCGTTCGCGGAGGATGCAAGCGCCGAGGACGAGCACCGCGCCCGCTAAATCGTCCGCGAGGTCACTCAGGGCAAGCGGCCGGAATAGCGCGCGGCCAAGCCTCGCCGCAAACACCGCAAGCAATCGCGCCCTCAGGTCAGCCGCGCCGCTCTCCGGTCGCGCCGCTCCGACCGGGCGCAACTTGGCAGGCGCAGTAAGGGCGGTAGCGGTCCGTCTCCGCAATTTCCCGCCTGCATTGCGGGGCAGCAGGGATGCCAATCGCATTGCCCGTTCGGGCAGAAGTGAAGCGCGGCTCCAGACTGTGCCGGATCGCGGGCAAGGATACGGAAGGGAATCATGTAAAATTGCGCCATGACCACTTCCGATTCCATCAAGACCGTGGCCGTGCTTGGCGCCGGCACCATGGGCAACGGCATCGCTCATGTTTTCGCGCGCGCCGGTTACAAAGTTATCCTTCGCGACGTCGAGCAGCGCTTCCTCGACCGCGCTCTCGATACCATCGCCAAAAATCTCGACCGCGAAGTGAAAAAAGGCAAGCTTGCGGAAGCCGAAAAGCCCGCCGTCCTCTCCCGCCTCGCGCCTGTCACCGACATATCCGCTATTGCCTCCGCGGATTTCGCCGTGGAAGCCGTCCCGGAAAAGCTCGAGCTGAAGCGCGCTGTCCTCACCGAAGCCGACCGGCTCCTCCGCGACGACGTCATCCTTGCCAGCAACACTTCGTCCATCGCCTTGACCACTCTCGCCGCGCTCACGGGCCGCCCCGGGCGTTTCGTGGGCATGCATTTCATGAATCCCGTCCCGGTCATGGCGCTCGTCGAGGTGATCCGCGCGCTGCAAACCTCCGACGCTACTTTCGCGACGACGATCGAGCTTGCCCAGCGCCTCGGCAAAACTCCGGTCGCCGTCAATGACGCGCCCGGCTTCGTCTCCAATCGCGTCCTCATGCCGCTCATCAACGAAGCCGCTTACTGCGTCATGGAAGGTGTCGCCGCGCCCGAAGCCGTGGACGCCGTAATGAAACTCGGCATGAACCATCCCATGGGCCCGCTCGAGCTGGCGGATTTTATCGGGCTGGACGTCTGCGTGGACATCCTGGACGTCCTCCACGAGGGCCTTGGCGACCCTAAGTACCGCGCTTGCCCGCTCCTCAAGAAATACGTCGCTGCCGGCTGGCTTGGCCGCAAGTCCTCTCGGGGCTTCTATCCTTACCCCAAATAAACTGAAGAACAGCCGACGTTCCAGCGCGCAGGCACTCTCCGCGGTCTGGGTGCTCCAGTCTTGACTCTTCGCGCCGCTGACCGCTGCTCTCTTGACTCCGCTCGCTGGCTGATCAACGATCCTCCCTGACCAACCTATGCCATCCCTGCCGCTTCCCGCCTTCGACGACCCGGTCCGCCATATCCGCATTTACCATGCCGACTGCCTCCAGCTTCTCCCGTTGCTGCCGGAGTGCTCCGTCGACCTCATCTTCGCCGATCCGCCCTACTTCCTCTCGAATGGCGGCATCACGTGCCACGCGGGCCGGATGGTCGCCGTGCACAAAGGCGATTGGGACAAATCCCGCGGCGCAGACGCCAATCATGAGTTCAACCGGGCGTGGCTTGCCGCGTGTCAGCGCGTTCTCAAGCCAAACGGTTCCATCTGGGTTTCCGGCACCGCTCACGTCATCCACTCCGTCGGATTCGCCATGCAGCAACTCGGCTTCAAGCTTCTCAACGATATTTCCTGGGTGAAGCCGAACCCCCCTCCGAATCTCTCCTGCCGCTATTTCACTCACGCCACCGAAACCATCATCTGGGCCGCCAAGAGCGCCCAGTCGCGCCACACGTTCCACTACAAGCTCATGAAGGAGCTTAACCGTGGCAAGCAGATGAAGTCCGTATGGGAAATCAAGCCTCCCGAAGCTTGGGAAAAACGCTTTGGCAAGCATCCCACGCAAAAACCCGTTGCCCTCCTCGAACGCATTCTCCTTGCCTCGTCGAACGAGGGCGACCTCGTCCTTGACCCCTTCGCGGGCTCCGGCACCACCGCTCTCGCCGCTCTTGGCCTCCACCGCCGCGCCATAGGCTGCGAATTTTCCCTTGACTTCCTCTCCCTCTCGCTCCGCCGCCTATGTTCCAATCTGGTACAGGTCCGGCTAACGGTCTCGTCTCTCCAAATTTCCTCTGCTTTGGTCAACTTTTCCGTTGATCCGCCGCCCCATTTCGTGGATCGATCCAGTCGTGGTCTAAGCCCCAGGTTGTCTCTTCGAGTGAAGCGAGAAAGCTGCTTTTGGGGTGCCGAATCCGAACCACTTGGTCACGCGTGCATGCCGTCCCAGTTCCAACTCGTCCGGCAAGAGCGCCACTTCTACTTCATCGGCCGCGAAAACCGCGCCGTGATCTTCTCCACCCTTGCCGAATCGCTCGAAGATGCCCAACAAAAATTTCATGACTCCGGCCACGTCGACTCCGCCGCCCTCTTTATCATTTCCACAGAAACCACAATCTACCTCGCATGACCGCACGCCATAGGCCGTGATGGATTTGGGCCTCACGGATGCAGTGGCCGGTCTTTAGATCGGCTTGCGGGAGAAAGCATTCCACGCTGGTCGAATTCCAGGTCACGTGATCTAATCCCCCTATGAATCTCAGCCTGCCGCGGGAAGGAATCGACGTCTACCACTCTGCTTCGCAGCGTGCTCGCGTCGGCACGGAAGCATGGGGCGCCGCCAATTTCTTCTGTCCCTCCTGTGATTCTCCAAAGCTCGATTCCGCGCCCCGGGGCACGCCTGCCATCGACTATGTTTGTCCGCGGTGCACGCAATCCTTCCAGCTCAAGAGCCAGTCGAGGCCATTCGGCAGGCGAATTGTCGATTCCGCCTACTCCGAGATGCGCCGCGCCATTCTTGAAAGCCGCGCACCGAATTTGTACGTGATGCACTACGACCGAACGGGCTGGTCCGTCCGCACGGTCATCCTGATTCCGCATTTCGCATTCGCGCTCTCCTGCATTGAACGCCGCTCGCCATTAACGGCGACCGCCCGACGCGCTGGCTGGATTGGCTGCAACATTCTTCTGAGCCAGATTCCCGATGACGCACGAATCCCCGTCATCGCCTCCGGCTTGGTCCGCCCCGCCTCCGCCGTTCGCGGCGATTACCTGCGTCTGCGCCCGCTCGAAAATCTCAAAGCTGAAGCGCGCGGCTGGACGCTAGACGTGCTCCACGCGGCGCGCTCTCTCGGCAGACAGGAATTCTCGCTGGCCGACGTCTACGCCCGCGAAAACTCCCTCGCGGCACTCCATCCCGATAACCGACACATCCGCCCCAAAATCCGGCAGCAGCTCCAAATCCTTCGCGACATGGGCCTCCTCGCCTTCCTCTCGCCCGGCCGCTACCGGCTTCTGTAACGCGTTCCAACGTTTGGACGTTTGAATACCCCTGAATGTCGCAGGTCTGCGTTGTTGCACAGGCGAAAGCGCACAGGGAGCGGCGCCCGTGCTTACTGGACGGAGCCGGTGGGACTTTGCTGCGGCGGAGCGGTGTTAGCTCGCGCGTAATAGCCGCGGCGCGCGCGCACCTGGTAGCCCTTGTGGTCGGGCACTTCGATGCGAATGCGGTGATAGCGGCCATCGACGACATAGTTTGTGGGAGCGTAGGCGATCGAGTACTGATTGCGGAGCTCGTCGCCGATATCCTGGAAGGATTGGTCCAAGTCGTCCACGTGATAGGGAAAGAACGCGCGGCCTCCGGTTTCCTCGGCGATGTCTTCGAGGATTTTGTCGCCTTCGGTCTTGAGATATTTCCGGTCGCCTGTTTTCAAAGGATCCGTTTCCGAAAGCGAAACCCACTGCGTGCTGGTGCTGATGGTGTAGATGACAACGCTGGTGCGCTGGGCCATTTCGACGGCTTCCGAGCGGGTGTGCTGCGAGAGATTGTCCTCGCCGTCGCTGATGAGAATCATGACGCGGCGGACGACGTCGGGCTGATCGCCGGGAGGACGCGGAGGGTGGCTGAGCTGCTTTTCACAAGCTTCGTAGATGGCGTCGTAGATGGCGGTGCCGCCGCCGGCGCGGGTTTGGACGATCTGGTCGCGCAGCAAGCCGGTGTCGTTGGTAAAGGGCTGGAGAATCTGCGGCTGGTCATCGAAGGTCATGATGAAGGCTTCATCTTTATTGCGGCGGAGGACGCTGAAGAGGAAATTGACGGAGGCATCCTGCTCGAATTTGATGCGGTCGCGGATGCTGTTGGAAGTGTCGAGCAGCATGCCGATGCGGAGGGGGAGATCGGTCTGCTTGCTGAAAAAGCGAATTTCCTGAAGCTGCTTGTCGTCAAAGACCTTGAAATCGTTCTTGTCGAGGTCGGAGACGAGTTTATTGCGGCGATTGAGAACCGTGAAGAGTACGTCGACCAGGTTGACGACGCGGGTGAGGGTCTGATCGCTTTGCGCGACGGGCGGCGCGGGCTGCTGCTGGGGATTCCGCGGAGGCGGGGGCGCCTGCTGCTGGGCGCGGCTGGCGAAAGGAGCCGCGAGAAACGCGAGCAGCAGCAAAACGGGAATGAACTTTCGATACATGCGCACCGATTATAGGTAGGCCGCGAGCGCAGCGTCAATTCCGGCAAAGTTTGCACCGGCTGCTTCCGAGAGGCGATGGAGAAATTCGCGGAGTTCAGCCGGGAGCGGAGCCCGCAGCTCGATGCGCTCACCCGTGGACGGCTGGACGAAAGCGAGTCTGGCGGCATGAAGAAAATGGCGGCCGAGGGTGGGAAGGGCGATTTTTCCGACCATAAGCTGGCTGGGCGCGCCATAGAGTGTATCGCCAACAACAGGATGCTTGATGGCGGAGAAGTGCACACGAATCTGATGCGTGCGTCCGGTGTGCAGTTGGACGGAAGCGAGGGTTGTGGGACCGATGGGGAGCAGCGCGGTCCATTCCGTAAGCGCTTCGCGAGCTTTTCCCGAGAACCCGTGCTTTGCCGGGGGGCGCGCAACCATGCGGACTCGGCGTCTGGGGTCGCGCGAGATGGGGAAGCCGATGCGGCCATGCTCTTCCGGGAGAAGCCCGTGGAGGAGAGCGATGTAGGTTTTTTCGATGGCGCGCTGGCGGAAAGCCTCGGCGAGCCTGGCGTGCGCGGCGTCATTCTTGGCGACCAGAATGATGCCGGAGGTTTCCTTATCGAGCCGGTGGACGATGCCGGGGCGGAGCGCGTCGCCGCCGGTGGAAAGCGCTTGGCCGCGACCGAGGAGCGCGTTGACGAGGGTGCCGGAAGCGACGCCGGCTCCGGCGTGAACGGTCATGCCCGCGGGCTTGTTGACGGCGAGGATGTCCGAGTCTTCGTAGAGGACTTCGAGCGGAATGGATTCGGGCGTGGCCGCGAGTTGCGGCCGCGGCTCGAGATGAACGGAGACGCGCTGGCCGGCGCGAACGTGATGCGATCCCTTGGCCGGCTTGCCATCGATGAGGATCAGGCCGGCTTCGATGAGTTCCTGAACGCGAGTGCGGCTGACCCCAGGAGAATGCGCGGCGACGACGCGGTCGAGCCGGCCGCCGCTTTCCTCGCCGCTGACGGTGAATTCGCTCTCGGATGCGGAGCGGGGAATCGACACGGCGAGATTGTAGCAGCGCTGCCCGAAGGACGCGAAACAGAGCAAGGATGCGGTTCGCGCGGGCGGCGATGGGACCGGGGAAGCAGGGTCAAACGGCCTTGCGGTACTTGCCGAAGGGGAGTTCGGCCATGCAGGCGAGCGAAGAGAGCAGAAAAACGGCGAAGAGCAGCAGACCGGGACGCAGGGGAACAAGCCCCGCGGCGGCGAGGGCAACGTACACGGCGGAAATAAGGAATAAGGGGCCGGTGAAATAGCAGTGGAAGCGACCGCAGCGAGAGGCGTTCACGAGACAGCCAACGCCCATGACGAAGAAGGCCGAAATCCAAAGCCAGGGACGCAAAGCGGACGAGCCGAGACCCACAACGAGAGCGAGCGTTGGAAGATACCACAGGAGAATGGCAGACTTGCCGGCCGCCAAGTCCGAGGCACGGCAACTCGATGCCGGTTCATGGGCTTCCGGGTTCATGGGCGGCACCTGAGCGGGGATTTTGCGCGTTATTGGTTTGTTCGTCCAGCAAATTTTGGAGGGCGTGGAGGGCGTTGACGACGGGGCCATCCCAGAAAGAGACGGGGAGGGAGGCGCTCCAGATCGAGCCAGCCGGAAAGAGAATGGCGTCATCCCAGTAAAAACCGCGCTGAATGCAACAGCCCGGCTGCCGGGCCGACGGAAGGTGCTGGGCGATCGGAGCTAGCGAGGAGGCGACGACGTGGTCGCGGTCCCAGAACTGCTCTGCGCGGACGTCCGAGATGCGGGCCAAGGTGCCGCCGCTGGGAGGGGCCCAGTCCGTGGTGAGAATCGGCTCCCAAACGACCAGAACGCGGAGCTTGCGGTTCGGGTTTTCCTGCAATAGACGCTGAGCTGCGGAGGCCCCCCGCAGACAGGTTGGTCAAGTCGGCGAGAGAAGCAGGACGAGGCGGGGCACGCCGGCGCCTGCATCAAAGGCATGCTGAAAATCGGCGAAGGCATGGGAACCGGATAAGGAGACGAGGGGCGGCTGCCCGTGCGGGGCCCGGCCCGGGGAGGACAGGTAGGCGGCGGCCAAGAGCAGTACGGCGGCGAGAGCGAGAGCGATGGAGGCCTTCTTTTTCATTTTGGGGAGCGATGAAATCCGTCCGCGATAAAGGCGGCGATTTCCTGCGGAAAGAGAATCATGGCCGCGACGACGGCGACGGCGGCCCAGAGCAGAGCCCTGCTCAGCCATCTGCCGCGCACCGAGCATTGTTTGGCGCGATGCTGCTGCCAAAAACCGAGAGCAAGCAAGGCGACGGACAATCCCAGCAGCCACGGGCGCAACGTCGTGAAGAAAGCGCTGGCGGCGCCCGCCCCGAGGGCGGCGGCGAATCCGATGGGGAGGCAGCAGCTCAGGGTGGCGAGGGAGGTCAGGATGGCCCCCAGGGATGCGGAGATGCCGGAGCCTGGTTTCACGAGCAGCCTCCATCGCGGGCCTCAAGGATGGCGCGGCGGACGGATTCGGCCGGAGGCAGGCCGATGCGCGGAGAACCGGGGTAAAGGCGGCAGCTTAAGGCAAAGCGGGCCGGAGCAGGCGGTTCGCCAGCGACATCCCGGCCGTTCACGCGGATCGTAGGAGAACCGGCAAAGCGCAGACGTCTGGCCATGTCATCGTCGGTAACGAGGACCTGATGAATTTCCGCCGCGACGCCGCTGGCGAGGAGCTCATCTCTGACGAGCTGAACGGCAGCGGGATGAGACGGGCATTGCGCGACGTAGAGGACCTCGACCTTCACTTTTGCCTCCTGAGGATGGGGCAGTGGGCGTCGCCGCGGCGGAGTTCCTTGTTGCAGCTGCGGAGGGCGCTTTGGAGTTCATGCTCCAATCGGCGCAGGCCGCGCAGTTTGCGGCGGACTTCAGCAAGCTTTTCGCGCAGACGGCTCTGGACGGGCGCGCAAGGCTGGAGGCGGCTGTCTTTGAGTTCGAGAAGGCCGCGAATTTCGGACAGGGTGAAACCGAGATCCTGGACGCGGCGAACGAAGGCGAGAGCTTCGAGATGAGTTTCGTTGTAGCTGCGGAAGCCGCCCGGGGTTCGCCGCGGAAGGGGCAAGAGGCGGCTGCGTTCGTAGAAGCGAATGGCGTCAACGCTGAGGCCAAGTTGTTTCGCGACGTCGCCGATGTGCATAGGAGGTGCTCGCAAAGCAGAGGATACACCCTGGAGTATAGTCCAGAGTCAAGAGGGGGCCGCGGCGGGAAGAATGTTGACGTCCGTCCATATTTCTGCAACTATCGAAACAGTGGGCTGGAAGGGCATCGCCATGGCGACGGCCACCAGGGCGGTGAAGCCAAAGGGGCAAAGGCAGGAAAGGGATTTCCGGCGCCGCCAGCGGCGCAGCGCCGCGCTCCGCGCAAACGGGCGAACGCCAACAGGAGTGAGCAACCATGAGCGGACGGCAGTACAACGTGTTGTTTCTGTGCACGGGAAATTCGGCGCGGTCGATTATGGCGGAGGCGATTCTGCGAAAGAGAGGCGCGCCGAATTTCATCGCCTACAGCGCCGGTAGCCATCCTTCGGGCGACGTTCGGCAGGAGGCTTTGCGGCAATTGGAGCGCGCGGGGCTTCCGACAGAAGGTTTGCGCAGCAAGAGATGGGATGAATTCGCGAAGCCGGATGCGCCGAAAATGGACTTTGTGTTCACGGTTTGCGACAGCGCGGCGCGGGAAATCTGTCCGGTGTGGCCGGGGCAGCCGGTCACGGCGCATTGGGGGGGTACGTGATCCGGCGGCCGCAGCGGGCGGGCCGGAGCAGATTGAGCGAGCGTACCGGGATGCGTTTGTTACGCTGGAGCGGAGGATCAACCTGTTGCTGTGCTTGCCGCTAGCGAGCCTCGACCAGCTGGCGGTGAAACGGGAAGTGGACCGAATCGGACGAAAATAGAATTTTGATCCGGTGCCCGCGGAGTTCACGGAAAGCGCCCTGCAAACGGACTCGAAGCGGCGGGAATTTATTCCAAGCTGCGAAGCAGCAGCAAAACCAAGCGGAAAAATTTTTGCTGGAATAGCAGGCCAGGGAGCACGGTCTGCACAGATGAAACACGTCCCATAAAGCGGCGCGTGCTCGCTGGACTCTCTTGCTCGCGCCGCTTCACCGCCAGGGAAAACGGAGACGGTAGCCGGGGCAGTGCGGAGAGATTCGCACCGGACTGCGGGTGTCTAAAAAATCTGGAGGAGAGGAATGTCGAGGAAGAAGGCAGATGTGATTTTGCACGATCATCACCATGATGGAGTGGACCGGCGGGGATTCCTGAAATGCATGGCGTGGGCAGGGACGGGCGCGTTCTGCGTGATGAAGGGTGGAGTCCTGAACTCGTACAGTATGAGCAAGATAGCAGAGCTGAGCACCGAAGAGATCAAAGGAGAGCTGAGTTTCGCGCAAATCAGCGACAGCCACATGGGGTTTAACAAGGCGGCGAATCCGGACGTGGCGGGAACGCTCAAGATCGCGGTGGAGCGGATCAACGCGCTGCCAAACGCACCGGAGTTTCTGCTGCACACAGGAGATGTGAGCCATCTATCGAAGCCGGAA
>DASRCZ010000107.1:0-8616 GCA_035652855.1 Candidatus Acidiferrum sp.
AACCCGCCGGGCTCGGCCAGCCCGCGACGTCAATGCAGCCCTTGATGCTCAGCGGCGCACCGAGCAGCGAACCCCGCGCTTCGCCACCCCGCATCGCCGCATCGATTTCCCGTGCGCGCCTCATCGCATTTTCATGGTCAACGTGTAAAAACGCGTTCAGCTTCGGCTGCAACGCATGGATGCGCGCAAAATGTGCTTCCACAACCTCGGCCGCGGAAAACTTCTTCTCGCGCAGGCCCTTCGTCATTTCGGAAATGCGCAACGCGTGCAATTCGCCCATGGATTGGCGAGCCTATGCGCCTTGCCGGAGCTGCGTCAAGTCAAGTTCCGCTCCGCACCTTCCTGGCGCGCCGAAAATCGGTTGACCTGCGGAAACGCAAACCAGACAATCAAGAGCGCCGCTTCGCCTGATTCCCGCAAAGCGCGCAGGACTAGACCGATTCATGTTGCGACTCCCCGCCCTTGCTTTTCTTCTTGCTGCATCTCTTCTCGGTTCCGCCGCGGCGATGCTGCCTCGCGCAACCAGATTTCATGTAGTGCCGTCATCCGGCGCCGCGCAACAGCCCCCTGGCGAAAAGCGCTACTCGCAGCAAGCCCTGCGCCTCAATACCTTGGGCGTCGCCTACCTCAACCAGCAGCGCCCCGCCGACGCCCAGAAATATTTCGAGCGTGCCCTCCTCTCCGACCCCCAATTCGCCATTGCCCGCCTCAATCTCGGTATCGCCCTTCTCGCCCAGCAAAAGCCGGAGGACGCGCGCGCCTCGCTTCTCGAGGCGACTCGCTTGCTCCCGAAGGATCCCTATGCTTGGTACAACCTCGGCCTCGCCTACAAGGATCTCGGCGATCCGGAGAAGGGAATTGCCGCTTTTCAGCACGCCGCCGAGGCCGCTCCCAACGAGCCGGACCCGTACTATTTCCTGGGCTACCTGTACTCGCAGCAGCAAAAATATCCGGAAGCCATTGCCTCATTTCAGAAAGCTCTGGCCCTCGCTCCGTATCACGCCTCCGCGCAGTTCGGCCTCGCTCGTGCGCTTCAGCGCAACGGCGACCTCGCCGCCGCGCGCGAGCACCTTGCCCTTTTTCAGAAAATCACCACGGAGCATCTCGGCACTCCCTTCGGCGCGGGCTACGGCGATCAGGGCAAGTTCTCGCTCGCCGAGCTTATCACTGGCTCTGCGACCGAAGCGCCCGCCCCAATTCCCGTGCATTTTGCCGCGCAGCCCTTTTCTTCCGTGCTGAAGTCCTCCAGCGCGCATCTCGGCCCCAGCACCGGCGCTTGCTTCCTCGATTTCGATGGCGACGGCAAACCCGATCTGTTCCTCGTGAGCGCCGTCGCCGATGGCAACGCACGCCTTCTCCGCAACCTCGGCAACGGCGGGTTCGCGGACGTTACCGGCTCCGCTGCCATCGCCTTGCCCGGCCCAGGACTCGGCTGCGCCGCCGGCGACTTCGATAACGACGGCCACACTGACCTGGCGGTCTGCTCAGCCGATGGCGTCCATCTCTTGCACAACACCGGCGATGGAAAATTCGCCGACGTCACTCAGACGGCCGGCATCCGGCGCGAGAAAGGCTGTGTCGCCCTCACTTTCGTGGACTACGATCACGACGGCGACCTCGACCTCTATGTCACCATGTCGCCCGGCGAGAGCGCCTCGCCGCGCAACGTCCTCTGGCGCAACAACGGCAACAGTACCTTCACCGATGTTTCCTCCGAAACGGCGCTCGGCATCCCCGCCACTGGCGCCGGTGTCGTCACATCCGACTTCAACAACGACCGCGCCATCGACTTCGTCCTGGCCGGAGGCCCCCAAGGCGCCGCCATATTTCTCAATCCGCGCGAAGGCAAATTCACTCCCCTCAACGCCATCGATTTCAAGAAAGAGGGCTTGCCTCCCGCCGTCGGTGTCGTCTCCTTCGATTTCGATAAAGATGGCTGGATGGACCTGGCTTTCACTCACGCCGGCGCGCCCGGTATCAGCCTTTGGCACAACGTCGGCGGCAAATCGCTCGAGCGCGTCAAGCTGCCGGACTTCGGCTGGCAGCACGGCTGGGGTCTCGCTGCTCTCGATTACGATAACGACGGCTTTCTCGATCTTGTGGCCGCCGGCGAATCCGCAAACGGCGGCGAACTTCGCCTCCTCCGCAATCTCGGCGCAAAGGGCTGGTCGGACGTCTCGAAAGAAGTTCAGCTCGGCGCGCTAAAACTCGTACAGCCCCGCGCTATCGCCGTCGGAGATACCCGCGCCGGCGGAACCGCCGACCTGCTCGTTACCCAACTCGGCGCCGAGCCCCTTCTCCTCCGCAGCGAAGGCTCCGATCGGCGCAATTGGCTCCGCATTGATCTCAAAGCCCTTAACGACAACAAAAGCGCCATCGGCACCAAAGTCGAAGTCTACGCCGGCCCCCTCTATCAAAAGTGGGAAGTCCAGGGCGCTTCTGGCTATCTTGGCCAGAATGCTCCCGGCATTCTTGCCGGTCTCCACACCGAGAAAAACGCCGAACTCGTCCGCCTCCTTTGGCCCACCGGCGTCCCACAGGACGAAATCAATATCCCCGCGGAGAAAGCTGAGACCATCGCCGAACTCGACCGTCGCGGCAGCTCCTGCCCCGTTCTCTTCTCCTGGAATGGCCGCGAGTACGAATTTATCGCCGACATGATTGGCCCGGGCGTCGTCGGCCATTGGATCGCTCCCGGCGAGCGCGACGTTCCCGATCCCGACGAATACCTCAAAGTCCCCGGCCGCAGCGCCCAGCTCAAAAACGGCCTCCTCAGCTTCCGCTTCATGGAGCCGATGGAAGAAACTGTTTATCTCGATCAGGTTCGGCTCGTCGCCGTCGACCATCCCGCCGCCTACGAGGTGAATCCAAACGAACGCTTCGTCAGCGCTCCGCCATTCCCGGAATTTCGCGTTATCGCCACCCGCGATGCAACGCTGCCAGCGAGCGCTTGGGATGACCGCGGCAACGACGTCCTTCCCCTCCTCGCCCACCGCGACCGCAAGTACGTGACCAGCTTCGATGACTTGCCGTTCGCCGGGTTCGCCAAGCTCCATTGGATCGAACTCGACCTTGGCCACTGGAACGCCGCTAAGCCTCTTCGTCTCATCCTCGACGGCTACACCGATTACTTCACCGCCACTTCCATGTACGCTGCCGACCAGGCCGGCATCAAAGTCATCGCGCCCTACGTCGAAGCGCAAAACGCGCAAGGCCAGTGGGTCCGCGTCGTTGACGACATGGGCTTTCCGGCCGGGCTCGCGCGGACCATGGTCGCTGACCTTACCGGCAAAATTCCGCCTGGAACGCGGCGCATCCGCATCGTCACCAATCTGAAAATCTATTGGGACTCCGTCCGCATCGACCAAACTCCCGGCGCGCGCGACGTTCGCGTCGCCGAAGTCCCGCTGGCTGCCGCTTCGCTCGCCTTCCTTGGCTACCCGAAGGAAATCCGTCTGCAACCCGCCAGCGATACGATCTATTCTTATGCCCATCGCAGCCCCACCGGACCTTACGCCCGCGCTGCCGGCAACTACACACGTTACGGCGATGTCCGAAGCCTCCTGCGCTCCGCCGACGACCGCTTCGTCATCTTCAGTTCCGGCGAAGGCGTCAAGCTGGAATTCGACCCCGGAACCCTTCCGCCGTTGCCTAAAGGCTGGCTGCGCGACTACTTCTTTTACGCCAATGGTTTCGAAAAGGACCTGGACTTCTACGCCGCCAACGCTTTCACCGTCGACCCGCTCCCTCGCCACACCCTCATTCCGTATCCGTATCCTGCCGGGCAGGAGTACCCGGAAGACCCGGCGCACCTCGATTACCAGTTGGATTTCAACACCCGCCAGCGCTCCGGCCGCATGCCGCCCACGCTCCGCTACCGCTACCCCAAGTTTTGACGCAGCGCGACCTGAATCCGGCGCCGGCCTTTCACCTTTAAGGTAGCGCCATCCCTTGGTGCCGAAACACGCTCGTTAGAGCCTGCTCGCGATTCTTGACTCCCGTCCTCGCAGGAATTGTTGGCTCTTCACCTTTCCGTAGTCTCGCAGTTCGTCGAGCAGCTCCGCCTTCCGATCCAGCTTTGATCGATAGCCGAGATCGCGATCCAGAGCAATCCGCTCGACGCGCACTGGCCGGAAATCCGAATTGTTCAGCTTGCCCTCGGCGATCGCGCGATTAATGACCTCGATAAACCTCAGCTCCTGCTCCATTGAGAGATTTCCGGCCAGTGCGTTGCGCCGATCCGCAATTTCATGCGGTTCGGTGGGAATGCGAAGGCACGTGCTGGAATTGATCTGAATCAGCCATAGCTCGTCGATGCGATGCCTGATCAGCTCTTTGATCGGCGGATTCTGAGAGAAGAGGCCGTCCCAGTAGATGCCTCGATCCGGAACGGAGACGGCACGATAGAGCTCCGGAATCGCCGCCGAAGCCAGAATGCATTCGACGCAGAGGCTTTCTCCGTCAAACATCTCGAAGTGGCCGCTGAGCACCTCCACGGCGCTGATGCGAATGATCGGCGCGCCAGGACGCCGGGCAAGCTGCCGAAGCTCCTCGAAATTGAAATATTGCAGAAGCAGGTTGCGGAAGCGCTCCTCGCCCCAGGTTGGGAGCTGGTAGGGGCTGATCTCCGGCATACCCATAACGTCGCGCAGCTCGATCATTCCAAGCAGGTATTGGTTGAAAACCCGGTCCCACGGCTCGCGCGCCGCCATCGCGTCCCAAAACTCCCGGAGTTTTTGAATCGCAAGCTTTCGATCGCGACGTACGAGCCCGTCCCACGCGAGCGTCGCGCAAATCGCGCCACCGGAGGTTCCGCTCAACGCAACCACCTCGGTATCGGATGGAAGCCTTTCCATCAGGCCTTGCAAAACACCCGCGGTGAAAGCTGTGTGGCTGCCTCCGCCTTGACACGCGATGCCAACTCGTCTCTTCGAGCCATTCCCGTTCGCGCTACTTCTGGTCTGCTCGTTTCTTCCTCTTCCCATCACGTCCTCGTCCGGTTGTCGCAACCTGCTTCCATCGTGCGGCGGAAGCTTTGGCGGAGCGGTCCGCGAGCCATCGCGTGGCTTGCGGCCAGAGCGTCCCCTGCGCCTTGCCGCCCATAACCAGGCCAACATGGCCTGCTTCGATTCCGATCGATGCAACGTCCCGGGAGTTCACGTAAGGCCGAATTCCCAGCGTCGAAGGCGGCGGCACCAAGTGGTCGTTCTTTGCCGTCAGGAGCAGCAGGGGACACGTGATCGAGCCGAGATCAACACGCCTCGTCCCGAGGCGGAACTCGCCGCGGACCAGCTCATTGCCCTGATAGAAGTGTTTTACAAATTCGCGGAAGGTCTCTCCGGCCACCGGAATGTTGTCGTTGATCCAGCGTTCCAGCGCGAAGTAGTTCGAGGCCATGCGCGGATCATCCATCTGTTCATAGAACGCGATATGCTTCTCGATGAGATTCTGAACCGGCCTCATGCACAGAAAACACGATTGCAGGAACCACGCCGGACAATTGCCGTAGGTCTTGATCAACGCGTCGACATCGAAGCGGTTTCGCTCCGTCCAGCAATTCAGCAGCGATTCCCGGCCGCTAAATTCAATCGGCGAGGCCAAAAGCGTCAGGGTTTTGATTTGCCTTGGATAAAGCGCCGCAAAGATCGTCGAGAGTGTTCCTCCCATGCAGTATCCAAGCAAGTGAAGGTTCGTGCGCTGGTTTTCCCGCAGAACGAACCGAACGACTCCCGCAAGAAAGTCGCTCACGTAGTCTTCAAGCGTCAGCGTGCGATCGTCGAGCGTGGGAACTCCCCAGTCAATCATATAAACCGGAAAGCCGCGCTCGAGATAGCGCCGCACCACACTCTTGTCTGGCTGCAGGTCCAGGATGTACGGTCGATTGATCAACGCATAGCAAAACAGCAGTGGCTCGGCATACGCCGGCGGTGTCTCTCTCCGATACCGCAGGAGAGAAAGCGTGCGCTTTTTGAACACAACGTCGTGCGGCGTCGTGCCAACCTGCGTCTTCCACGCCAACTCCATCGCGTTTGGCAGACTCAGCATGCGGCGCAGGAACCGCTGCTGTTCACCGAGTACGTCAAATGGCAGCCTCGCCTCGGATCGCGCAACTTCTCCCCTGGCCTCCTCCATCCTGAGTCTCCCGAGGCGGACGTTTCACATCGCCATGCCGCCGTTGATGTCCAGTACGTGACCCGTCACGAAACTCGCCGCCGGTGAAGCCAAATACAACGCGCAGGCGCCAATCTCCATCGGATCTCCCAGGCGGCCAACCGGCGTGACGTCCAGCACGGATTGCAACGCCTTGTCCGGCACGTTCTCCAGCATTCGGGTCTTGACGAAACCCGGCGCGATCGCGTTAACCGTGACTCCTTTGCGCGCGTACTCTCGTGCCAGCGCCTTGGTGAATCCGATGAGTCCGGCCTTTGCGGCGGCGTAGTTCGTTTGCCCAAAATTCCCGATCCTGCCGACAATGCTCGATATGTTGATTACCCGCCCCCAGCCCCGCGCGGCCATGCCTTCGATGAACTGCTGTGTGATTTCAAAGACGCTGTTGAGATCCGTGTTGATGACTTCGTCCCAAGCCCGGCGATCCATTTTCTTGAAAACGCCATCCCGCGCTACGCCGGCATTGTTCACCAGAATGTCGATCTGCTCGAACTCGTCTCGCACCCGGCCGCAGATCGCGTTCACATCACTTCGTTCCGCGATATCGAACGAATACGCTTCGGCACGCCGGCCCAGCTCACGAATTTCGTCGCAGACGCCCTTGGCGCTGTCGGCGCCCGCCCGGCTGGAGCTCACCGCAACATCAGCTCCGGCGGTCGCCAATGCCAGGGCGCAAGCCCGGCCAATTCCTCGCGATCCCCCCGTTACAAACGCCTTCTTCCCCAGCAGGTTAAAGCTTGGCAATTTGCAAACATCAATCGGAGTGGAATATGTCGTAGCCATCGGAAACCTTCCTTTTTATGGTCTTTTCGTTGACGGAAGCAGGCGAATGTAGTGGGGCGGTTGAGTCATTGCCTTCAAGTACGACTCCATCCACAGCAAGAACAGCGGAGATCTCATATATCTGTCCATCATTTCACTGGCTTCCGCGAACCATTTCTTCCTGACCTCCCAGGGGTCAAGCAAAACGGCCGCATTTTCGACACTAAGGCTCCAGCGAGCAGCGCGTTCCCAAGCCTCTAGCCACTCCACGGTCACGCCGAGAAAGGGGTTTGCGCCTAGCCTAGAGGGAGAACCGAACAGGGCTGCCTTCGCTTCCGTACGGCATGGTGCGGCAGTCTCGCTCTTGGGGCCGGCTAAGAGCTTGTCCTCCGCTTCGGCTGTTTTTTTTGAGCCATGTCGAAAAATTTCTCCGCCCATTTTTGGAACTCGCGCAACTGCGCTTCCGATTGGGTTTTGAAGCTGTCCATCATCTGGCGCCAAAGTTCCTCGGTAAGCTGCCGATAATCTTCCGGCGACGTTGCTTGGCTGGTGCGCAATACGTGCTCAAGAAGCCGCACACCGGACTGATACGTCGCGTCGATCGACTCGCGCTGCCTGTTCAGCATGTCAATCACAAATTCCATCCAGCGCTTCTGCAAGACCCGGCTTTCGGCTCCGGTTCCCGCATTGGACAACGCCGACATCCATGGCTGCGTCCAGTGCCTGAACATTTCCTGCTGCATTTGCCGCGATGCTTCCGCGGCTCGTTCCCAGTCGGTGAACAACTGATCGAACATAGCTCCCTCGAAGCTCCGAGCAAACTCGGGCTCAAATCGTTTCCACTGCGGCGCGGCGAGCCGGTAAGCGGTAGGCGACAGAGTACTGCGCCTCCACACCCGGACAATCAGGGAAACCCCCGATTTGCGGGACGGCCTCACCGAATAAACGTGAAGTCAGTGAAGTTTGCCGTGTGGACGTTTGCCCGGCGCTTTCAACCGGCGCAGGTCCCGGTTGTTATTTCCTGATTTGGCGGATCCGACCATGCCTACCATTCTCATCAGTGGAGCAGCCAGTGGAATCGGCGCGGGAGTCGCTGCTGCTTTGGCCAGGGACGGTCACTTCGTTGTCCTTGGGGACCTGAGATTCGAGGAGACCGAAGCCGTTGCTGAACAAATTCGATCCGATCAAGGCTCCGCGAAAGCGGTGGCGCTGGACGTGACTTCGGACGACAGCATCGACTCCGCGCTGTCGTGCCTGTCGAGGCCGGTCGATGTGCTCGTCAACAACGCCGGGCTCCAGCATGTTGCTGCGCTCGAGGACTTTCCGATTGCCAAGTGGGATTTTCTCGTGCAGGTGATGCTCACGGGTGTGGCGCGCCTCACTCGCGCTATTCTCCCCGGTATGCGCCAGCGTGGATTCGGCCGCATCATCAACGTCGGCAGCATCCATTCGCTGGTGGCCAGTCCGTACAAGAGCGCCTACATCGCTGCGAAACACGGCCTGCTGGGCTTCTCGAAGGCCATTGCCCTTGAAACGGCCGCCACGGATATAACCGTCAACACCATTTGCCCAAGCTATGTGAAGACCTCGCTCGTGGATCAACAGATTGCCAGCCAAGCGCGTGCACGCGGCATACCGGAAGCGGATGTGGTCAGCCAAATCATGCTCAAACCCATGCCGAAGGGC
>DASRCZ010000108.1:0-15176 GCA_035652855.1 Candidatus Acidiferrum sp.
GCTGCGTGGCGATGTCGCGGTCCGAAGGCAATCCGCGGTTGATACCCACCGAAAAAACGAGCAGGACGATGCCCGCGACAAGCGCCGCGCGCGTCGTCATCATCACCATGCGAAAAAGATTCTTCGCTTTCTGCCGCAGCAGATCGCCGGGGCGCAGCACGCGCGACACGAGCGTCGGAATGCACGTCGCCGCGGCCACCGAGAGCGTCAGAACCAGCGCGTGCAGCAGAGTGCCGCGGAAATCTTGCCGTACCAAGTACCGCAGCCAAAACAAAAAGAGCGCCGCGGGCACCGTCCAATACGCGAGAACGGCCGCCACAATCATCTCGAGCATGGAAAACGGCGAGCGCTGGTCGCGCGACCATCGGAAGTGCCATCGCACCAAACCCATCAGATACCACGGACCATCGCGCTCCAGCGTTTGCCCATCCGGAAATACCGCTGGCAGCGCCGCCATGCTCCCCCAGAGCCGGAGCAGCAGAAAATGGAAGCGCACGTAGAGAACAAAGAGCAGCAGCGGCGCGCCAAGATAAAAACCCGCCATCGGCAACATCTTGCCGAAAGGACCGAAGGGAATCGTGGGGCCGTTGACAATCAAGCGAACGTCCGTGGTGAATCCAACGAGCAGGCAGCAAAGCCCGCTGAGCAGAAGCATTAAAAAATAGAACACCCTGGCAACCTTCGTCGCCTGCGCCATGGACTTGGCGCTATCGACCGCGGCGATGGATTCAGGCAGCAACGCGTCGAACAAGTTCGCGCCGCCAAGCCGTCCGACCCAAAGGCCTTCCGCTCCGTACAGCACAGCGCCCATCAAATCCGCCCCGCGTAATTCCGTCCCAAGCAGCGTAGCGTTGCACAAATCCGCCTGCATGAGATTGGCGCCGCGGAGATTCGCCATCGAAAGATCAGCGCCGCTCAGATTCACGCGCTTCAAAATCGCGCTTTGCAGATTCACGCCAGTCAGATCGGCGTTCGAAAGATTCGCGCCGGAAAGGTCGGCGCGAACTCCGTTTTCCCCGCCGGATTCGGCCCAGAGTTTGTGCTGGTCGAGAATTTCCGCGAGTTCGAGCATGGAAAGTCCCGGCGTTGTCTGGTCGGCAGCGGAGCCAGCGAGCGACGCTTCTTTGCTCGCGAGATCCGCATTCCCGCGCGGAGCCGCGGATTCCGGCGCTTCCAGTGACTCACTTCCTGACGGAGCCTTCAGAAGCTCCTGAAGTTCCTGGCCCATACTTGGACTTACCCCCATGCCACGGCGCGGCGGCGCGACGGCCCGTGCGGCTCGATTCGCGTGTGAAAGGACTCGACTGGGTGAACCGATGGTGACCCAAAAGGGCTGTGGAAATCGCCTGTTCCGAGGGACAGGATGCGCGGAGGAGGCAACGAGCGCAACGCGCGGCCTGCGGGCGAGACCAAAAGCGGCATACCGCAGACCAAACGTGCCGCGAAAGGAAAAGAAAAGAGCCGGGGTGCTCCGCTGAGGGGCCGATGCACCCCGGCTTATCCTGCCCGCCTCCGCAGTGAGCGAGCAAGAAACTTGTTTGTGATTCGCCGGCCGGGGACGTGGCGAGCGAGGCTAGGCACTGGGGATGTGCGCTAGACTTTTTCCTCGTCGTTACGCAGGAACTCGTAACGCTCAATGGCCGCGACGACGCCGACAGAGCCTTCGTCGCGAGGTTCCGTGCGCTGTACGCGGCCAAGACACCGGACGCGAACCGGTCCGGCCATGGTGATTTCGTTCGGCAAAGTCAGAAGGATTTCGACAGGGGAGCCTTCCTTTACGTCCTTCGAAAGGAAGAAATACACGCCGCGAGAACTCACATCGCGGGATTCCGTGCTGGTCTCGCCGACCGCGGCGCCGGTTGTCCAGCGAACGGTCAGAGGCAAGCGCATCTGGAAGCGCTGCGTCGTTCGGCGTTCGGAGCCTGCTGACAAGGCAAACCTCCCTGATGGAAGTCAGAGTGTAGCTGGGACAGGTCTAACGCACAATAGGACTGGCGGCCCAAAACCGTTTCGACTCTGGGGAGTACGCGAGTACTAGTAGATTTCTGTGCCTCCAGGCCAGTTACCTCGGGGAGCTCATTGGTGCGGGGCTAATCCGGAACCACCCGGTGCCGTTTTGTGTGCCTTCCCGGCAAACGAAGCTCGCGGGGGCGCGTGCATTCTGTCAAAATGGCGCAAGCTCGTCGATTTCAGGTCCCATGCACAAGAGTTTCCAGCCCTCCGGAGGAGAAAGCATGCGCAGGATTCTGCAAGGACTGTTTGTCGCGGTAGTTGCATTCGCGCTCTCGCCGGGAGCGTTGCCCGCTTCCCAGGATCACGACCATGGCAAACATGCAGGAGGCGACAAACATGACCCTGGTGATCGCGACGATCGCCACGACAACGGAAAACACAAGGGCTGGGACAATCCGCACAATCCACATTACGACCATTGGGACTATGACCACGACCGCTACGAACCAGGGCACCGCTATCCGCACGGCCGTTATCCCGACGTGCGGCATCGCTGGGTGGCGCGAACGTTCGACGTGCGCACCCGTCGCGTGATTCTCGACGACCGATCCACGTGGGTCGTGGCTTCCTATGATGTGAGCCGCTGCCGCGGCTGGGCATGGGACCGCGATGATGTGTTTGTCTACGACGACGACCATCACCCTGGCTGGTACCTCCTCTTCAACGCCCGTCTCGGCCAGTACATCCACGTTGAATACTTCGGGGGCCGCTAAACCGCCGCGGAGATTCCGCGGGCTGCGCACTCCGGCGCGGCGCGAGCGCAAGAAACAGGGAAACGCGGGGAGTGGCGGTTGTCGCTACTGGCATAGCGAGAGACTTCGGGCCTTTCGAATCGCCGGTCAAGGACGAACTGCGTTTTTCCGTCTCGCCGTGCGCCGCCTAACGGTGCTGGAGGTTTTCAATGAAGAACTGCGTCACATGGGTCATGAGGACGCGGCGCGCGGCGGGATCGCTAACACCATGGCCCCGGCCGGGGAACGGCATGACTTCGGCGTACTTGCCGGCCTCAATCAGGTCATCCACTAAGCCAAGGGTATTCGCGAAGTGTACGTTGTCATCGCCCGTTCCATGTGCGATGAGAAGCTTCCCCTTCAGCCTGGCCGCGTTTTCGATGGGCGACGAATCCTCGTAGCTATGCGCGTGCTGCGGCAGCAGCCCAAGATAGCGTTCCGTATAGATCGAGTCGTAGTAACGCCAGTCGGTCACCGGGCCGCCCGCGAAACCCGCCTTGAAGTCTTCGGGGTCTTCGAACATGGCATGAAGCGTCATGTGCCCGCCATAGCTCCAGCCCCAAATGCCGATTCGGCTGGAATCGACGTAAGGCTGCGACTTGAGCCAAGCGACGCCGTCTCGCTGATCCGAGAGCTCCTGCGCGCCGAACCGGAAGTGTATGGGCTCCTCGAAAAGGTGGCCGCGTCCGGCTGAGCCGCGGTTGTCGAGCGCAAAAATCAGGAAACCCTTTTGCGCCATCAACTGATGCCAGAGGAATGTCGCACCACCCCAGGCGTTGCGCACGACCTGCGCATGCGGCCCCCCGTAGGTGTAGACAAGCACCGGATATTTTCGGTCCGCCTGGAAATCCAGCGGCTTGATCATCATCGCGTTGAGTTGCACGCCATCGTGTGAGCGAACCGAAAGAAATTGGACGGGAGAAAGCCGGTAGGAATCTAGTTCCGGCACACGGTTTTCGTTAATGGCGGTGATCCGCGTGCCGTCGGCGCGACAGAGATCCTGCCGCGGAGGCGTCATGGCATCGGAAAACGTATCGACAAATGCAGTAGCGTCCGGGGAGAACACCGGGACATGCGTGCCGTCTGCCTTGGTCACACGCGCAAAGCCGGAGCCGTCAAGACCGGCTTTGTAGAGCTGTCGTTCGAGCGGCGATTTTTCCGTCGCAGTGAAATAAACGGCGCCGGCGGCTTCATCGACTGCCTCCACGGCGGAAACTTCCCATTCGCCGCTGGTAAGCTGCGCGAGTTGCGTGCCCTGCAAATCGTAGAGGTACAGGTGCCGGTAGCCGGATCGCTCACTGGACCACAGGAAGCGCTTGCCGTCTTTCAAAAACCGGAGATCGTCGCTCACGTTGATCCAATACGCGTCTTTTTCGGTTAGCGCAACGCGGGACTTCCCGCTCGCCGCGTCGGCGATCAGCAGGTCAAGCTGCGTCTGCGCACGGTTCAGCCGCTGGATGGCCACGTGCCTCGAGTCATTCAGCCAGTTCACTCGTGGAATGTATTGGTCCCCTTCCGCGCCGGTATCCATCAGCCGCGCCGTGCCGCCCGAAGCGGCTGTCACATACACATGAACGACGGGATTCGCGCCGCCGGCGACCGGGTAACGCTCCATTTCCGCGGCGCCGTCAAAGGACTCGAAATTCACCAGCGGATACTGGCTCACTTTGCGTTCGTCCATCTCGAGAAACGCGATCGATTTGGAATCAGGCGACCACCAATAGGCGGTGCTGATGCCCAGTTCTTCCGGATAAACCCAGTCGAGTTCCCCTTTGCGGATCGCCTCGGTCCCGCCGTGCGTCAGCGCCCTGGCGTCGCCGCCGGCCACGCTTACCACGAATAGATTGTGATTGCGAACAAAACTGACTGATCGGCTGTCCGGAGAAATCTTCGCGTCTGCGATGGCGTCATCGCCGGAAACGAGGGTCCGCGCCGTCTTCGTTTTCAGGTCGTACCATGCCAAGGCCTTCGAGCCGATGAACAGGAGCGCGGAACTATCGGGCGCCCACTGGTATTCCGAAACCGCCCGGCGGCCCAACCCCGTAGCCTGGCCGTGGTTTGCACGTTCGGCAGGAAGAATGGCCGCGAGGTTTTCTCCCGGAATCAGCACGCGGCGCTCTCCCGTCGAGGCGTCCATGATCCACAGCTCCAGCTTCGCCGTTTTGCTGGCCCCAGTTTCGTCGAAAAAAGTGAGCTGCTTTCCATCGGGCGACCAGGCCAGTCCTCGCGTGAGATGCCCGCTGAGGCTCGGTTGCGAGTAAATGCGATCCACAGTCAATGGCTTCGGAGGAGCGGAGTCTTCAGTCCGGTAAGGAAGAGGCGGCGCCGCCAAGCTCGCCGAAGCTCCTGCGCTGACGACCGAAACCCAGGCGCAAAGGAAAAAGGACCGGGCTGCGACTCTCATCCATTCCTCCTAAACCGGAAACGCAAGGTCATATTCTATCCGAGTTGTTCCGGCGGTGTTGCCGCTACGGTCCGTCCGCCGGGGACCACTCGGGGCAAATCCGGGCAGATCGCACCGAAATGGCTATTGCGTATCCGGGAAATGCCGCGGTCGCCGATGAGTCCCTGCCGCACGCGCCAGCCACGCCCGGCAACCAACGTCCATCTTTGGGCGGCGTCTTGCTTTGCCGTGTGATCCATTTCGATAGCATCTAGCCCGGCGGCCAATGGAACGCTCGTCCGCCGAGCAGGTGTAAATGCAGATGAAACACGGTCTGGCCGGCGCCGCGCCCGGTGTTCACAACCGTGCGATATCCCCCGAGCAAATTGCGTTCGCGAGCCAGCTTCGCGGCAATCATTTGAATCTTGCCAAGCACCGCCTGGTCTCCCGCCGTTGCCTCGTTCAAAGATTCGAAATGTCTGCGCGGGCAAATCAGAATGTGCGTGGGCGCCTGCGGGTTGATGTCCTCAAACGCGAAAACATCGGCGTCCTCGTGCACCAATTTCGCCGGAATCTCCTTGCGGCCGATTTTGCAGAAGAGGCAATCCGCGCTCATCGTTTCGCTCCTCCCGGCGGAGTTTCCTCATCCAGCCGGAAAACCAGCGGGCTGAACCCTTCGCGGCTGCGCAGCTTCTCGGCCATTTGCCGCGCGGCGTCTTCCCCCGCGATTTTGCCGACGCGCACGCGGTAGAACGGGCCGTCATCGGTATCGAAGCGCACAATCGTCACTGGCGAATACGTCGCGCTGAGCCGCTCGCTCAGCCGGTCGGCGTTATCGCGGTCGCGAAAGGCGCCAACCTGCACGGTAAAGAAGCCGCTGGCCGGGTCGATGCCGGGCGTTAGTACCTGGATGCGAACGGGCACCACGCCCGGCCCGATCGATTCGATCTCCGCCGCTGCGGCTCGCGAGAGGTCAATGATGCGATTGCCAACAAACGGTCCGCGGTCGGTGATGCGCACTACCGTCGATTTTCCATTATTCAGGTTGGTGACGCGAACCACGGTATCGAACGGGAGCGTACGATGCGCGGCCGTGAATTTGTTCATGTCGTAGACTTCGCCGTTCGAAGAGCGCCGCCCGTGAAAGGGATTGCCATACCAGGAGGCATTGCCCTCCTCGCTGTAGCCGGAGGAAGGCGGCGTGATCGCGGGTGGCTGCCTGACACTTGGCGCTGCAGGCGGCGCCGGTCCCGCCGTTGGTTCGGGTACATTGGTCGACCGCTTTGCGGCGTCGATCGTTTCTGCGGAGGCCGGAGCGGGCGGACTAGGCGGTTGGCTCGAAACGGGCCGGCGGGCCGCGCAGCCGGCGAGAAGCACCATGAAGGCGGAGCCGAGCGCCCTGGAGACGACCTGTGGTCGCCATCTGGCGACAGCCTTCTTTGGTTGAGCCGCTTCCAGCAACAGTGCGCCTGGTTAGGACCGAGGATTGGGAGACTGGGGAGGATTCGGAGGTGTTTGGGAGGCCGCGCGCGCGGCTTGGCGGGCCTCAAGCTTGCTCGCGGCATCGCTCAGCTTGCCGGAGACTTCGCGAAGGAAATTCGCGGCGCGGCGTTCCGTCTCCGGCGCGATTTCCTCTTCCACGTAGCGGCGGAGCCGGCTGAGTTCTTCATCAATACGCCGGCCAATTTCTTCGAACTTGTCCATTGTGGTTCTCGCTTCGTATGAAAGCTGCTGCCGTGCGCGCGTGCCGGAATATCAGCGTGATTCCGGTATTATAGAAATGCTCGAAAGAGGCCGCAAGGAGAGAGAGTTTTGGCGCTTCCCTACCGGTGGCACTGGCGTCTGGAGCGGTGGAAGAGTTCGTTTCGGGGCATGTTCGGCGGCAACCGGCCGCCCCGTCCGCAGATTTGCCCTGTTTGCGGCGCGCTGGTTGGCGTCAATGCCAGGCGCTGCCACGAGTGTGGCTCCAGCCTCCATTTTTCCTTTGCCGCGATGAACAAAAGGCTTTCCGGGTTGATTGGAGGCGATGCGCCGGTCACCACGGTGTTGCTCATCGCCAACATCCTGCTCTTTGGTGTCACGCTGGTGATGACGATGGAGGCAGGCGGGGGCAGTGGGCTTCGCGTGCTGTGGGGCGTCGGCAACGAGGCCGTCTACCGGCTCGGACTCTTGTTGCCGTGGCCTCTCATGAAATATCTCGGCGAATGGTGGCGGCTGGTCACCGCGATGTTTCTCCACGGCGGCATCATCCATATCGGCTTCAACATGATGGTCCTATATCAAATCGGCCCGGCGGTCGAGGAGCTCTATGGCTCAGCGCGCTACCTCTTCATTTATCTGGTCACCGGCGTCGCGGGTTTCGTGGTCAGTTCGTACATCGGCGGGCATCCGTCACTGGGAGCCAGCGGCGCTTTGCTTGGCCTTATTGGCATTTTGCTCGCGGTGACTTCGCGCCGAGGCGGCGCTTATATGCGCCAATTACGCTCGCAGCTGATCAGCTCGCTGGTCATTCTTTTTGCGCTCGGACTCCTGCCGGGAGTGGGCGTGGACAACTGGGCGCACGGGGGCGGTTTGGTCGCGGGTTTCGTGCTCGGCCGCGTGATGGCGGATCGGGCTCCGATCACGCCCTCCGAGAAGCGCATTGCCGCCGGGCTCGGCTGGCTTTCCGCAGCCGCGATCCTGGCTTGCTTCGCGCTGATGATTGTGCACTTCCACGATCCGCTGCCGTAACTCGCGCGGAAAATCCGAAGCAGGTGTCCGCAACGGAATCCTGGATTCCTGTTATCGTTGAGGTGCATTCTCCGCTCCAATGGACACGCACTCCATCGTAATCGTCAGCCTGCACACGCCCAAGGAGAAGTTCTGGGGCGAGCTTCTGGCTATCAATCCCGCCGGTGTGACCATCCGCGGCATCGACCTCAATTCCTTCGATCACTTCCTTCGCCAGATTAATGAGCCCGATGCCGAACGCATCGGTCTGCCGACCGTTTTTTTCCCCATGACCCGCGTTGAGCGCATCGCCCTCGACGAACCCTCCGGCGCGATTCCCTCGATGAACGAACTTTTTGCGCGAAAGACAGGCCGTTCGCTGCTCGCCTATCTCGCGCAATTCGCGTAGGCAATTTGCTTCGCCGCGGCGAAGTGCTCTAGGCTATTCTGCAATGCAAGGTCGCATCTGGACGGTACCGAACCAAATCACCTTCCTTCGGCTCGGCTTCTTGCCGGTCTTTCTTATTCTCATTGCCTATGATGCGTACGCCTGGGCGCTGCTGGTCCTGGTTGTGGCAGGGCTTTCCGACGGCATCGATGGCCTGCTCGCGCGCAAGCTAAACCAGAAATCCTCGATTGGCGCGTATCTCGATCCTATTGCCGATAAGCTGCTCCTCTCTTCCTCATTTGTGATTCTGGCGTTCAAGCATCAAGTCGCATGGTGGCTCACGATCATCGTGCTAAGCCGCGATGTTCTGCTGCTGACCGTCGCTGCCGTGATTATCTTGATCTCGGGTTATCGCCCGTTTCCGCCCAGCATTCTCGGCAAGCTGACGACCACCGTCCAGATTTTGCTCGTGTTTACCCTCGTGCTTGGCGCGGCTTTCCCCGCGCTGCAAATTGGCGTGTGGAGTCGCGCGCTCATCTATATCGTAACCGCGCTGACCGCCGCTTCCGGTTTTCACTATTCCTTTAGCATGGCGCGGCGCCTCAGCGCTTCCTAGGCTTCGCCCGATGCTGATGTTGGATCTTCGCTCCGGCCCGGCCTCACACCGGCATCTTCGCCGGGCCGCCGCTTGGCACAATTAGCTTCGGCTCGGTAAGAGCTTGAACAGCTTCGAGGTTTGCCTCCGGAGCGAGTTCACGCAGCAGGAGCCCATCGGGCGTTACGTCGATCCACGCCAGTTCGGTCACAATATGGTCCACTACACTGACGCCGGTCAGCGGAAGTGTGCATTTCCGCAGAATTTTCGGCTTGCCGTCCCGCGTGGCGTGCTCCATCGCCACAAAAACCCGCTTCGCGCCGGCGACCAGATCCATTGCTCCGCCCATGCCCTTCAGCATTTTGCCCGGAACCGCCCAATTCGCCAGCGTTCCCTTTTCATCCACCTGCAGCGCGCCGAGCACCGTGAGGTCCACGTGCCCGCCGCGAATCATCGCAAAGGAATCCGCGGAAGAAAAATAGCAGCAGCCTTTCCGCTCGCTGATGGTCTCCTTGCCGGCGTTGATCAGGTCTGGATCGATTTCCGCTTCCGTGGGATATGGCCCCACGCCGAGCATGCCGTTCTCCGACTGGAGAATTACTTCCATCCCGGGCGGAACATAGTTCGCAATCAACGTGGGCATCCCGATACCGAGATTCACGTAGTAGCCGTCGCGCAGCTCGAGCGCAATCCGGCGTGCGATTCGCTCCCGCTTTTGTTCGTCCGTCAGCGCCATGGCTTAAGCCTTCCTCGTGGTGCGCCGCTCGATGCGCTTCTCATATTGTGGTCCCTGCAAAATGGCATTCACGAAAATGCCCGGCGTGTGCACGCAATTCGGATCAAGCTCCCCAAGCTCGACGAGTTGCTCCACTTCGGCAATGACGTAATCCGCCGCCGTGGCCATCATGGGATTGAAGTTCCGCGCCGTTTTGCGGTAAACCAAATTGCCCCACCGATCGCCTTTCCACGCTTTCACAAACGCAAAGTCCCCTCGAATACCGCGCTCCAGAACGTACATCCGCCCGTTGAACTCGCGCGTCTCCTTGCCTTCGGCGGCCATCGTGCCGTAGCCCGTCGGCGTGTAGAAGGCTGGAATGCCCGCGCCGCCCGCGCGAATCCTCTCCGCGAACGTCCCCTGGGGATTCAATTCCAGCTCCATCTCGCCGCTGGTGACCAATTGCTCGAACAGCTTGTTCTCGCCAACGTAGGTGGACACCATCTTCTTCACTTGCCGCTGTTGCAGCAGCAGTCCGATCCCGAAATCGTCCACACCCGCATTGTTGCTCACGATCGTCAGGTTCTTGGTTCCTTTGCGTCGCACCGCCGCGATCAGATTCTCCGGGATGCCGCAAAGCCCGAAGCCGCCCATCAGAATGGTCGCGCCATCTTGCAATTTCTCGATGGCTGCATCCGCCGAAGCTACGCGTTTATCCATATTTCGCTGCCCGTTTGAGTTTACTCCACGCTCGCTACTGTGGTGAATTCCCGCGCCCGGGCATCACAGGCCCCGCAGCAGCTTGTACAGTTCGTTGGCAGCCTCGAAGTCCGCTTCCAGTTCTCGGGTGGCCAGCCGCTCGCGCAAATCCTCGATGCGCCGCGCGAGCAGGTCGAGCGCCGCCGAGAGCACTTCCCGGTTCGTGAGCACGATATCGCGCCATGTTTGATACGGGCTGCCCGCCAGCCGCAGGGTGTCGCGCAGTCCCGGTCCGGCCAGCGCGACCGGCAGTCCGTTTTCATCGAGCCGGTCGTACAAGAATGCGCCAAGCGCCACCGCGGTCAGCTGCGGCAGATGCGAAGCTAATCCCACCGCGTAATCGTGCTGCTGTGCCCCGAGCCACACCGGCCGCGCGCCAATCTTCTCCAGTATTTTCACGAATGCGCCGATGCGCGGATCGCGCCGCGTTTCGCTCTCTTCCTCGCGCCCTTCATCGATCAGAGCGTACGGGTGGCCTCGGAAGAGGTCCGCATCCGCGTGCGCAATGCCTGAAAGCTCCCGGCCCGCCATTGGATGACCGCCGAGAAAGCGGGGCCCCCCCGCGCGAGCGAACAACCCCGTGGCTGCTTCGATGATCCGCTGCTTCGTGCTGCACGCGTCCGTTACCAGCGCGTGCGCCGGCGCGAGCCGCGCCACCTCCGGCAAAATGTCCAGCGTCACGCCGATCGGCAGCGCAATGTAAACCAAATCTGCATTGCGCACTGCATCTTCCAATCCGTCGCAGAACGCCTCATCCACCACGCCGCTGCGTTTGGCTTCGCCAGCCTCTTTCGCGCGGTCCCAGCCACGAATCTTGACGTCCGTTGTGTATTTCCGCAGCGCTAGCGCAAACGAGCCGCCAATCAGGCCTGTGCCGGCAATCGTCACGCGCTGGATCAAATGTCCGGCCATTCCGCTGGGCGCCTTTACGCCATCCGGCGTCCAATTGCCGGCGCGATGATGCGCAGTTCCGTCATTAGTTGCGTAAAGGTTGCCGGGTCGAGCGACTGCGCGCCATCGGAGAGCGCATGATCCGGATCGTTGTGCACTTCGATCAGCAAACCGTCGGCGCCCGCGGCCACCGCCGCGCGGGCCATCGCCGGCACTTTGTCGCGCCGCCCGGTTCCGTGCGAAGGATCGGCAATCATCGGCAGGTGCGAAAGCTTCTTAATCACGGGAATCGCCGCGATGTCCAGCGTATTGCGCGTGTACGTCTCGAAGGTGCGGATTCCGCGTTCACAGAGGATGACGCTGTAATTTCCGCCCGACAAAATGTATTCCGCGCTTAACAGCAGCTCTTCCATCGTTGCGGAAAGCCCGCGCTTCAGCAGCACCGGCTTGCGCACCTCGCCGAGCGCCCGCAAGAGGTGATAATTTTGCATATTTCGCGCGCCCACTTGATAGATATCCACGTACGCGCCCATCATTTGAACTTGCGACGGATCCATCACTTCACTTACCGTGAATAACCCGAACGCGTCTGCCGCCTCGCGCATCATCTGCAGGCCTTTTTCGCCCAGGCCCTGAAATGCGTACGGCGAGGTCCGCGGCTTGAAGGCCCCGGCGCGAAGCACTTTGGCTCCCGCTTTGGCGACGCTTTCCGCAACACAAAAAATTTGCTCGCGCGATTCCACCGAGCACGGTCCGGCCGCGACCGTCACTTCTGGCCCCCCGAAGCGCACACCGCGCCCTAAATCCACGATCGTCCCTTCGGGCTTGAATTGCCGGCTCGCCAGCTTGAAAGGCTGCGTGATGCGCATCACTTCCCGCACGCCATCGAGCAGCTCGAAATCGCGATGATCGAAATCGCGGTGCACGCCGACGGCGCCCAGCACCGTGTGCGATTCCCCCGTCGAGCGATGCACATTGAAGCCGCTCGCAATCAGCCGGTCAATGACGTGTTGAATCTGCGCGTCCGTCGCGCCCTCTTGCATCACGATTACCATTCCCGTTCCCCTGTCCCTTACCCTCTGCGCCTGCTGCCTTCCCGCCCCCTACTACTCCCAAATCCTGCGGTTTATTTCCGCTGGCATCCTCACTCCGCTGCTTCCTTGCTCCCCTCGCCTTGTTCATCCATCGCGTCCCGCTCCGCCGCCCGCGCCTCGTCAATGATGCGCTCGAAGAGCCGCCGTATCGCCGCATCCGTGAGCGGCCCGGAATTGTTTCGCTCCGCGTTCTGCAGCACCTCTTTTTCACGTTCCGGCTGGTAAAGGGGCAAGTGCTCCGCGTGCTTGATTTTTCCGATTTCGAGCGCGCAACGCGACCGCTCGTTCAGCAGCTCGACGAGCTTCCTGTCAATCTCATCAATGCGGCGCCGCCAGTCTCCGATCTTCATCAGGCGTCCCCGCGCCATCGACATTGGCCCCGGGGCCATGATCGCCGCCGGCTTCCGTTCTTCATGGCATATGCTTCCGTCACGGCGCCGCCTCGCGCCGCGAAATTCCCCGCCGCCCCGCTTCCTTGAGCAGCCGCAGCTGCGCACGCAGCGCGTCCGCCGCGGAGTCCACGGATCCCGCTTTTTCAATTTCGCTTACCAGCGCCGAACCGACCACCGCCGCATCCGCCAATCCGCCCAGCATCGAAACATGAGCCGGCTGCGACACTCCAAATCCGACCGCCAGTGGAAGCTGAGTGAGTCCGCGCGTGCGCCGCACCAGGTCCGGCACGTCCGCGGCCAGAGTGTCCTTTGCTCCCGTTACGCCCGTCCGCGAAATCAGGTACAAAAACCCCGACGAGGCCGCTGCAATCTTCGCGAGTCTGTCGTTGGTTGAAGTCGGCGCGCCAAGGAAAATCGTATCCAGATGATGCCTCCGCATTACGCTTCGATACTCATCCGCCTCTTCCACGGTCAGATCCGTTGCCAGCACTCCGTCAGCGCCAGCCGCCGCGGCTTCTGCAGCAAGGTTCTCAAGCCCCATCTGCAGAATCGGGTTGTAGTAGCTGAAGAGCACAATCGGCGCTTGCGAGACCTCTCGAATCCGCCGCACCAGCCTCAGCACACCCGCAAGCGTCGTCCCTGATTTCAGCGCCCGTTCGGAAGCCCTCTGAACGGTCGGCCCGTCGGCTAGCGGATCGCTGAACGGCACGCCCAGCTCAATCACGTCTGCGCCGGCCTGCGCCAGCGCCTGCACAAATTGCAGGGTGGCATCGAGCGACGGATCGCCGGCCGTGATGTACGCCACAATTCCGAGTTCGCCGCGCTCGCGCAGTTCGGCGAAGCGCCTGGAGATGCGAGTCGAGATGGAGTTGTCCCCCACGAGTCTCCGGTAGCGCAGGCACTCTTGCCTGTGCCGCGCTTGCATAGCACTGCATCAGCACACAAGCGGGAGCAGAGATGGAAACCTTCCGGGGCGCCTGTCCATCCTTCCCTGGCTTGCAAGTGTGGAAATAAAGATTAGAGCAGGCGGGAATAAGTGTCCATGTCCTTGTCGCCGCGCCCGGAAATATTGATGATCACCAGACCATCCTTCTTCATCCTCGGCGCCTGCTCCAGGAATCCCGCTACCGCATGTGCCGATTCCAGTGCCGGAAGGATGCCCTCCGCGCGGGCCAGCGTTTTCGCCGCGTCCAGCGCCGCTTCGTCGCTGACCGCGGCATAGTCCGCCCGCCGCTGGTCGGCAAGCCACGCATGCTCCGGTCCGATCGCCGGGTAATCCAGGCCCGCTGAAATCGAATGCGTCGCCGCGATTTGCCCGTCCTCGCTCTGCAGCACGTACGTGTAAGTCCCTTGCAGCACTCCGGGCCGTGCTCCGCTGAACCCTTGCATGGCCCCCATGCGCACCGCGTGCTCGCCAAGTCCTTTGCCGCGGCCGCCCGCTTCGATGCCCGTCATCTTTACGCCGGAATCGCGCAGAAACGCGGAAAACAGTCCAATCGAGTTGGACCCGCCGCCTACGCAGGCAAAAAGATGTGTCGGCAAGCGCTTCTCCGCCGCGAGAATCTGCTCGCGTGCTTCCCGTCCAATAACGGCGTGAAAGTCGCGCACCATCGTGGGATACGGATGCGCGCCAAGGACCGAACCCAGCAGGTAGTGCGTGCTGCGCACGTTGGTCACCCAATCGCGCATCGCTTCGTTAATTGCGTCCTTCAGAGTGCGGCTGCCGGAATCGACCCCCACGACCTGGGCCCCGAGCATGCGCATTCGCGCCACGTTCAGCGCCTGCCGCGCCATGTCTTCGGTACCCATGTAGACCACGCACTCGAGTCCGAGATGCGCCGCTACCGTCGCCGACGCCACGCCGTGCTGGCCCGCGCCTGTTTCCGCAACAATGCGCGGCTTGCCCATCTTTTTCGCCAGCAGCCCTTGCCCGATGGCGTTGTTGATTTTGTGGGCGCCCGTGTGCAGCAGATCCTCGCGCTTAAGGTAAATCCGCGGCCCCCCGATTTTCTCCGTTAGCCGAGCCGCGAATTGCAGCGGCGTCGGCCGCCCCGCGAAATTCTTGAGCAGGCTCGCGAATTCCCCTTGAAACTCCGCGTCTCGCTGCGCCTCCTCGTAAGCGCGCTCCAATTCAAGCAGCGGCACCATCAGCGTCTCGGGCACGTACCGTCCGCCGTACGGGCCGAAGCGTCCCCGCACTGCCGCCGCCGCTTGCGGAATCGTGCTCATGCCGTTCCCGATTCTCCCGCTGAGCCCGCCAGTTCTCTTTCCGCGCGCCGTACTTCCTCGATGAACTCCCGCACCTTCCCGTGGTCTTTCTTGCCCGGCTTCGTCTCCACTCCGCTTGCCACGTCCACCGCGTACGGCCGCACGTGCCGAACCGCCGCGCCCACGTTTTCCGGCGTCAGGCCGCCCGCAAGGATGATTTTCCGGCCTTCGGCTGCGCGCCGCGCGAACGCCCAGTCCGTTGTCTGCCCCGTCCCGCCATATTGGCCTGCCCGCGCCG
>DASRCZ010000109.1:0-2876 GCA_035652855.1 Candidatus Acidiferrum sp.
GCAACATGCCGGATGTCCACGCGACGCTCTTTGACTACGGAGGAGCGCCGGTCTATCTGCGCCTGAATCTCGGTTGCAGCACTCCGGAGATGTACCGGTTCCAGGGCTCAAAAGGGATTCTGGAAGTGACCGAGCAAGCGATCACCTACTCACCACAGACGGGTCAGGACGAAAGCCCGAGCTACTACACGGGCAGCTATCCGCATGCGATGCATGAAGCCTATCTGAAGGAGTGGCATGCCAAGCACGATCCCGCGCCGGGCAAGGAACCCGCACTCGAAGGGTTCAGCTTCACGGGAGCATCCTGGGATGAGCTCCGTCCGCATCTTTGGAATTTCTTCCAGGCCGTGAAGAGCCGCAGACCGGTAACCGAAGACGCCGTCTTCGGCCACAATGCAGCGATTGCCTGCCACATGGCCAATCAATCCTATTTCCGGCAGTCCGCGGTGGTGTGGGACGCCGGCAACAACCAGATCAAATCCGCTTAGCGTCTGCGCATTGGCAAGAGAAGCCGAAGGCCTGTTTTCGGCGGCGCAAAAGAGAATGCTGCGCCGCCCGAAAGTGGATCTGACCTGGATCCTTCCGGGCAGGCGCAGCTTGGCCGCCCTCCGAACTCGCGTGCGTCTCGGAACTCGCGTGTTGACGCCCGCTGACCTGGAATGTGACCTGGGCTTGTGATGACCTGGCTGACCTGGGAGAAAATCGCCCGCCCTGGAGTGAAACCCTGAAGCGAAGCTATGCGCCGTGGGTTTGACCTGGAAGAACTCCGGACACGCGCGATTGGGCCGCCCTCAACCCGCAGTACGGCGGCTGGCGGGAAATCTATGTCCGGCGAATGGAGAGCAACTGCAGAAGCTCGGGACCGGAAGGAGCGGGCCGCGCGATTTCATCCAGAGATCGCGCGATGGAAAATGGAAAATCGAGGGAGGAACCGCTGTGGCCGGGCGAAAAGGTCAGATGCTGGACGGCAGGAGCGCTCGCCGGCTTTGGAGAGTACGTGGCGACGACGAAGTCGTTCGAGGCGTCGTCCGTGATATGGAGCAGTTCGGGCAGCTCCGACGTGAGAACGCAGAGCGTGAGCAGGATCGCGGCGATGATGGCAAGCTTCCTCACGCCCAGCCTTTCCGCAACACGATGGCCTCCGCCTGTACTTGCAAAGCCCGAAAGCTTCGCTTATTGGAATAGCTCTGAATACGCCGGCTTGTCAACTCATTTCCCGCACCCGGGCACATGAGTCTTAGGATGCGGCAAGCGCCTTGAGAGATTTCTGGATCAGATCCCTGGTGCCGGCGTAGGGATCGCCGGGACTGTCGAATTCCATCGAACAATAGCCGCGGAAACCACTGGCGCGAAGAATGCTAAAGGCACGGTCTAAATCTACATGGACGAGATCGCCCTTGCCGTCCTCCTCCATGGCCTTCACGTGGCAAATACCGTAGGCGTGCGCGAACATTTTGGCCAGGCCGTCGTAAGCGTACGGAGGTGGGTGCGCCGTTAACGTGTTGCCGAAGTCCGGCAAGGCGCGGAGCCAGGGCGTCCCGGCCTTTTCGATGACGTTGACAAGAAAATATGGATCTTCGCTGACAGGATTATCGTTCTCAAGATTTACAACAATGTTTCTGGAGGCGCCGTAATCGGCAATCTGCCGCAGAGTCTCGGCGGCGCGCTCGACATTCAGCTCAGCCGCTTTTGCCCTGGGAATGTTCGTGCGAATGCCGGGGGCGTGAATTGCAGCCGCCGCGTCAATCCAGGCCCCGCAGAAGGCAATGGCCTGCGCGCGCTCATTCTTTTCTGGAGCATAGGGGCTGTGCTTGCCATCCACCGCGATATTGGCGATGCCGACGCCAGCGGCCGCGAGCGTTGCGCTCAGCTCGGCAAGATAGTCCGGCTCGAGCGAAGAGAAATGGGCGCTCCAGGGTTCGATGTGTCTCACGCCGAACTTCGCGGCGACGTGCGCGCCAAAATCCTTGATCGCCATCTTTCCCGCGACGCCACCTTCCTCACGGCGCCCCGCGATGAATTCGCGAAACGGATACGACGCCACGGAGATTCTGTCCCGTGGCGCGGCAGGAAACGAAATATCGGGCCCCTCCGCCGCAAAAGCCCCTCGCGCAACCGCTGGCAGTTTGGACGTCAGCCCCATGGCTCCGGCTACGCCTATTGCCTGCCTCAAGAATTCCCGGCGGTCCGTTCTCGAATTCGTCTCCATCGGTCCTCCAGCGCGGCCAAACATAGCCTCATCCATTCGGCAGGGCAAGTAGCGACCGCCGCCCCGCTGCTTTTTCGTTGACACGGGAATCTGTCTCGCCAAAAATCTCCCGGCAGCCACTCTCGGACGATGGAACGACCGCCATGTACATTCATATGTTCGCCTTTCGGCTGAAGCCCGGCGTCAACACCGCGCAAAAGGAGCACATCATCAGCGAAATCGGCAAGCTGCAGGGGCAAATCCCCGGCCTGGAAGAGACTCGCGTCGGCAGGAATATCTCGCCCCGGGGGCAGGGCTACGAGATCGGCGGCGTCATGAAGTTCAAGGATCAAGTTTCGCTCGAAGCGTACGCATCGCATCCCGCCCACAAACAGCTTCTCCGTTGGCTCCTGCCGCTCATCGAGCCAATCGAGGTCGATTTCCCGGCTTAGCCGCCGGGCTGGCCGCCCAAAAAACCGTTTAGCCTGCGTTTAGGTTGCCTTCCCTATGCTGCCCTCACTCCTGAGCCGCGGCGGCGTGGCTCTTGCGGTACGGCTCACAAGGAGGGCGATCATGAAAACGAATTGGAAATTCGCGCAGGCCGCTTTTTTGCTCGCTGCGGCTATCGCTTTGCCGCTGGCGGCCGCGCCGCGCAAATCCTCGCCCCAATCAGCACCCGCTGAACTCT
>DASRCZ010000110.1:0-2297 GCA_035652855.1 Candidatus Acidiferrum sp.
GCTCGCGATGGAATCGTGATTTCGATTGTCACCGCGGGAGATCATCTGGCGCGCGAAGCTTCCGACCACGTCATCGAGCTTCCGCCAGCCCCGGAGCTGCTTGTACCCATGCTCGAGATCATTCCGCTGCAGTTGCTGGCATATCACATTGCCGTGCGTCGCGGCTGCGATGTCGATCAGCCGCGCAATCTGGCGAAGTCAGTCACGGTCGAATAGAGCGCCACTGAGAAGCCGGCGGCTGCAACGGTTGTGGCAGACACCGTGCGTTGGAGCGGACTCATTCGTCGCACCGGACCTTTCGGCCTGCGAGAAACGCGCTAAAATCACTTTCATGCGTTTCGCTTATCGAGCGTGGTTGGCGTTGCCCCTCGCGCTGCTTCTGCATTCTCACGCCGTGGCGCAGACCGAAGGCACGAGCGCCAGCGCTCCCCTGCGCCAAGTCCGCGCGGAAGGCGAGAAGCACCTGACTGAGGGCCAGGTTATCTCGCTGACTCAGCTCCAAATCGGAGCAGAGGTTGCGCGAAGCGATCTGCAAGCGGCAGCGGACCGGCTCGTGGCCACCGGTCTTTTCGCCAAAGTGACCTACAACTACGGCACCGAGAGCGGCGGAGTGGCGGTGACGTACACGGTAGCGGAAAATCCACTCTATCCCGTGTACTTCGACAACATCCCCTGGTTTGCCGATTCGGAGCTTTCCGACGCCATTCGAAAGAAAGTCCCGGTTTACAACGGGTCGCTGCCCGCGGCGGGCGCCCTGGTGGACGAAGCCACGGCAGCTGTAAGCGAGCTGCTGGGGTCGCATGGACTGCAAGTCACCTTGCAGCACCAAGTACTGGGCAACCCCGCAGGCGAAGGAGAAGTGCAAGAGTTTCGTATACAGGGCGCATCGCTGCGCATCGCGAAGCTGGAATTCAGCGACCCTGCGCTGCTCGAAAACAAGGCCATTCGGATCCGGCTTTCGGAATTGCAGGGCAAGGAATTTTCACGCGCAACGATTGATTTGTTTCTGGCGGAAGATGTTCGCCCGATTTATTGGCAGCAGGGATTTTTGCGCGCGAAGCTGGGCCCATCGCAAATCCGCCTTTCCGGCAATCCAAATCAGAAGCTGCCGGAGGAGATACCGGTGTACGTGCCAGTTGCGCCCGGCCCCGTGTATCACTGGCAGGGCGCGCTTTGGAGCGGCAATTCCCTGCTCTCGACGATCACACTGGACGGACTTCTTGGCCTCAAGCCGGGAGACGTGGCGAACGGAATGCAGATTGAAGGCGCCTGGGACCGTATCCGGGAACAGTATGGACGAATGGGGCACCTGGATGTGAAGGTCGAGCCGGTGGCGAAATACGATGATCAGGCGCACACGGTTTCCTACGCCGTCGCGATTGAAGAAGGCCCGAGCTATAAGCTCGGCAAGCTGATTTTGACCGGACTTTCCCCGAATGCAGAAAAGCGCCTGCGCGAAGCCTTTCCGGTGGCTCCCGGCGAGGTGTTTGACAAAGGCAAATACGAGGACTTGCTGACCAAGCTCGAAACGCACAAGGAACGCGTGTTCGGCGATTTACCGCTGCACTATGAGACCGTCGGCCATTGGCTGCAAACAGACATCGCTAACGCCACCGTCGACGTTCTCCTGGACTTCAAGTAGCGCTCGCCTGCTGACTGGACGGCCATTGCAGCGCGGCGGCGGCCATCGCCAGAGCGATCAGGGCGAGCAAATGTCCGGCTAGAAATGCGCCGAGGAAAAAGTAGAGAAGAGCCGCCGTAGCGGCGGGAATAAGCGCGAGCAGGAAGATCACCGCCTTCGAGGCAGATGCGGGCCGCATCGCGATTGTGCAACACAGCAGGCCGACAACGGCCAGCGTCGCGGAATCGCCGAGCCACAAGGCTCTTGAGCTGTTTCGGAAGAACGCCAGCAGATTCGAGGATGCAAACGCCGCAGAGGCGCGGCCGAATGCGGCTGCGTGCAAAGCCGCGCCTCCCAGCAGAAGTATCGATGAAAAACAGAGCAAGGCCCGTGCGTTTCGCGGAATCATAAAGGCGGTCTCCAGTTTGGCCTGTCTTCGCAGGCTTGCCCGACGGTAGCTTGGGTGGTACGTTCTTGCAAGTACGGACATTTTGGATACTACCAATGGCCCAACCACCGATTCCTAAGCCGCTGGCCGGAGCGAAGCCATGTCCTCTGAATGCGTTCCTCCGAGCGGCGATGGGCAAATACAAAATGAGGATCCTCTACGAACTGGGAAAAGGAGCAAGGCGTTACGGCGAATTGCGCCGCTCGGCCATCGTGACAGCCATGGGCA
>DASRCZ010000111.1:0-14792 GCA_035652855.1 Candidatus Acidiferrum sp.
AGGGTGTCCTGCGAGGAAGCATTGTTGCCCAGATCGTTGAGCACGGAAGCGCCGGTATACGCGGACTGGCCGTGCAAGCTGGCGTTTTGCGCTTCGCCGCCGCCGGGCAGGGCTTCGAGTCCCCGCACATCCAGCGAGTAGATGGAGGCATTGGCTTTCACCGCGGCGGCTGTAGCCGCGCGGAGCGCGGAAAGATTGTCGAGTCCGGTCTGCTGGATGCCGTTGCTGAAATAGATGACGCTTTTTTTCTGCGGGAGCTTTCCGAGCGCATTCATGAGCGATTGCAGAGCCAGGAGCTTGCGATCGGCGGTGAAGGTGTTCAGGTCGGTATCGTCCTCGGTGAAGGAACCGCCGGTTTCCGCTTGGCCCTCGGCGGAGCCGGTGGCGCCCATATCGAAGCCCTGGCCCGCGCCGGAATTGTAAGCGCTGAGCGCGGCCAGAATCCTATCGCGGTCATCGGTGAAGTCGAGATGCACGTGCATGTTGGTGGCGAGCGAGACAAGCGCGAGGAGATCGGCGGGCTGCATTCTTTCCCGGACGAATTTTCGAGCTGCGTCCACGGAGCGCTCGATTTGTTCGGGTTCCATCGCAGAGAAGTCGAAGAAGAGCAAAATCAGGCGGCGGTCGCGTGCGTCGAGTGTCGGGGGATTTCTCTTGCTCGAATGCAGCAGAGTACCGCCAGCTTCCGCTGCTCCGCTCACGGTGGCGGTAAGGCCAGGCGGCGCCTGGTCCACGCTTTCAAAATCAAAGGATGAAATTTCCTGCTTTTTGCCGTCCTCGTAAAGGGTGAAGTCCTCTCTCTTCAGATCGCGAACGAGATTGCCCCTCTTGTCGCGGGCAACCACGTTGACGAGCACGAGTTCGGTCGTGACACGGATTCGCGCCTGGCTTTCGAGCGCATCGCCCGGCTGCTGGCCCCGCAACGGCGGCGCAGCGCCGAAAATGAGCGCGGCGGCAGCGGCCATGGCGAATGCTTTTTGGATCGGCGCGACCGATTGGCGATTGAGTATCATCAGTTTGAAACCTCAGAAGCGGAAACGCGCCTGCAAAGTGAGCCGGCGCATGCCGCCGGCGGAAGTGACTTGCCCGTAGGTGAGCGAATTCACCACGGTGTTGATGGTTGCGTAGTTGACGTGATTGAAGACGTTGTTCGCGGCGACCCGCAAATCGAGGGACCGTGACTCCCGGATGGGAATCGTGCGATTGAGCGACATATCGAAGGTGATTGCGCCGGGGCCCTCGATGATATTGCGCCCGGCATCGCCGAAAGCGGAGCCGGCGGGATTCACGCAGTTAATACCGGGCGCGCAGAACGCGGCGGTATTGAACCATTCGAAGGCGCTTCGATTGGCGACGCCGATTGCCTGGCCGGGAACGACGTTGGCGCGCAGCGAACCGCTGACGCCGCGGCCGATATCCAGCGCGCCGCCAAGGACGTGCGGGCTGTAGTAGAAGCCGGACGAAATGCTGAAGTCGCCGCTCCACTGCCAATTGCCGAGGGCGTGCGACCAAAAACCTTTTTTCGCAAGGGCGCGATCTTCGCCAAAGGGAAGATCGAAGATCCAGTTTCCGGTGAGCTTGTGGGTCTGATCGAAATTCGAAAGTCCTCGGTCAGCCGAAATATCGAAGGGATTCTGCGCGACCAGCGCCGAGCCCCCTCCGATGGACGAAGCATCGTCGAGCGACTTCGAAAAAATGTACTGCGCGCCGGCGCCGAAGCCCCGCGACATCCGCTTGCGGATGCGAACAGAAGCGGCGTGGAGAACCGAGTTGCCTTCCGAGGACTCGTAGATAAACGGCTGGCCACCCGCGACAAGAGCACGCTCGGTATCGAGGCGAGTCCCCTTGGCGCCGTTATATCCGATGTTCAGCACGACGTTTCCGGGCAGCTCACGCTGCAAATCCAGATTCCAGATTTGCACGTAGCCGAGAGCGTAGTTCGGATCGACCGCGAAGTTGTTGGTTACCGTTCCGGCTGCAACCGAGGGAAAACCGTTCACCAGCGTAAGCGGGGCCGCCGCAAGGGCCGCGATATCGGTGGTGTTCGTCGAGGTTTGGGCGAAGGGCGGCTGGAACGCGAAGTTCTGAACCATGATGCTGTACTGCGCGAGGTTGTAGTTGATGCCGTAGCCGGCGCGAACCACAGTCCGGGATAGCGGACGCCAGGCGAGGCCGATGCGAGGCGCGAAATCGTTCCGGTCCGGATTCAAAAGCGAAGGATTCGGCGAAGTCAGAAATGTCCCGGAATTCGGCGGCAAAACGGCGCCCGCCGGGACAATCGGCGTCGCGGTTGAAAAGCCGGTTCCCACCACCAGGTTCGAGATGCGGTCCTGAGCCTCGGTGAATGGGCCGTTGTATTCGTAGCGCACTCCGATATTCAGAGTGAATTTGGCGGCGATTCGCCAGTCGTCTTGCGCGAAGAGATCGAAGGAGTTTTCGCGGAAATCGTAGGAATTTGCCCCAAATTGCAAGGAGGTCTGCTGCGGAAAACCCAGAAGGAAATCGGCGAAGTCGTAGCCTGTGTCGGGAACGGCGAGCGAGCTGCCGCTCGCGTACTGCGACGTGGCGAATCCAGTGAAGATGAAGCTGCCTTCGGCGTTGCGAGCGGAGTGAAAACTTTGCAGGATGCGGCGGTAGTCTCCCCCGAAGCGGAAGTTGTGCTTTTTGTGGTTCCACGAAATGGTGTCGGAAATCGTGTAGGTCTGGTCGAGTTCGCGGCGCGGCGTCGGGTTCACGAGCCCGCCGAAGGAAGTGAAATTGATTTGGGGAAGCCCCCAGTCAAACGGCGCGCTCGAGATTCCGGTGATTCCGGCGGCGCCCGCAACGTTCAGGACATTCGAATAGAGGTTGGTCGTCGAGACGTGATTGTGATTGTAGCCGAAGCGGAGATTGTTGGTCAGACGGTCCTTGCCGTAGACCCATCCCGCGCTGGCGTTCAATCCTTGCGTTCCGGTGCCGCCAGCCAGGGAAGGGAAGGCGCCCGGAATATTGACGGAGGTACGGCTCCAATTGAGGCCAAAGTTCAGGTTATTGGAACGGCGCGCTCCGCCTCTTCCTCCGCCCCCAAACGGCCCAAAGCCGGGCCCTCCGGTTGGGCTGAAATTGTGCACCAGGCGCAGAATCACCGCGTCGGAGCTGCTGGCGGTGTTGGTCAGGTACTCGAAATTCTGACCCGAAGCGGTGAAAGGAATATTCGGCAGGGGAATGTACTGCAGCAGCGATTTGGCGGCGGGACTGATGCTGGAAGGGTCGATGGCGTTGAGCACGCCGCCAAATTGAAACTGTTGTCCCGTGGCGGGATTGAAAATCCGCACAGGCGAACCGTTGTTGTAAGTGGCCCCAGAGAAATTGCCGTTGCGTTCGTCGGCAGTAGGAACGGTGGAGAAGGATTCGTACGGCGAGCTGCCGCGCGAGCCGTTCCATCCGCCGAAGAAAAACCATTTGTTGCCGCCATGGAAGAGTTTGGGGATGTTGAGCGGTCCGCCGGCATTCACTCCGAAGCGTGCCTGGTTGTACTGGGTTTTTGCGCTGGGAGCGCCGGTTAGCGAAAAGGGAACGGCGTCGAAGATGGCATTGTCATTCGAGTAGTAAAGGACGCCGTGCGGCTGATTGATGTTGAAGCCACCGCGGCCACCAAAGCGGCCGATGACGATGGGCATGGCGCCGCCCGTGCCGCCGGGTCCGCCACCCCGTCCCTGACCCTGGCCCCCTAGAGCGACGCCTTCACGTTGCATGCGATCGCGAAATTCCTGTATGCGCTCCTGCAAATCCTCTTCGCTGCCCGCCCCGAAATCCTGTGTGCGCCCCTGCGCACCGGTGATGCTGACGGATTCCGTGGGGCCTTCCGCGCCCGCTCCATTCAGAGGAAGCGTGGAAAGGTCCGCGCCACCGGGCCCGCTCCCGCCGCCCACGCTGTTTCCGCTGCCGAAGCCGGAGTTGCCGCCCGCGAGCGAGGAAAGAGCGCTATCCACGGCAATGTTCTGGAAGCCGCGGCCCGCCGCCGCAATGAGCCCGCCTGCGTTGCCGGTTTGTTGCTGCTCCCGCGAGGCGAGGAGCAACTCGGCATCGACTTTTGCGGCGGGACTTTCAGGATTGAGCACGACATCCTGACTGAATAGCGCAAAGCCGATGAATTCGATGCGGACGACGTAGCGCCCGCGCGGGATTCCGGAGAGCTCGAATTTGCCTTCGAGATTGGTAACCGCGGCGTATTTTTTCCCTGTAAGCGTGTTTGCGGCGGTAACCGTCGCTCCCGGCAGAGGCGTTTTCCCGCTGCGAGCCGAGCCGGTGATCTGATAGCTGGTTGCGATTCCATTGGCTGCCGCGCTCGGCGGCGCATCGGGCCCGCTGGAGGCCGGAGGTGCGGGCTCCTGCGCCGGCGGTTTGCTTTGTGAGAGCGCAGGAACGGCGAACAGAAGGGCAAGCGCGAAGAAATAAAGGAAGCTACGAACGATGGACTTCAAAACCAAGCTCCTGAGGACTCACCCGCAAATCATGGCTGTGGCGGATTCGGTTTGGGCGTGTTCGGAGCCGAAGCGCCGGTACGCACGCCATTCTCCATGCCCATTTCCTGCATGCGCTGCCATTGTTCGGCGGTCAGCACGAAGAGGTTCTTGGGAACGAAAATATTGTTCTGCACGCCGCCGCGCGCAATGAGGTGATCGCCCGGCTGAATATCGGCCATGGTAATGCTCTCGCGCCCCTTGCGAAGCGCCGTGTCTTCTGTAAGCTCCAGGGTTTGCGTTACGTTATCCGGCCGCAGCACGGTAATGTTCGGCGCCTCAATGGATTTCACTTCGCCCACGACGAGGTCCTTGCCCAATTCACCTCGGAAACCGTTCGAGAACAACCGGTCACCTTGCGCGCCGCTCCCGGTCCGGCCGGCCACGATTTGCGCGGCGAAGCTATGATCGGCGTTTTCGTCGCCCCGCACGAAAATGTATTCACCCGCTTTAAAGTCGCTCAGCTTGGCGGGCTGGCGGTCCTTGCGAAATTCGGTGTGGTCGCTGAGCTTAACGATTGCGGTCGAGCCGTCCGGGCGGGTCACTTCGATGGAGTCTTTCCCGATCGAGGTAATTTTGCCGATGACGCCGTGGCCATCCATCGGTCCGCCCCGGCCAAAGCCGCGACGCGCACCCTGAGTTGTCGCCTGCTGTTCTCCTTGCTGTTGACTCGCGTCCTGATTCTGCAGCGAAGCAGCAGCGGGCGGATAAGCTGGAGTGGCAAGGGCCAGCCCCGGAGCGAGGCCGAGCAGCAAGAGAAGCTTTGGTTGCATGGACACGTTCCTCAGTGAACCTGCTTACACCGTAAGACGCAAGCTCGGCTGCGAAAGTAACACAAGCGCCCGAACCCATGACGCCATCTTCCTATCGTTCCGGCGAACAGGGAGAAAAGTTCCCGGGGGGCTGGCGATGTCACTAGCCAGCTACGGAGTAGCGGAGGACCGCGCCGCTCCGGCTTTAATGCTCCTGCCGCGGGGCGCGCGCGGGGTCCGTGTGCGGGCTGAAGATGAGATCGAGGATGATCAGAATCGCGCCGATGGTGATGGCGGAATCGGCCACGTTGAAAGCCGGCCAGGCGTAGGAACCGAGCAGAACCTCGAAGAAATCCGTTACCGCTCCGTGAGCGATACGGTCCGTGAGATTGCCCGCCGCTCCGCCCAGCAGGAATGCAATCCCCGCGAGAGTCAGCGAGCCGCTTCGCAGCGACACCAGTAGCCAGGCGAGAACCGCGATCACCGCAACGGAGCCCCCGATCAAGACGATGCGCGTCCAAACGGATGCCGAGTCTGAGAGCACGCCGAAAGCGATTCCCGGATTCCGGCTGTGGACCAGGTAAACAAAGTTCGAAATCAGTTCGTGGCGCCAGCCGACCGGCGTCTGCGATTCGAACCACGCTTTCGTCGCTCGGTCCAGCACAACCACCGCGAGCGTGATCCAGAGGTAGCGCAGCCGCGAAGCGAGCAGGCTCATGCCGCCCCGGTTTCAATTTCCGCAAGAGCCGCGGAGCAGCGCTCGCAAACAGTGGGATACCGCGAATTCTCGCCTACGTGCACCGAATAGTTCCAGCACCGCTCGCATTTCTTGCCTTCGGCGCGCTCGACCAGCACTTCAAGGGAGGGCACAGCCTCCGACTTGTAGCCGGCCGCGCTCGCGCTGAAAAATTCCACTTGTGACACGATGAAGAGAGCCGGCAATCGTTCGAGGTAGGGCTTCAGCTTCGTCTTAAGCTCGGGGTCTGCGTTCAGCAGCACTTTGGATTCGAGGTTTGCGTTGATTTTTTTTTCGTTGCGGGCGGCTTCGAGGGCCTTGAGCACTTCGCCGCGCACTCTGGCAAGCAACTCCCAATTGTTCATTTGCGCGGCCGCGAGACCGGTGCGCAGTTCGCTTTCGAGCGGGAAGAGAGACATGTGGACGCTCGCTGGATCGGCTGCGAGCTTCGGCAGGAACTTCCAAATCTCTTCGGCCGTAAATGTCAGGATTGGCGCGGCGAGCCGCACAAGCGCGCTGGTGATTTTGTAGACCGCTGTTTGCGCGGAACGGCGCGATTTGTTGTCCGGCGCCTTGGTATAGAGGCGGTCCTTCAGAACGTCGTAGTAAAACGCGCTCAGCTCGACGACGCAGTAGTCGTGAATCGCGTGATAGACGCGGTGAAATTCATAGGCGGCATACCACTCGCGAATCCGCTTCACCAGGTCCGCGGTGCGCTCGAGCATCCACCGGTCCATCTCTTCCATCTCGCCGGCGGCGACCAAATTTCGTTTGGGATCGAAATCCGAAAGATTGCCGAGCGCGAAGCGGAAGGTGTTGCGGATTTTGCGGTAAGCTTCGCTGAGCTGTGTCATCACGCGTTCGCTCATCTTCACGTCGGCCTGATATTCGACCGACGCAACCCACAGGCGGAGCAGATCCGCACCCCACTTTTCGCAAATTTCGGCCGGCAGTACCACGTTGCCGAGCGATTTCGACATCGGCCGCCCATGCTCGTCGAGGGTCCATCCGTGCGTCACAACACCGCGATAGGGCGGGTGCCGGCGTGTGCCGATAGCGATGAGCAGGGAACTGTGGAACCAGCCGCGATACTGGTCAGGTCCTTCAAGATAAACGTCGGCGGGCCACTCCGAACCATGCAGCACAGCGAGATGCGATGAGCCGGAATCAAACCACACATCGAGTATGTCGTTTTCCTTGCGCCACCTGGCCGCGCCGCACTCGCATGCGATTCCCGCCGGCAGCAATTCCTCGGGCGAACGCTTGTACCAGGCGTCCGCGCCTTCCTTTTCGAACCACTTCACCACGTTGCGCAGCGCCGGGTAATTCTCGAGCCGCTTTCCGCACGCGTCGCAATAGAACACGATGATCGGCACGCCCCAGAAGCGCTGTCGCGAAACGCACCAGTCCGGCCGGTCCCCGATCATTTCGGCCATGCGGTCTTCGCCCCACGCCGGAATCCATTTCACCGTGGGAATTTCGGCGAGCGTTTGGGCGCGCAAGGGTGTGGGCCGGTCCTTTGGCAGTGCATCCATGCTGATGAACCATTGTTCGGTGGCGCGAAAAATAACCGGATTGTGGCAGCGCCAGCAGTGGGGATAGCTGTGCTTATAGGGATGATGCGCCAGGAGCGCGCCGCGCTCCGCGAGCAGTTTCACGATAATCGGATTGGCGGTGAAAACGTCCTTGCCTTTGTATTCCGGCAAGCCTTCGAGGTATACGCCGCGGTCGTCGAGCGGAGCGTAGGTCTCCAAGCCGTATTTCTGCCCTGAATAAAAGTCGTCGACGCCGTGACCTGGGGCCGTGTGCACGATGCCGCTGCCCTGATCGAGGGTTACATAGTCCGCGAGCAGCCCGGGGACCTGCACCGGCAGGAAGGGATGCCGGAATTGCGTCCCTTCAAAGTCGCGCCCGCGATAGGTTGCAAGCACCCTTGCTTCCTTGATACCCGCTTCCGCTTGCAGCGCCGCCACGCGTTCCGCCGCGAGCAACAGCTTTCCGCGGTCGGTTTCCACGACGGCATATTCAAAGCCGGGATGGAAGGCCAGAGCGCGGTTGTGAGGAAGGGTCCATGGCGTGGTCGTCCAGATGACCGCGCTTACATCGCGTCCAAACTTCGCTGGAATCGCTGCGGCTTCACCTGTGCCGCCGCTCACCACACCGAAAGTGACCCAGATCGAAGGGCTTGTGTGGTCCTCGTATTCGACTTCCGCTTCGGCCAGCGCGGTATTGTCGTAGATGCACCAATACACCGGCTTGCGTCCGCGATAGACGTAACCCTTCTCCATGAAGTCGAGGAACGCGTTCGCAATCGTTGCTTCATACCCGAAATCCATCGTGAGGTACGGCGCTTCCCATTGCCCAAAAATGCCCAACCGCTTGAAGTCACGCCGGTGCTGTTCAACGTAGCGGGCGGCAAATTCGCGGCAGAGTTTGCGGAACTCCGCCGGCGGCACTTTGCCCTTTCCGCCGAGCTCCTTTTCAACCTGCGTTTCGATAGGCAATCCGTGGCAATCCCACCCTGGCACATAGGGGGCATAGTGCCCGGCCATGCTCTTGGACTTGACGATCAGGTCTTTCAAAATTTTGTTGAGTCCGGTACCGAGGTGAATCGTCCCGGTCGGGTACGGCGGGCCATCGTGGAGCACGAAGAGCGGCAGGCCCTTGCGGCATTCGAGAATCCGCCAATAGATTTTGTCCGCCTCCCAGGCGGCCAGTTGCTTCGGCTCGTTCAGCGGAAGACTCGCCTTCATCGGAAAGTCCGTTTTTGGCAGGTTCAGCGTTTTTTTGAGTTCAAGTGGTTCGGCCATCGAAACGCCCATGGAATGAGTGGTGTCCTGCCGACTTTCAGATCGGCCGGGGCTGAGTTGAGCCGAGCGGCCCGTCAGCCATCCCCTTCTGCGCCCTCCCGGGGCGCTAAATCCTTGCGAGCCGTACGGAAGTTCAGGTATACGGCGGGAAACATCGGAAAGCAGTGTAATTGCGTATGTTACAATGAAAGCGGAGGTCGTGTCAGCCGAAGCGCGGCACAACCTTTCCCAAAGCTTCAGAATCATACGGTCACGGACACCAAGGCGGGGTAGTTGCGCCTAAGAGTCGAGGGGCTTACGTGGCGGGCACTTTCATCGATTTAATTCCTCCCGAATTGAAAAAAGCGCCTGGAAATGGAGAAGGCCAAGCGGCGATTCCGGTGCCCGCGAAAGCCGTGCCCAGGTTTGGACGGCCGCCGATGCTCGGCCATGATGATTTTTGGTCCAACTTGAAGCAGTTTCTCTTCGAGCGCCCCGTCAAGATTCACAGCGACTATAAATCGCCGCTCATGCCGGCCGAATACGGCGGAAGCCTGCTGGATAATCTGAAGGAATATTTCAGCTCGAAGCCCGTGCCTAAGGGTCCGGTGAATAGCCGGCTTGCGGTTTCCTGGGGCTCGAACTTTGGCGGTTTTGGCGAACGCGTTCGCGATTTTTTTTCGCCGCCAAAGCCTGCGGCATTGCCCCCGGGCATCAAGCCTGTCAAGGTTAAGGACATCTGGTCCAAGGACGAGAATTTCGGCTGGACTCAGGCAATTTCGATCAGCGTACACGCTGGGCTGATTGTCCTTCTGCTTCTGCCGATCATCTGGAAGCTGCCGTCGGCCGCAGAGGCCAAGCCGCAGGTTGATGTCACGCCATTAGATATTTCGCCCTACATGGCCAAACTGCCTGCGGGAGCGCAAAAGGCAGGGGGCGGCGGCGGCGCGAATGACCACACTCCTGCGCCGGTCAACAAGGGCCGTGTTCCCAAGTTTAAGATGACCCAGTTCACACCGCCGCAGATACATCCGCAGCCCCAACCCAAGCTGCCCATGGATCCATCGCTCCTGGGTCCGCCCGATTTGAAAATCGCCTCGAATCTCCCGGCCATCGGCGATCCGCTGGCCAACACCGCTGGCGAATCGCTTGGCCATGGCGAAGGCACTGGAATCGGCAGCGGGACGGGAGGCGGTCTCGGACCTGGCTCTGGTGGTGGCACCGGTGGCGGCGAGTTTCGCGCTGGCGTGAATGGAGTTGGGACGCCTTCCTGCATCTACTGCCCCGACCCGCAGTATTCCGATGAAGCGCGGAAAGCCAAGTGGCAGGGTACTGTCGTGCTGGACGTTGTGATCAGCGCGGATGGCAAGGCCATCCGAATTACGCCGATCAAAGGCCCGGGCCTGGGTCTTGAGGAAAAGGCCATTGAAGCCGTGCGTCAATGGCGGTTCCGTCCGGCCCTGGGGCCCAACGGGAAACCGGTCAACGTCCGCATCCCGATCGAAGTAACCTTCCGCCTCTTCTAGTTTTCCGGCCCGTCCGGGCTAGACTGGCCTCAGCACCGCTGGGTGCCGGTGAGAGCCAGCAGGTATCCGCGAACATTTTCATTTGCCGGGGAGAAGCGTAGAGTGAAGAGACCGTTTCCCCTGAGCACTTCGCAAACGTGGTGGAGAAGGCATGAACCTGGTGCTTATCGGTTTGCTTATCCTTGTTGCGGCTTTGCTGGGTTGGATCGCGCTCGAAGGCTCGCGCCGGGAACAGCGCGGCGATTCGACGGATTCGCAACTCGCCGAGCTGCGCCGCGAATTGCAGACGCTGGCAGCCGCGCAGGCGCAGAACGCGGGTCAGATTGCCGCCATCGGCCAAAGCGTCGGCCAGCGTCTCGAAAGCGTTACGAAGGCGCTGCAGGAGGGCGTGACCAACTCCGCGCAAATCGCCGCCAGCGCGCAAACGGCCATGGCGGGCGAACTGAAAAACACGCGCGAGCAAATCGGCGAAATCCAGAAACAGCTTGGAGCCGTTCAGCAGGCCGGCCAGCAGATGTCACAAACGGTACGGACGCTCGAAAGCATTCTTGGCGGCGCGAAATCGCGCGGCTCGCTGGGCGAAGTCACGCTGGAAAATCTTCTCGCGGACTCCCTGCCGCCTTCGCAATACTCGATGCAGTATCGTTTTGCGAGCGGCGAAGCGGCGGACGCGGTGATCTTTTTGCGCGATAAAAAATTGCTCGCCGTGGACTCGAAGTTTCCGCTGGATGCTTTCCGACGTATCGCAACGGAGGGCGACGATGCGCGCAAGGGGTTCGCCTCCGCGGTGAAATTGCAGGCGGATGCCATCGCGAAAAAGTACATCCGGCCCGCGGAGAATACGCTGGATCTCGCGCTTATGTTCGTGCCCTCGGAATCCGTTTACTACGAACTGCTGATGACCGCCGACGGCAAAGGACAGCCGCTTGATGCTTACTGCCGCGAAAGGCGCGTCATTCCCGTTTCGCCGAACACGCTTTACGCGCACCTCTGCGTTATCGCCATGGGTTTGCGCGGCATGCAGATTGAGGAAAACGCGCGGCGGCTTGGCGCGGGTCTTTCCGGACTGCAAAACCAGCTGGGTATTTTCACCGAAGTATTCGAAAAGCTGGGAACACACCTGAAAAATGTGCAGCAGAGCTACGGCGATGCCGACAAACGCCTGGAAAAGACTCACAATACCCTGGATAACTTACTCTCGAACACGACTCCGGAATCGCTTCCGGATGCGGCGGAGACATCCGCGGCAGCGCCGAGAATTTCCGGCGAACCGAAACATGGGGTACCTCAGGCAGACCCTTCGCTGGCCCGCCGCGCCGGCCAGCAGTCTTTTTTCCTCACGGGTTCGGACCAGTAGAACTCGTCTAGCCCCATGATTCCGCTTAATTCGGTTCGGCTTGCCTTGGACCCGCAGGTCTCGGCTCGGCGGAGACTTCCGCCGGACGCGGCGGCCCGGTAGCCGGAAGCAGGCGAATCGAAACCAGGAAACTCCCGTTTTCCTTTCCCACGACTTCAAATTTCGCCGTGTTTTGCGTTCCGCCGGAACTCGCCTGGCGGACAACGTTACCGCCGGAAAGTTCAGCGACGGCCGGCTCGAGATTGCGGGCCTCAAGCAGCAGCTTTTCGCGTGTGCCTGTGGCGCGCACGGTCAGCACGCGACGCTCTCCCCGCTTGATTGGCGCGGTATCCGCATCGAGCTGCAATCCCACGAACACGACGGAAAACGCCATGGCGCTTTTCCGTTTGCAGGAAATCTGAATCGCCGCCGCGCCGGGTTCAAGGTCTTCCGGCGGCAGCGCGATCACCGAGGCCGGCGAGGACGCAAGCACTAGCGCGCGCCGGCCATTCACGGTGATTTGATTTGCATCGGCATCCCCGCAAAATCCCTTGCCGGAAATCTCGAAGCGGTCCGCCAGCGAAACGGCTCGGGGCGCTCGCGTGACGATCATTGCCTCCGACGAGGCTTCCGCCGGGGCGAGGATAACCGCCGGCACGCGGCCTTCGCGGCCCGCAATGGCCGCGAAAATGACGCCGGGATTGAGCGGCGCGACGAACATCGCGCGGCCGGTAGCGTCGGTCACCACGCGATCACCGTTCGAGAAATCCACGGCAACGCCGGGAGTCAGCCGGCCATTGACGTCGAGCACGGCGAGCGTGGCACGCTCACCAGAAACAATTCTTCGCGGCACAATCAGCATGCGCGCGGCGGAAGGATGCGGCGCGGGTTGCGCCTGGGCAAGGGCGGAAAGCGCGGAGCACACGCCGCCAGCGAGAAACAACAACGCGACGATGCGCGAGCGTGGCATGGTCCGATTGTAGCGAACGGCGGGAGGCGGATAAACACGATGAAGAAACCAGCGCGCGAAACCCCTCCGCAAGCTGGCGCGGGCGAAGCGAGGAGCCGGCGGGAGGCGCGCGGAATGTGGCGAGAATGCTGGTAATCACTTGGATTCATGGGCTGTTGCGGCGAATGAGGCTTTGCTAGGGTGAAAAGGAAGTACCGAGTGTCCCGGGTGTCCCGGGTGGCCCCAGGAGCGGAAAGCAGAGAGGGGAAGCGTGTGCGTATCGCGAGCGGCGGCCTGACTGATGTCGGGCGGGTCCGCACCAACAACGAAGATTGCTTCCAGATTGTGAAGCCGCTCGGGTTGTACGTGCTCTCCGATGGAATGGGCGGCGAGGCGCATGGAGAAGTAGCGAGCGCGATGGCGGTGGAAACCGTGGTGAGGCATTGCGTCGAGGCGGAAGCCAATCCCGCGGCGCCATTTTTCGGGCAGCCGCAGCGAAATTGGAGCGACCGGACGAAGCGGCTTTCGAGCGCGGTGTATCTCGCGAACCGGGAGATATTCGAATCGGCAAAGCAAAATACGGAGCGGCGCGGCATGGGCGCCACGCTAACGGCTGCGTGGATCGATGGATCGAAACTGAGCATCGCGCACGTCGGCGATAGCCGGGCCTATCTGCTGCGCGGCGGCGCCTTGCAGCAATTGACGAATGACCATTCACTCGTGGCCGAGCAGGTGCGGAAGGGCATTTTGACGCCGGCCGAAGCCGAACAGAGCGAAATGCAGAGCGTGCTGACGCGCGCGCTGGGCGCGCAAGCTCAAGTCGAAATTGACGCGGAAGAGCTTGGTCTGTTCAAGGGCGATCTGGTTCTGTTGTGCTCGGACGGTCTGACGCGCATGGTGACCGAACCGGAGATCGCCGGGACGCTGCAAGCGGAAACGGATCCGGCACGGGCGGCCGCCAAACTGGTGGCACTGGCGAATGAAAACGGCGGCGCGGACAACGTCACGGTGCTGGTGATTCGCCTCGAATCCGGATTCGGCGACTGGTTTTCCCGCCTGCGCAGGGTGCGCAAGCATGCAAACGGCAACGGTTCCACCGGAGGGAACTGAAGATGGCAAAGCTCAGCCTGATGTTTGAAGACAAGCTCGTGCGGGAGGTGCCCGTGGGCAGCCGGCCGGTGGGCATTGGCCGCTCGCCCGATAACGATTTGACCGTGGACAATCTGGCAGTATCCAACTATCACGCGCGGGTTTATTTCGAAGGCGGCCGCTTGGTGGTGGAAGACCTCGACAGCCTAAACGGCACGTTCGTGAACGATTTGCGCGTCGAACGGGCCACGCTGCACGATGGCGATTCGATTCACGTCGGCAAGCACCGGATTAAGGTGGACGCCACGGGGGACGCTCCGGTGCCGTGGGATTCGGGACGCAAGGCGAGCGCGCCGCGCATCAACGAGACGATGGTGCTGGACACAAAGGTTCGCCGAGAGATGCTGCAGCAGGCGGCGGCCATGGGTGAGCGCACGCAATTCGCCTCGGGGCGGCTGAAGGTGCCGACGCTCGTCGTCCTCAGCGGAAAGGCGGAGCAGAAGGAATACGTCCTGACGAACAAGCTGACCACCATTGGCAAATCCAGTATGGCGACGGTCCGGCTGAAAGGCTGGTTCAAGCCGCAGATGGCCGCGCAGATCAACCAGCGCGACGACGGCTACTATCTGGGACCGGGCGACAAGGTGCCCACCGTCAACGGCACGACCATTCCCGGGCCGGTGCGACTGAATGACGGCGACGTGATCGAGATTTCCGGTTTGCGGCTGAATTTCATTTTCCGCGAGTAGCGTGCCCTCGGGTTCAACAGAGCTGTCGCTGCGAGAACGGCTGCGCCGCTCCGGCTTCGGCGTTTATGAACTCTTTCTGCGCTGGTGGGGCAGGCGCGTTTCGTTTCTCATCAGCGTTGCGATTACGCTCGCGGCCCTCGCGCTCTACTACTTCACTTTCCTTGGGGATCGCCCCACTCCTATTTTTGAATTTTTGAAGCGGCTCGAATACGACTCGCTGGACACGCGATTTCGTTACCGCCCCGCGAATGCCGTACCCATTGATTCGCGCATCGCGATTGTGGATATCGACCAGCATTCGCAGGAAGTGCTGGGCAAATGGCCGTTTTCGCGCGTACAGTTTGCGCGGTTGCTGGACGTGCTG
>DASRCZ010000112.1:0-2156 GCA_035652855.1 Candidatus Acidiferrum sp.
ACGGTCGCAGTCCTTCTGGATGGCGGGCATTTCCTTTTGGATGCGTTTCGCGGACTCGACATCGGCGCGGAGGAGCTTGAGCCTTGCGTTTTCCGCGGAAAGCGAGGCCGAATTGGAAGGAGAATAAGCATTGCGCCAGGAGTACGCGGCGAAAGCGATATCCGCGGCGACAAGCAACGCCAGGGCCCCAAGAATCAACCGGCGGATATTTTTGAAGTCACGCGCCATTAGAGCCTCTCATACACAGCGGTCAGCTCGAGCGTGACCGCATCGGTTCCGCCGGTATTCGAGGGGACGGAGGCCTTGGTGAGAGTAATCCGGGTGAACTGATGGGAGTCCTCGAGGGCGCGGAGAAATTTGACCTTTGCCTCCTCGCTCGCGGCGCCGACCTTAAGACTCAAGTCCACCTGCCCCTTGGCTTGGCGGGGTTCGATGCTGATCACATGAACGCCGGGAGGCAGGATGTGTTCGAGGTCCATGAACATCCGGGTCCAATTGAAGCTGCGAGCGTCAATGAAATTGTTGATGAAGACCGCCCGGTCATGGACCTGGGCGTTGGCGGGAAGCGAGAAAAAGCGCTGAAGCTCGCTGCGCTGGGCATCGAGAGATTGCAGTTCGCGCTGAACGGCATCCTGCCGGGCGCGAAACTCCGAGTTGGCCTTGCGCACGGCGTAAACATGCCAGCCAAGGGCCAGGAAGGCGACTCCGGCGATGGCGGCGACGACGCCGGAAGCAGCCAGGAAACGGCGATGCGTTTCGAGAGGTTTGGTGGCGAGATTGAGTCTAACCTTCATCTTCCATTCATCCGAAAGTTGATTTGCCCATGAACTCTTCTATGGCTTCAAACCGCAGTCCTCGCTTGGCCGGGCATCACCCTAAATTGCTGGCCGAATACTAGCCGCGGTGAAGCATCCATCCTACCAACCCTTCCAACTCGCGGTCGGCAAGCGGGCGGCCATCGTGGCGAATCTTGCCGCCGGAAACGGCGCTGTGCAACAGCGAGTGGACCTCACAGCGAAATTCCTCCTCGAACGGCGGAATGAAATCGGCGAGGCGCGCGCCGAGTCCCGCGACTCGAACGGATCGGATTCCTTCTCCCCAGGTGTCCTGATAGTAGGCGGCCATCGGGAAAATTTCCTCGAGTAGCATCTGCGGCGTGAGGGCGGAACCGGAAGCGGGAAGCTCGGTGCAGCGGTAGCCGCAAAGTACGCCGTCCCGGACAATAGCGGTGGTGAGCGCATTGCCGGAAACGCGGGCAAGCAGTGTGGGCTTGTCGTCTTCCAAGAGAGAGAGAGCGGCAAGCGAAGAACTCAAAACGACGCCGGGATATAAACGCGCATTTTCGGCAAGGCCTTCGTATTCGCGAACGATGCGGAGGCGGGCAAGCGAAGTGACGATATCCACGCCATCCTCGCGAGGAGCCTGGCGCATATAGGAGATGAGCGTTTCGTCCACTTCAAAGGGAACGCTCTTCTTGAGTTTCCAGCGAAGCATCGGAATGGCTTCGCTGGCGGAGCGCGGAAACTCGTCGAAATGCTGAACGAAAACGCGGATGACGGGATCGGGAAGAATCAGCGCGACGTCCTCGTCCTTTGCGCGAAGACGGCTGGTGACGCCGGAAACCGCGTCCTTTACGGCAGCCATATTCGCGATGTTCGTCTCAACGGCGCTGGGGACCAGGGCGCCGGGCGGAAGCGGCTCGACGGCAAAGCCATCGACCGAGCCGGCACGCGTCCAACGTGCGGCGGCGACGCGTTCCGGCGCGATCTCAATGGCGATAGGGGGGTGGGGCATGGCATCCAGCCAGCGCGAAACCCGGCGGACGAAATCGCTTTGATAAATGCCGTGGCGAAATGTTGCGGCGCTACTCAACGAAAGTCACCTTATTGATTTCCTTGACGGTGGTAATGCCAGCGCGAATCTTGGCGAGGCCGCTTTCGCGCAGCGTGATCATGCCTTCTTCGCGGGCGACGCGCTTGATTTCGGAGGTGGGGCGGCGATCGACAATCATTTCGCGGATGCGGTCGGTCAAATCGAGCAATTCGCAGATGGCGGTGCGGCCATGGTAGCCGGTGCCGGAGCATTCCAGGCAACCGGCGCCCTCGGCGAGGACGACGTTGCCCCAGGCGGCCGGGTCCAGGCCGAATTCGCGGAGT
>DASRCZ010000113.1:0-10832 GCA_035652855.1 Candidatus Acidiferrum sp.
TCTCGTCTACGGCGCGCCTCTCCGCCTTCGCGTGGAAAATCAGCTTGGCTACAAGATGGTTAAATGGATTGAACGCATCGATTTCGTGGAATCCGAAAAACTTCTCGGTAAGGGAGAAGGCGGCAAGAACGAAGACGACGAATATTTCGACCTGCTGCCCAATATCTAATGCGCCGACCGCGCTGGTCCGTCGACGAGCACACGGGCGCCCGCTACATCCACTCGCTGCTTCGCCGCCTTCGCCTGGATTGGCTGCTGGCGCATTTCCCTCCGCGACTCGTGCGTGCGCTCTACGTTTTTATCAACGGCTTCATCACCATCGCCGTTCTCGCGCTCCTTGCTCTGCTAAGCCATAATCCGTTTGTATTTCCCTCCCTCGGTCCAACGGCGTATCTGCTCTTCTTCTCCCCGCTGGCCGAGGCTTCCAGCCCCCGCAACACCGTCTTCGGTCACGCCATCGGCCTCCTATGCGGCTATGGAGCCTTCGTCCTTACGGGAGCCGGCACCCAACCCTTTGGCGTGCATCACGCAATCTTCTGGCCCAGAATCCTCGCCGCTGCTCTTTCTCTTTCCGCAACCGGGGCCGTCATGGTGCTCTTCAGGGTGAACCACCCTCCCGCCGGGGCCACCACGCTCATCGTTTCTCTCGGCATCATTTCTCAGCCTCGCGAACTCGTCGTCATTGAAGTCGCCGTCTTCCTCCTTGTCGCGCAGGCATGGACCATTAACCGCCTCGCTGGCCTCCCCTACCCTCTTTGGAACGCAAACCACTCCGCCGGTTCCAGCGCCGAACATCCCATCCCGTAGCCACGGTGTGCTGGCGCACGCCTATTGCGCGTTAACAACTGTCGAGATGCGAAAATCCAGCGCTCCGCCGGAGGAAATAAGACCACTCGTGAGCACCGCGATTGGATGAATCCCGGCTCCACATCGTTTGCGGAACCGGGAATCTAATGGTCACAAATTAGTGCGGGTCGGCCCCGGGGCAATCACCCCAGCGGGACAATCCGCCGCTCGACTAACTCGCCGCCGCTCTTGCCGCCAGCCTCTCTTCAGCTATGTTTCGAATCAATCGCTTGGTTCTCTCCACGAACGCGAGATGATCGCCCAGGCAGCTCTCGAGCAGCACGCCCACGCCTCGATTTCCCGAAATGTCTGCTGCCGCCACCAGCGCGACATATTCCGCAGTCCTTAGGTGTGCCAGGTGGCTCGCCTTGACCAGCACAAACAGCCTCCTCGCCTCGGGCGATTGCATCTCCGCAAGTTCTCGTTTGAAATCCTCCGCAAACACTTCTTGTAGCCGGCCCGAGAGCTGCATCGGCTTCTCGCCCAGCAGTTTGAACGCTTCGTCGATCTTCTCCAGATTCTGCCGGTTTACAAACGCTCTCGCTTCAAGAGCTTGCTTGATTTCCGGATTCTGCGCGGCTTCTCCTAGCTCTCTGTAGATGTTCGTGGACCGCTCCGTGCCTTGCCGCACCTGGCTCAGCATCGTGAGGAACAGTTCCTTGGGGTTTTTCACAGCCATGGTATTCGCTCTCCTTACATGTTTTTCCCGTCTGCACGCTTCGCTTCAGATGCAAGCGCCTCGACTCAGGAGTAGCCTTTCTAACCCAGAAAGCAGCTCCCTGCGACTGCGACTCTTCCCAGTTCTCGACCTGCGCAAAACTCTGCTTTCACCCGCTTCCGCCTGTTAAACTGGCAACTGCTCCTGAAGCATGGCACCCGGCTCGCTCTTGCCTGGTCTGGGAACGCGCACGGATAAAAAGCGCGCAATAGCACGGGCGACCCAGAGCGCCAGCACATCGCTCGCCAGCCGGCGCGTCGTTTTCGTTCCGATTTTCCGAGAGTCAGCCCCGCCCAAGGACCAGCCGGTCAATCCGTCCGCTGACATCGCGCAAATACGCTTCATCGCCTTCTTCCAGCTCCGCGATGGCGCTTCCCGCATATCCGGTCTCGGCGAATGCTTTCCGCACCGCCGCCCAATCGATATCACCTTCTCCCAGATTCACCCATGCATATCCGTCCGGCTTGCGCTTGAAGTCCTTCAAGTGCACTTTTGCGATGGTTTTGCCGAGTGTACGGATCCAATCCTGCGGATAGCCGAAGAAAACCACATTGCCCACGTCAAACCACGCCTGAATCCACGGGCTGCGAAACTCCGCGATGTAGGCGGCCATCTCGAGCGGGCTCAGCAAAAACTTGTTCCACACTTCTTCGATGGCAATCACGACGTTCAGCTCTTCGGCAAGCGGCAGCAGCGTGCGGATTGCTTTCTGCGAGCGCGCCCATGCTTCACGGTACGAGGTCTGCGGATCCAGCACGGCGGGCACCAGCAGCACCGCGTCCGAGCCCCACAATTTCGCGTTCCGTAACGAAGTTTGCATCCCGGCAAGACTCTTTTCCACCACGGTGGGATCTCCGGAGGAGAGCGGATATTTCCAGTGATCCATATTCATGACGGAATCGATGCGAATACCCGACGCCATTGCCGCCGCCTTGATTTCCTCCGCTTCGTGCTCGTCCGCCGTGGTCGGCGCCTGTACTACCGCGAATCCCGTTTTCCGCGCCAGTTTGAAGCGATCGGCATGGCTCAGTTGCCTCGGCAGCATGCTGTAGACGAGTCCTTTCTGAATCGGGAGCGGCGGCGCCAGTGCATTCCCGGCGGCTGGAGCGGCGATTGCAGCGCCGCCGCGAACTGGATCCTCTGCGACACGCGGGGAACCGGCGAATGCCGCGCCGCCGGCTCTCGCAAGACAAGCTGCCGCAAGCGAGCTGCGCAAGAATTCCCGCCGTGATTTGTAGCTCATTTCCCGCCTCCGCCATCGGCCAGGTTCAGGCACTCAGTTTTTCCAGATTGATTCGCGCGTCGTAGACTTCCTTCGACTTCATCAGCTCATCCCAGGTCACTTCGCGCCCAGTGTACGCAGCCATGCGGGCCATCATGCACGAGAGCGCCGATTCCGCGCCTTTTGCTGCCTGGTTGTGAAAATTGCCGCTGGTGATGCTGGCCACGAATGCCTTTTTCTTTTCCCGGTCGGCGGATTCCAAGTTCGAGGTGAAGTTTCCGGTCGCGGAAAATTGCGCGGGCTCGCCGGTGTCCTTTTGTGTCAGGGGCGCCTGCCACGGCTCATCGCCCCAGATGCCAAGCGGCCCGGTGTAAGGCGATTGCGAAGTCCCCTTGGTTCCGAAGAAGCGCTCGGTGACATCCCACCAGCCCTTCGCAAACTGCGTCGAGCTGAAGGTTACGTCCACGCCTTCGGGGTAACGGAAGATTACGTTGTAGTTGCCCCAAGCGTCGCCGTCATTCGCGGGGCGCCCCATCCGGCCTCCGGTCGCGCTCGCCTTCAGAGGATGCGCCTGCAACACCCAGTTGCAGATGTCGATCACGTGGATATTCTGCTCGACGATGATGTCGCCCGAGAGCGTGCGGTCCCAAACCCAGTTGCGGAGCCTTCGTTCCGCGGGCGACGCGTTGGACCAGGCGGGCCGCTCGAGGTAACCGGCGAGGTAGTGCGCTTCGCCGCAGACGATTTTCCCGAGCGCACCGCCGTGAATGCGCTTCACCAGCTCCACAAACGGCGGACAATCGCGAATCTGAAAACCGACATCCAGGCTGAGTTTTCCCTCCGCGCGTTTGCCGATTTCGATGACTTTCATCGCTCCCGGCACGTCCACGGCAACCGGCTTTTCCAGATAGACATGCTTGCCTGCGGCGACAACCGCTTCGAGGTGCTGCGGATGGAAGTAGGGCGGAGTGGCGATAACAATGGCGTCGACTTCCTTCGACGCGGCGATTTCCTGATACGCACGCGGGCCGACAAACAATTGCGAGGCGTCGAGCGCCGCATAGCCCTTGGCCTGCTGCACCTTATCAAAAGCGGCGTGCGCCGCATCGAGCTGGTCCCGGAACATATCCGCAAGAGCCACAACGCGGGCTCCGCCCGTATCCACTAGGTTCATCGCATCTTCCGTGCCGCGGCCGCCGCATCCAAGCAGGCCAACGCGCACGGCGGAGTTTGCCGCCGTGCCGCGGACAAGCTGCGGCTTGATCAGCACCACTCCGGCAGCCACCGCCGCGCCGACACCAATGAATTTTCTGCGACCGACCTTTTCCGCCGCGCTCTCTCGTTGCTTTGCATCGTCTGGCATAGACTCCTCCCTCTGGGCCGATCAAACACTCCGGTCAGGCGCCGATTAAGTTTTCGAGATACGTTTTGGCCGCCCGCACGTCTTCCATCTGTTGTGGGCCTGAAATTTCGCGCTCAATGGTTACCGCGCCACGATAGCGAATCTCCTTGAGCCGTGCGATGATGCGCGGAAAATCCACCTTCCCTTGTCCGATGGGCACCTCGGTCCCAAGTTCTTTCGGATTCGCGGGCCACAAGCCGTCCTTGGCATGGATGCCTTGCACAAAGGGACCGAGAATCTCCATGGCATCCACGGGATTCGCCTTGCCGTACAAAATCAGGTTTGCGACATCGAAGTTGACGCCCTGGTTCTCGAGGCCAACATCCTGGATGGCTCGCACCAACGTGATGGGCGTTTCCTGGCCGGTCTCGTAGCGGAAATTCTGGCCGTTGCGCTTGCAATAGCCGGCGACTTCGCGCAGCGCGGCAACGGTCTCCTCGTACACGGGATCATTTGGATTTTCCGGGATAAAGCCGGCGTGCGTCTGCACCGCCGCGATCCCGCAGGCCTTGGCGAACTCCGAGGCTTTTTGAATGTGCGCTATACGCGCCGCTCGCGTTTCTCGCGGAACAAGGCCGATGGTCAGCGGTCCGCCGTAGAAGTCCCATACTTCCTTTCCCGGGCCGCCGACCACCAGTGAAGTTGCTTCCAGGCCGTATTTATCCAGCGCGCGACTTAGCTTCGGCGCTTCCCCCGGAACAAATTCGTTGACGTAAACCTGGCAGGTCGGCACTCCGAGGTCATGCACTTTCTTTAGTGCCGCTTCAGGATTGCTTCCAACCCCGATGATCAAGCCGAGGCGCAGAGGTTTCTTGCCTTTATCCGCGGCGAGCTGCGGAGCACTGATTTCACGGCTTTGCGATCCCGGCTTTTCTCCGCTGAACGCGCCAGAGTTCGCGCCGGAAAGCGCGCCCCATCCGGCGGCCAGCGCGGCGCCCGTGGTCTGCAAAAACACTCGCCGGTTTCGCTCGCTCATCGTTTTTCTATGGCACCCGAATGTACAAATCTTTCCAGCGCATCTTCACCCCGCCGCCGGTATGAATTTGCAGGCCAATCACGCCTTCGCTAAATTTTGGCGACAAGTCATTGTAGTCCACGATCTGCACGCCGTTCACGCGTGTAACATAGTGATTTCCGCGCACGGACACCTCAAGGTCATTCCACGCGCCGGGCTTGAGCGCCCTCTCGCCTTCGGCCGTTGGCTGTGCCACCCAGCCGCGCCCGCCACTTTCGTAGAGTCCCCCGGTGTGCTTTCCCACACTTGGATCCACTTCCACCTGCATGCCTTCGATATCGGGGCCGTGCTCGGGATCAAGTCCGGTAATGCGCGAATGGAAGAAGACCCCGCTGTTGCCGAGCGCTTCGCCTTTGAATCTCAGCTTCAGATCAAAATCGCGGTAGGTTTTTTCCGTGGTCAGGTAACCGTATTTGTTGGCCACGCTCTCGCAGAAGATCGTGCCGTGCTCGGCGATCCATTTTTCGTCGCCATTGTTTTTCCATCCGCTCAGGTCCTTGCCGTTGAAGAGGGCGGTCCAACCCGTCTCTGGCGCCTGCGGCGGCAACCGTCGGCCGTGTCCTCCGCAAACAAGCGAAACTGCAAAGAACACCAGCAAGAACACAGCGACTTTTCTCACAACACGCCCCCTTAGAAACGAGCACGGCAGGGTTCCCTAGCCCGCCAAGCCTGAGAACTTACCATTATCCGGAAGTCTGACAAACCTGTTTTCGGAAAGGAAGGAAAGGAAATGCCTGCGCGGCGTCACTGTCGTAGAGGGACAGATGCCCGGGTGCTGAAAGATTCTTCAAACGTGCAAACAAACAAGAACAACGCACGGAGCCCAGGAGACTGCTATTCGCTGGACGTAACCGCGGGCAAGCTGGAAAACTGTTCCTGAGGGAAGGCGAGCGCCGGGTCAGTTAGACGCCTATTCTTAGACACCGATTCGATGATAGTCCGAGTTTTGAATTTGCACCGTAAGCTGCTTGCTCTCGCCGTTGATGACCATCTGGGAGACATAGTTCGGTCCGCCGGGGATCGGCGCGTATTGCGCGGAAATCTTCACCGCGTCGCCCGGGTCGTTCAAATAAGAAGAGACTTCGGCGCTCACAATCTGCTTCTGCTGCCCATTGAAGACGAGCGTGACGACATCGCCGGGCTTGATGTAGCCATGAATCGTGAGCTGGATGAGACCGGGCGCTCCGGCCGATCCCAACATGACGTTCCCCTGCTGGTAGAGTTCGCGAATGCGGCCGGGCTGTGGTTGCGTGTAGCTATGTGCCAAAGCCGCGATCTGCTCCGCGTAGTCCTGTAATTCCTCCGTCTTTTTTTCTTTAATGTGTCCGCGCAGACCGTGTTCGTGTCCTACTGAGGGTTCCGCCTGAGGTCCGAGCGAAGTCCTTACCATTGCACCATCCGGGCCCAGCCTCACCTGGAACAACTCTTCCTCTTTCAATTCGCCCTTCAGGAGAACGGATTGCTGCTCCCGCCAGGTGAATTGCAAGAGTGCCGCCTCGTTCGTGGCCATCGCTTGCCTGAGTTCTTGGATCTGCTGCTGCGCCTGGGGAGTCTGCGCGTCAGCAACGAGAAGGAGAAACAAACCAGGAAGCGCGAGGACCGCCGCTCCGCGAAGCGGCTTCGGGGGGTTTGGGATTTTCATCTTTACACCTCGGAATGACAGGAAGTTGAGGCGCAGTGTCGCGTTCACTCAACTACAGTGACGCAGGGCGCTTTGACTGGTGACTGGCAAACATGCCAGCCAAACGCGACATTTTCCGAAAATCCAAGACCCATGCCCGAGCGGTGGGCACGGCGACTTTCGCGTTTGCGAAATCCACAAACAGGATTTGCGTACGCGCAATGGTGGCGGACGCGGAAACTTGCAATTGAACAAGATTCTCCGCCATGCGGCTTTTTACGCTCCGAATTGGCCGTATTGACAGTTTCGGGACTGGACCGGCTCTGTGAAGATGGCCGGGTGCGAGTGGAGCACAATCTTAGTGGAGGCGATGATGAAGGTGAGAAATGCGTTGGTCCTAGGAGCGCTGATCCTGTTGGGCACAAGCGCTTTTGGCCAGGAGGCGCCCAAGTTTGAGGTGCCGATTTTCTACTCGTACATGCACTTTGTTCCACAAAACAACAACATCGTGAATTCGGTCAATTTCAACGGTGGCGGCGGAGCCGCGGAGGTCTTTTTCAATCGCTGGTTTGGCGTTAAGGCGGAATTTGTAGGTTACGCGAGTCAAACGCGGACGGCCATTTTCCCCCCGGGATCGCTGGTTTGTCCGGGAATCGGGGCGTGCGCGGTTTCGGCACAGGCCAATATGTTCACATATAATTTTGGCCCGATCGTGAAAATCCGCAAGTCGCATTTCGAGCCATTCCTCGAAGCGATGGGCGGGGGTGCGCATTCTAATTTCTATGGAAATCTCGCGAAGAATTGCGGCGTGGTGGCGACTTGCACGGTGAGCAGATCGCCGAGCAACAATGCGGCGGATTTCATCATCGGAGGCGGCGTGGACATTCCCGTGACCACGCATTTCGCGATCCGTCCGGCTGAAGTGGATTACGTGCTGACGCGTTTCGGCAACAATTTCACTTTTGGAAACAACAATCAAAGCAACTTCCGGTACCAGGGCGGTATCGAATTTCGCTTCTGATTCCGATGTCTCGCGCAGCGATAGGGCCGGGCAACCCGCCTTGCCCTGTCGCGTTTTAGCAGATGGAGCTTGACCGCAGTCGTTTTCTTGCGGGGACTGGCGGGCAACAGAGGACCCCCCGGAGGCCGGCAAATCAGGGTGGGACATCTGCAGGCAGCCATCAGAAGAATTGCCATGCCTTTGAAGCATCAACTTGTGAACCGGCTGCCATTCGCCTACAACATGTATCTGCGGATGCGCGAGCCGTTTCAAGCGCACATTTTCAGCAAAATCTACAGGACAAATCGCTGGGCCGATCCGGAGTCTGTCTCGGGAGCGGGATCGAGCCTTCAGGTAACGCATGTGGTTCGCGAAGAGCTGCCGCGCATTTTGAAGCGGCTCGGCGCGGCCAGCCTGCTGGACGCGGCTTGCGGGGATCACCTGTGGATGAGCCGCGTCCATCTGGACAACTGCAAATATATGGGATGCGACATCGTGCCGAAACTCATTGAGGAAAACCGCGCGAAGTACGGGGAACGCGGCCGGGAATTTCGCGTGCTCGATGTGACGAAAGACCGGCTGCCGCGTGCGGACGTGGTGCTGGTCCGCGACTGCTTCGTGCATCTGCCACATCGCTTGATTTGGAAAGCGTTGCGCAACATCGGAGCGAGCGGCTCGAAATACCTGCTGACGACCACGTATCCGCGACAGCAGAACAGCGATATTTTTACGGGGCGCTGGAGGCCGCTGAATCTGCAAGCAAGCCCCTTTCTCTTTCCCGAGCCGCTGCTAAGGCTGAACGAAGAAATTGACGAATGGGGCGGGCGGTTCCCCGACCGCAGCCTGGCGCTATGGCCTGTGTCAGCAATACCAGAAGGAAGCGAAACGCAGCGGAGGTAAGCCGGAGCGGACATCTGGGTGCTCCGGTACTCATCCTGGGACAAAGCGATTAGGGACGAAATAGGGCCTTGCACTGTGGATATTTCGGGGTGGATAGTCGGCGTTACGTTTTTGATTCCTGGTTTCGCGTTACCCTTCCGGCGCGGGGAGTGGTGTTCATGGCGCCCCTGCTTGCCGAACGTCGGAGTTCGCAGCGTGTTCCTATGCGCATGCCGATGCGTGTGCGTATCTGGAAGTTTGGCGTGCCGGATCAGCATGCCGAATGTGTGAACGTTTCCGAAGGCGGTGTGTATTTCGCGACGGGCTCGAGCTTTCAAGAGGGCGAGCGCGTGGAGCTGCTGGTGACGATGCCGAAGGAAGTCGCGGGAGAACCGAGCAACTGGCACTGCGAAGGGCAGGTGATACGCGTGGAAGGCATCGATTCGGCGTCGCGGATCATCGGCGTGGCAGTGCAATTCAGCCGTCAAAGGACGCTGCAAAAAACCGAACGCGAGCCGGCCGGGCAAAGGAGGAACGCGAGCACGATTCTGCGCGCCGCTATATGAATCGAGGATCAGAGGAGGAAGAATCAGAACTCCCGCGACGCGGTCAAAGTGGCTGTTGCGAGGCGCCGTAGACATCACCGGAAGCGGTGCGCACGGGACTGCTTTGCACATCCACCCAGAGGGGTGAGCCGTCGTTGCGACGCGCGCGAAAGCAAGACGGCTTGAACTCCGCCAGCGTATCGACCTCGAAGAGCTTCGCGGCTTCCAGATCCTCTGGAAAAAGCAAACTCAAAACAAGCTTCGCCGGCGACGTCCTGAGGCTCGACGCCACAAATTCGCAGACCTGTTCGCGAAAGCGATGCGGCCTCCAGGCCGACCATGGCGAAGTCGGTGTCGCTGGACAGTATCAGCCACCAGGCTAACGCAGCCCGGCAGCAGCGGCCCAGGATACCTTAGCATTTGAACTCGTGTTCGTCGCCTTGCGCGGCGCGCGGAGCCCCGAATTGGCGCAGGCTCCCGCGCAACGCTACATTCCCACAAGTCGCGTCAGAGCACCTTTCGATAGGCTTTGAGCAAGGAGACACCCGTAAGCGCGCGCAGAACCGGTATTTGCTCGCAGCGGCCGAGGAATCCGCGCAAAAATGCGAGCCGGCTCTCCCAGGAGCCCGGGTGGGACGCGGCACGTTCGAATTGCGGGGCGGCATAGGCAGTAGCCAGAAGTTCCGTGCCGAGCGGTAAGAAAAGGCGGTCCAGACCCGCCGAAGAGAAGACCCTCGCGATTGCCAGCTTTCTATGCAGAGGACGAAGGTACGGCAGACCCGGAATCTTCCGGGGAAAGATATGACCGCCGATTTTCATGCCGTGATTTTCGACCGGGAACCACACCTGAGGAACGGAAATGACGATGACGCCAAACCGCTGGCAAACCCTTACGATTTCTCGCACGGTGGCGCTGACGTCGCGAACATGCTCAAGGACTTCAAAGCACGTGATGAAGGAAAACAGTTCATCCGGAAACGCCATTTGAGCCGCGGACATTCTGAAGAGTCGAAAGCCGGGCGCGTTGCGGACGTGAGCATGAAAATCCAGCAGGCGCAGTTCCTCGACGTCGATAGCAAACGTCTCGGCAAATGACGGGGCAACCAATTCCGTGATGAAGCCATTTCCGCAGCCAACGTCCAGATAGCGAGCCGCGGGGCCGCGCGTTTCGCCGCGAAATCGCAAGGCGAAGCCGGAGAGTTTTCCCGCCGTGCGATGAGCGTTTCGGGGCGCGGCGCCTCCGAGAAAAGGAACGTCTTGAATTTGCATTCGAGCGTGTCCAGTCCCGCGGAATGGCGGGCGAGTGGCGCGCAATAGCAGCGTTCGCACTGGCTCGAGTCACGCCAGCGCGAAGCCCGCGCAATTGGACGAAGATTGGATGCAGCGGAGGGACGGGAGATGGGCCATCGGATTCGCGCCAACGCACGCAAAAAGGCACGAGTTGGCGGAGGCGTGTGGAAGTCGAATCCACCATTCGACCCGCGAAGGACCGAATCGCCGGCTTTGAAGGCCGGGAAGGTCACCGGACCCCTTTCGCCTCCGGGAAAAGTATAGAGGCGGGGCGGCAGGAGTCAAAATGCGGAG
>DASRCZ010000114.1:0-9900 GCA_035652855.1 Candidatus Acidiferrum sp.
GGGCCGAGTGAGGAACTGCGAAGCCTTCGCCGCGAACTGGAAACGCACCGCCTGATTCGCCGCAGCATGCATCATTTCCAGCAGCGCGATTATTCCCGGCTTGTCGATTTGCTGAATGCCTCCGCTCGCCAGTCCCTCGCCAATATCCATCGCGATGAAGCCACACGCCTCCTCTGGAACTTGGTCCGCCGCCAGCCTCGCCTCCTTCTTCTCGGCTTGCGCGGCTTGCTCATGGGCCGCGGCGCAAGGCATTCGCACACGGCCCCTTCCGCTTAGCGCCTCGCGTTTGCTGCTTGTTTTCTTTGGTAGACTAGAGTGGTTGGTTCCATGTCCTTGTTCACCGGGAAACTCGATTTCCGGCGGGCAAAATTGTCATGGGACACTAGGAGAATTCGGCGTGCGTCTTTCGGTTATCGGTTGTGGTTACGTCGGGCTAGTCACGGGTGCCTGCCTTGCGGAAGCGGGCCATCAAGTCGTCTGCACGGATATCGATAGCGAGCGCATCGCCAAGCTCAACGCCGGCGGCGTTCCCATCTACGAGCTGCATCTCGGTCAAATTCTTAAATCCGCTCGAGCCGCCGGAAAAATCTCCTACACCGCCAATGGCGGCGAAGCGATTCGCGCCAGCGACGCCATCTTTATCTGCGTCGGCACGCCGCCAAAAGAAAATGGCGAGGCCGATCTTTCCGCCATCGATCACTGCGCCCGCCAAATTGCGGCTGAGGCCAACGGCCCGAAACTGGTCATCGAGAAGAGCACCGTCCCGGCGCGAACCGGCATCGAACTCGCCCGCGCCCTCGCCGCGTATGGTCGCAACGATCAGATCAAATTTCGCGTGGCCTCCAACCCCGAGTTCTTGCGCGAAGGGACCGCCGTCGAGGACTTCTTCCACCCCGACCGCATCGTCGTCGGCGTCGAGGATCCCTCCGCCGCCGAAGACCTCCGCGAGATCTATCGTCCCATCATCGAGCGGCGCTTCACGTGTCCCGTCCACAATGGAACGTGCCCTCCAGGACCTCGCGGCGAGCTTCTTGTCACCACCATCAACAGCGCCGAACTGATCAAGCACGCCTCCAATTCCTTCCTCGCCCTCAAAATCAGCTATGCCAATGTCATCGCCGATCTCTGCGAGCGCATCGGTGCCGACGTCGAGGAAGTGACCCGCGCCATGGGCCTCGACCCGCGCATCGGCGGGCAATTTCTTAAGGCCGGCCTCGGTTTCGGCGGCTTCTGCTTTCCCAAGGATGTGCAAGCTTTCATCCACCTCGCCGCTTCTGTCGGTGTCGATTTCGACATTCTGAAAGCCGCCGAGCGCGTGAACAAGGAGCGCATCGGCCGCTATACCGAGAAAATTCGCAAAGCGCTCTGGGTCGTGAAGGGCAAGCGCGTCGCCGTCCTCGGCCTCGCCTTCAAAGCCAATACCGATGACATCCGCTTTGCTCCCGCCCTCGAAGTCATCCGGGAACTCCTCGCCGAAGGCGCCGAAGTACATGCCACTGACCCCCAAGCGATCTCTCGAACCCAGGCCATCTTTCCCCAGCTCCACTATCACGAAGATCCCTACGCCGCATTGAACCATGCCGATGCTGCGCTGGTTTGCACGGAGTGGGACGCCTTCAAAAAAATCGATTGGGAGCGCGCCGGCAAGTTGATGGCGCGCAAGCTCGTCATTGATGGCCGGAACCTGTACTCGCCCGAATCCATGCGAGCGCTCGGCTTCCAGTACCACTGTTTTGGCCGGCCCTGATCCAAACCTGGCCACCTGTCCCCTTTCATTCACGTTGCCCGGTGCCCTTCGCACGCCGGGGCTGCCCCAAAAACCGCGGGGCGCGTTCTGTGGCAAAATGGTGGTTTGGAAACATCATGGGAAACCGACCTACGCTAGAAGCTGAACGTCCGCCCCGCCCCTCCAAGGCCAAAAAAGGCGAAAAGCAAGCTGCGACCAAGAATGGCCAAGATTCGTCTCTCCAAGTGGCTGCCGACCGTGAGAGAGTGTTCGACGCCTATCGCCGCTGGGGATATCTCGAAGCGAATCTGGACCCGCTAGGCCTTTTCGAGCCAATCGCCTCTCCCGACCTCCAGCAGTTCACAGGTCCCGCCGCGGAGGAAGCTCGCCGTTATTACTGCGGAACCATCGGCGCCGATTTCATGCACCTGCTCGACCCGGAGCGCCGCCGCTGGATCGCCGAGCACCTCGAGACGGAGCCGGCGGCCGTTGACCAGGCCAAGATTCTCGAACGCCTCGTCCGCGCCGATCTCTTCGAGCAAGTCCTGCAGGCCCGCTATCTCGGCACGAAGCGTTTTTCGCTCGAAGGCGTCACCGCTCTCATCCCTTTGCTCGACGCCCTGCTCGACACCGCGGGCGAACACGGCGCCATCGAGTCCGTGATGGCCATGAGTCATCGCGGCCGCCTCAACGTAATGGTCCACGCCGCTTGCAAGACACCGCACGAGGTGGTTGCGGGATTCGAGGACGTCGATCCGCGCAGCGTGCTCGGCGCCGGCGACGTCAAATATCACATCGGGGCCACTGGAACGTACACCACCGGCCACGGCAAGGAAATCGAGATTCATCTGGTTTCGAATCCCAGCCATCTGGAAGCCGTCGACCCCGTCGCCGCCGGCCGCGTGCGCGCCAAGCAGACTCGGTACGGCGCGGACGGCCCGATCATCGATCGCACCCCACAAACGCTCAACAAAGTCGTGCCCATTATCATGCACGGCGACGCCGCTTTCGCCGGCCAGGGCATCTGGGCAGAAACGCTGAACCTGGCGGACCTGAAGGCCTATACCATCGGCGGCGCCATTCACATCATCGTAAATAACCTTATCGGTTTCACCACCCGCCCCGAGCAGGAGCACTCTTCCCGTTTTGCCTCGGACCTTGCCAAGCGCCAGTGTGTCCCCGTCTTTCACGTCAATGCCGAAGACCCCGACGCCGTCGTGCGCGTCGGACGCCTTGCCGCCGAATATCGCGCCACCTTTGGCGGCGATGTCGTTGTGGACCTGATCGGCTATCGGCGCCACGGCCACAGCGAAGTGGATGACCCCACCATCACCCAGCCCCTGCTCTACGAGCGCATCAAGGACCATCCGCCGCTCTGGAAGATTTATTCCGAGCAGACCGGCATTGATGCCGCTCACATTGTCGAAGCCGTTCGCAAGGAATACGAGGAGGAACAGAGCAAAGCGCGTTCACTCCGCAAAATGCCCCATCTTCGCCAGTTGCCTGATTACTGGTCGGCCTTCCAGCATGGCAAGTACGATCCTTCGTACGAAGTCGATACCGGACTCTCCGCGGAGCGGCTCGCCGAAATCACCCAAGGCCTGGTCCGCGTGCCGGAAGGCTTCCACCTCCATCCCAAAATCGCCAAACTCCTCGAGCAGCGCGCCGAAATGGGTTCCGGAAAGCGCCCCGTGGATTACGGTTTCGCCGAGCTCCTTGCCTTTGGCTCCCTTGTCCTCGAAGGCACGCCCGTTCGTCTCACCGGACAGGACTCCCAGCGCGGCACCTTCAATCAGCGCCACGCCGTGCTCATTGACACGCAGACCGAGCACAACTACCTCACACTTTCTCACCTCTCGCGCGATCAAGCTTTCTGCGAAATTCACAATTCGTCCCTCTCGGAGGCCGGCTGCCTCGGCTTCGAATACGGCTTCAGCCGCGACTATCCCGAAGCCCTTGTGCTCTGGGAGGCCCAGTTCGGCGATTTCGCAAACGGCGCGCAAGTCATCATCGATCAGTTCATTAGCGCCGGCGAGGACAAATGGAATCTTCCCGCCGGCATCGTCCTCCTCCTGCCCCATGGCTACGAAGGCCAGGGACCCGAGCATTCGAGCGCCCGCGTCGAGCGTTACCTGCAGCTCGCTGCCGAAGACAACATCCAGGTCTGTCAGCCCTCGAGCGCCGCTCAGTATTTCCACATGCTGCGGCGGCAGGCCCTGCGCCGCTGGCGCAAGCCGCTCATCGTCTTCACCCCAAAGAGCATGCTCCGCCATCCAGACGCCAGCTCTCCCATTTCAGCCTTCAGCGAACCGAGATTTTTGCCCCTCGTTCCCGATTCCGAGGTGCAAAACGCCGAGCGCATTCTCATTGCCAGCGGCAAAGTCGTTCACGAGCTTCGCGGCGAACGCCGCAAGCGCAAGGACACCGGCACGGCCATCTTCGCGCTGGATCAGCTCTATCCCCTGCCCAGGCACGAACTCGCCGAAGCCATTGCCCGCCATCCCAATGCCCGCGAAATTGTCTGGGTCCAGGAGGAGCCCGCGAACATGGGCGCGCTTTTCTATGTTATGCCGCGGCTCGAACGTCTTGCTCAGGCCCGCAATTTGCGCGTGCGCTCCGTCAAGCGCTCGGCCAGCGCCAGCCCCGCCACGGGGTCCGCCAAGGCCCATGAACTCGAGCAAAAAACACTGCTGACCTTGGCTTTCACCACCATGGCCGCGGGTCAGAGGTCCTGACTTCCCGCCCAAAGTCATTTACACTTTGTTCATCCGGGAGTAACGTGCGGATGAACGGGCATCGTCACACTGGATTCCGCCATTGTGCTTCGTCAAGTCCCAAGCCGCCCAATCGCCGTTCACCCCGGCCGGATTGCGCTGGCTCCGGGGAACTGCTTTCGAATCGCCGCCTCGGCGGGCCGTGACCCGATGAAAAAAGTTCTCATCATCGAAGACGATCGCGATATCGTCGAACTCGTCCGCTACAACCTCGCGAACGAGGGCTTCCATGTCAGCTCGGCTACGGATGGCGTGGCCGGCCTCGCCGCGGTTAAAAAGAGCCCGCCCGACTTGCTCCTCCTCGATCTAATGCTCCCGAAGCTCTCCGGTCTCGAAATCTGCCGCGAAATCCGCAGGGACGAAACCCTCAACCGCCTTCCGATTCTGATGCTCACCGCCCGCGGCGAGGAAGCCGACCGCGTCGTCGGACTCGAAATGGGCGCCGACGACTACGTCACCAAGCCCTTCAGCCCGCGCGAACTGCTCGCCCGCGTAAAGGCGTTGCTCCGCCGCGCCGAGCCTCCAAGCGATGCGCCCCGCGCCATTGAAGTCGGCAAGCTCGCTATCGATCCGGCCTCTTACCGCGTGAGTCACGCGGGCAAGGCCGTGTCCCTCAGCACCCTCGAGTTTCGCCTGCTCTATTACCTTGCTTCGCGTCCCAACCGCGTCTTCACGCGCGATCAACTGCTCGATGCCGTCTGGGGCGCCGATCGTTTCGTCACCCCGCGCAGCGTCGATGTCTACGTCCGCCGCTTGCGCGAAAAAATCGAAAGCGATCCTGAGAATCCCGCGCACCTGAAAACCGTCCGAGGCGCGGGCTATTTGTTTGAAACCCGTGCGGCGTAATCTCTTCTGGAAGCTCGCGCTCACCTTTTTCGGCCTGCTCGCCGCCGTGCTGCTAACCGCCAGCCTTTTTGCCGAGCGCGCGCTACGCCGCGACTACCAGCGGACCGGTTTCAGCCAGCTTGCCGCCGTCGCTCACGTGGCTCTTGCGCGGCCGCCCAAGCTGCCGGTTTCCTCTCCGCCCTCGCCCGAGGAAAAAGCCGCTCTTCTTGCTTGGACCCGCGAACTCGCGGCCAGCGGCGCGCGCGTCACCGTGATTGCTGCGGACGGCACGGTTCTCGCCGACTCGCAATCGGATACCTCGACCATGGAGAATCACGCTGGACGCCCCGAAGTTCGCGATGCGTTGCGCTTCGCGGAAGGCAAGTCCGTTCGCCACAGCGTCACCATCGGGCGCGACCTGCTCTACCTCGCCGTGCGAGCGGACGGCCCGCCAGGCAGCGAACCGCTGGTGCTCCGCTTCGCCTTGCCGCTCGAAACCGTGGACCAGGCCCTCATTTCCTTCCACCGGAGCCTCTGGCTTTTTTCCATTGTAATTCTGCTGCTCGCCTTCGCCGCCGCTCTGCTCGTCTCGCGCGGATTGACCCATCGCATCGAGCGGCTGCGGGAATTTTCCCGCCGTGTAGCCGAGGGCGATTTCCGGCCTATCGCGGCCGACCGCTCAGGCGACGCGCTCGACGCCCTGGGCGCTTCCCTGAATCAGACCGCTGCCCGCCTCGACGCCACCATCCGTTCCCTTACCGAGGAGCGCAACCTTTCTTCCGCGATTCTGGACAGCATGGTGGAAGGCGTCGTCGTCGTGGACGCCGCGGAGCGCATCGTGTTCGCCAATCGCGGGTTTGCTTCCATCCTCGAACTCGACGTACCGCCGCAGCCGGGCCGCGCGCTCGTCGAAGTTGTCCGGCAGGCGGAGATGTGCGAAGCCGTGAGGGCTGTGCTGAAAGGCGCGCCCCGCGTCGAGGCGGAAATCGCCACCGGCACCCTGCGCCAGCGTCACTTCGCGGCCACCGTCGCTTCCGTTCGGGCCGGGGAAACGGCCGGAGCCGTCCTCGTGCTGCATGACATCACCGAGCTGCGCGGCCTGGAACGAGTCCGCCGCGATTTCGTCGCCAATGTCTCGCACGAGTTCAAGACGCCGCTCACGGCTATTCAGGGATTCGCGGAAACGCTCCTCAGCGGCGCCATGGACGATGCGGAAAACCGCCGCCGCTTCGTTCAGATTATTCTCGAACATGCGCAGCGCCTTGCCCGCCTCACCGACGACTTGCTGAAGCTCTCCCGAATGGATGCCGATCGCCTCGACCTCGAGTTTCAGCCCCTTGCCGTCGCCGGTTTTGTGGAAAGTTGTGTCGAAAGCCTTCGCCGCCGCGCTCTCGAGAAAGATCTTCGCATCACGGTCCGGATCCCCGCGGGGCTGCCCGATCTCGCGGCGGACCGCCGCCGTCTCCGCGATGTCCTCCAAAACCTGCTCGACAACTCCCTGCAGTACACACCGCCCGGCGGCCTCATCGAAGTCAGCGCGGCCCTCGAGAATGGCGAAATCGTCTTCACCGTGGCCGACACCGGAATCGGCATTCCAGAAAGCGATCAGCCCCGGATTTTCGAGCGCTTTTATCGCGTGGACGCCGCGCGCTCCCGCGAGGCCGGCGGCACCGGACTCGGCCTCTCCATCGCCAAGCATCTTGTCGAAGCTCATCACGGGCGGATTTGGGTGGAAAGCGAACTGGGGCGCGGCTCGCGCTTCCACTTTTCCGTTCCGATCCGCCAGCCCGAGCAGGAAGCCGCTCGCACTCTCGCCGGCGGCGATGCCCTCGCTCGTTAAGAGAAATTCACCGTGGCGTGATGCTGCCGTGACGCGCGTTTGCCATCCTCATCCGCGTTATCATCCTCAACGAAGTCCTTCCGGGGACCGGTGCACCCCTGGCGCCGGTCCCCTCCTCCTTTTTTCCGCCTCACCGGAAGCTGAAACCCGCATAGCTTTCCCAGCTGACGTTTCTTGACGCGACGAGCCCCCCAACTACCATGGGAAGCGCATTCAGCCACACATCAGGCCTGCGGCGCACTTTTCCAGGCGCATCCGCCGAGCCCTTGGAACGCCCGTCGCGAGGACCAGCCCAGACCGCCCTTCCCGCGCCCAACCATGCCTGAGCCGGTTTCATTGATTCCAAGCTTCGGTTGTAATCCCAAGGCCCGGTGCCGCCGGCGAATCGTTACATTCCATTCATCTTTCGAACAACGGCCTGCAACACACCTTCGCTATCCTGCCGCCAGTTAGCACGCCACTGTTCGGTACCATTTTTGAGTCCAGGGAAAGACGAAGAGGGGGAAATGAAACAAGTCGCCGCACTCATGCTGTCGCTATTCTTGATTGTCGGAACCGTTCTCGCCGATACGCCGGAAAAGGAAAATGCCGGCGCTCAGCCCGCATCCTCTGCAAAGCCCGCGAAAGCTCCGAAGGATGGCTTGGAACGCGATGCGGAACTCGCCACCCAGATCGAAGAACTCCGTCGCACTCTCGAAATACAGCAACAAGAGCTTCGCCGGCTCAAAGAAGAGCTCGCCAAACGCGGCCCGCAACGCAACGAATCCGCGCTGGACGCCGCTTCCGGCCCTTCAGTCCGGCAAGCGGAACCCGGCGGCGCCAGTCCAGACTCCAAGGACGCCGCTTTGCCGCTGAATACCATCGCCGCCGAAGCTACGTCCGCTGGTTCCGCGACTCACAGCGGCCACCCGAGTACCCCGCCCCAGGAGAAGAACTCGGAGGAAGGGCCTACCACCATTCGCTACCGCGGCATCAGCATTACGCCCGGCGGCTATGTCGCCGCCGAATCGGTTTTCAGAAATCGTGCCGCCAGCGCCGATATCAACACCCCGTTTACCGGCATTCCCTATCCGGGTAGCGGACTCTCCAACGTGACGGAATTTAATGCCAGCGGCCGCCAGTCCCGCGCCACTCTCCTCGCCGAAGGCCGGCTCGCCAGCGCCAAGCTCCTCGCCTATTACGAAGCCGATTGGCTCGGCACAGGCGTCACCTCCAACAACCGCCAGAGCAACAGCTACGTTCTGCGGCAGCGCCAGCTCTTTGGCCAGGCTGCGTTCAGCAACGGATTTTCCATCACCGGCGGTCAAATGTGGAGCCTCGCAACCGAGAACAAGAACGGCATCGACAATCGAGGCGAAGCTATTCCGCTTACCATTGACGCGCAGTATAACGTCGGTTTCACCTGGAGCCGCCAATACGCCGTGCGCCTCGTGAAAAGTTTCAATCATCGCGTGGCGCTGGCCTTCGCTGTCGAAAATCCGCAACTCACCTTTGGCGGCCGCGGTTTCCCGGCGAATTTCTTCGTCAACGCCGTGGGCCAGGGCGGCGGATTGCTTAATTTCATCGACACGGCCGGCTACAGCGTGAATCAGACCCCGGACTTCATCGTGAAAGCGGCATTCGATCCCGGTTTCGGCCATTACGAAGTCTTTGGCGTTCTCAGCACCTTCCGCAATCGCATTTATCCTTGCGCGCTCGCCAGCGTTGCCAATCCTTGTTCGAACGGAAGCACGACTCCGAGCGCTTTCGGCGCCTTCAACGACTCTCGCGCCGCCGGAGGCATCGGCGTCAACATGCGGTGGCCCCTCTTCCAGAAAAAGCTCGATTTCGGCGTTCATTTCCTCGGCGGCGACGGCGTCGGCCGGTACTCCAGCGCGCAGTTGGCGGATGTGACCGCGCGCCCCGATGGCACGCTTGCTCCGATTCGCGGCGGATCCGCTCTCGGCTCTCTCGAGGCTCATCCCTCCTCGAAGCTTGATCTCTACGCTTACTACGGCGATGAGTACGCGTTTCGCACCGCCTACGTCAATACCGCCGGCGCGGGCGTTGGCTATGGCTCGCCGCTCTTCAACAACGCTCCGTGCGATGTCGCGGCTCTTCCCGGAGCGGCAGCGACCGGCTCCGTACCGGGCGGAACGCTCGCTCCGGCGCCGACACCGCCCGGTTGTGCCGGTGATATTAGGAACATCTGGGAGGGCACGCTGGGCTTCTGGCACAAACCTTACCAGGGTACCAAGGGCCGTTTCCAGTGGGGCATTCAATATTCGTATCTCACGAAATCGGCGTGGTCCGGCACGACCGGCACACCCGCTGGCACAAACCTTCCCGGAAGCCACGCGAAAGCCGTGGATAACATGGTTTTCACCTCCTTCCGCTACTATCTGCCATGAAGAACGGGACTTTGCGTCGCCGGCGCGTCATCGCATCCGTGCTTCCTCGCCCGTACTCGTCACGTTCCAATGTGCGCCGTCCGAGGACTGCAATTGCTCAAAGTGAATGTGATCCCTTCCGGAAAAGAGGTTCGTGGTCCGGTAGTAAGTGGTGTTGCCGCCCTCTTGCTCCTGGCTCTGATACGTCCAATGGTCTCCATCAATCTCGAGCGCGGCCCGGCCCGTGGCTCTGCCGTCGGATAGCACACCTTGCGTGTAGTAATGCCTTGGTGTTTCGGCCGGCACAAACACGATCAGCGATTCCACTTTGCCGTTGACCGCTTGTTCGCACGCAAAGTATTTGCC
>DASRCZ010000115.1:0-2470 GCA_035652855.1 Candidatus Acidiferrum sp.
GATATAGTGGGAGGCGAAAAGGGCGCCGACAAACTGGCCCGCGGCGCCGGGTGGCAGGCCGGCATCGGGAAGGAAGCGCAGGAAGCCATTGAGACCGAAAAACACGAAGACCAAGCCGAGCAATATACGGGCAACCAGTGCGGCGATTTTCATGAAAAAGCTCCAGGCTTAAGCGATTTCACCATAGCCGCGGCCAGGTTTGTTTACGCGTATTCAGATGCGCGGGAGCAGAGTCCGGGTAGATTGGGGCGCTAGCCGCCGCCGACGAATTGAACGATTTCGTAGCGGTCACCGGCAGCGACTTGCGTTTCCGCCCACCGCGCGCGAGGAAGAATTTCGAGATTGCGTTCGATGGCGACGCGGCCCGGGTGGAGGGCCAGCGCGCGCAGCAGATCGCTGACCGTCGTGCCGGGAGCCGCGGTGCGAGCTTCCCCGTTTACGATGATTTGAAGCGGCAGAAGAGAGGAGTTCACGCACTCATTATACGGGGTTTGGAGCGCGCGGGCAGCGGGGTGATACCCTGCTAATCCCGCAGGGGCGGGCGCGTCTTGGCTTTCAATTGGAAGCGCAACTGGCCGCGAGCGGAGCCGGAAACGGCGTCAATAATAAAGGTTAGGTCGCCGCTCTCGGAGCGCGGCACGGCGAACTCGAACAAGGCATCGCCGTGCGGACCGGTTGTGGCATCGGCTTGGGTCGGGGTGGCGGCGCCTTCGACGCGCAACCTGACGCCAGCCGGGACGGGTTTGCCAGCGCTGTCGCGGACGGCGATAAGCAGCGTAGCCTGATTGCACTTCAGCCACGTTTTGGGATTGCGGAATTCCAGCTTTAGCGACTGGGCTTCGGCCTGGGCACTCGGAGCGGCGCCGGCCGGCTTGAGGTGCGCGGCACCGGCCGTTTCCGCGGATTCAACGCTGGAAGCAGGCGGTGAACATTGCAGCGCGCCGGAGCGAATCTCCTCGAGGACGGAGCGATGCTGATCGTCGAGGCGCAGCTTCAGGGCGCGCAGCCGGTCTTCGTCGAACGGCAAGAGATCGCGATAGCTGCTGGTGCGGTGATGCATTACTCGACCGCGACAGTAGACGGCGGTATCGAGAATGGCGTGGGCTTCGCCGCGGTCCTCGGTTTGCACGTGATAGGTCACGCCATCGAGCGTGAGATTAGTATTGTGTCCGAAGAGCATTTCGCGGCTTTCGTTCCTCTCGGCGCTATGCGCGGATCCTTATCTATATCGATGTTTTCCAGAAAGCCTGCCGGCCAGGCGCGGCACATCCGAGTTCGCGGGCCGCCGGCATGAACCACCACGAGCCAGCAAAGCACCGCGCCGGACTTTTTTGCGCCGCGCATTTGACCATGCGCTTGCGAATAGCTATTATACCGCTTCGCCCATGAGCAGTTCTGGCCTACAAGCGTACGCTCCGCTAGTTTTGCAACTGCTGATCGCCGGGGTGCTGGCTTCCCTTCTGGTGAGCGTCTCCGCGTTAGTCGGATGGCGGCGCCCGAACCGCGCGAAGAAGCAAGCCTACGAATGCGGCATGGAGCCAACCGGCGACGCCCGCGAACCGTTTTCCGTGAAGTTCTACCTGGTGGCGATGGTTTTTATTCTGTTCGATGTGGAAGCGATTTTCTTGTATCCGTGGGCGTACGTTTTTCGCGATTTGAAGCTCTACGGTTTCGTGGAAATGATGCTGTACATCGCCGTCCTGCTCGTCGGTTACTTCTATCTTCTGAAAAAGGGCGCGCTGGATTGGCATAAATAGCCCGGCGTGTGGAAAACGTGGCGGAGAACGACAGTCAAAAAGCTAATGTTGTGGCCGAGCAACTGCGGTCGTGGAAGAGCGACGCGGTCGCAGAAGTGATTGAGTTTCGGGGCGATACGACGATCGTAGTGCCGCGCGAGCACTTGCGAGCCGTGGCCGCGCGGTGCCGTGATGCCGCCGATTTGCAATTCAATCTGCTGAGCGACGCGACCTGCGTGGACCGTTTGCCTTCCGAGCCGCGCTTTGAACTGAACTATCAACTGGTTTCGATTCCGAAACGCAGGCGCGTAACGCTGCAAGTGCGCGTGCCGGGATCGGATGCGGTGGTGGATTCCCTGACTTCCGTGTGGCCCGGGGCGGGCTGGCTGGAGCGCGAAATTTTCGATTTGATGGGCGTGAGGTTCAACGGACATCCCGATCTGCGGCGAATTTTGCTTCCCGAGGATTGGGAGGGGCATCCGCTGCGGAAGGATTTTCCGGTCGAGGGGCATCGGGATATTCCCAGCGCGTCGTTTGGAATCAGGAAGGGCCTGTGATGGCGACGACCACGGTGCAAAGCGCAATTGGCGTCAATAAGACGATGGTCCTCAATATGGGGCCGCAACACCCTTCAACGCACGGGGTGCTGCGCGTGTTGCTGGAGCTGGACGGCGAAACGGTAGTCAAGGCAATTCCCGATTTGGGGTATCTGCACACGGGGATCGAGAAGTCCT
>DASRCZ010000116.1:0-8775 GCA_035652855.1 Candidatus Acidiferrum sp.
GTTGACCGAATGTCCCGTAGCTGTGGGCGAGCAGACGATTCCGTCAAGCAGCGTGACGTTCAGTGTGAAAGGCGCGCCGATGGAGAGCGTCTTCATCAGCCGGCTTGCAGTCGAGCCGTGCAGGAAAAGCTTGTCGCCCACGCGCACGTAGTTTGTGGGCACGACCCAGGGCATTCCATCCGCGATGAACGCCACTTGGCAAACAAAAGCGTCGTCGAGAATTTTGTAGATCAGTTCGCGGTCATAGGAGCCGCGGTCGGGCTTGCGCCGCACGCGGGTGCGGTCGGTCGGCGTGAATTGACTCATGCTCGCAGCCTAAGCCGCGTGGGAAACGCGTGCAAGAGCCAATCTGGTCGAGGGCGGATCAAGAAGGGGCCTTCTCTCCCGGCATACTCGCCGCAAGGCTTCGCGCACAGGCGAGAGCGTGTCCTTCAGCCGCGTGCGCTGACCGGGCGTGTTTTACGGTCTACTTGCCGGCAGCCGTTTTCGTCCCCCGTACCACGCGCAGACCGACGTACGCTGCGGCCGGGCTGTGCGCCGCTGCCGGATCGATCGCCTGATCGGCGCTGCCGCCCAGCGGTTTGCCGCTGCCATCGGCCGCGATGGCCCATTCGGCCACATTGCCGCCCAAATCGTAGATGAGCTCCTCGTCCGCTTTCCCTTGCCCCGCGAAACTGCCCACCGGCTTCAAAAGGGGCGCCGCGCCGCCTAGTTCGGCCACCTTTTTCCGCAGCCGCGCGGCGTCATCGGGATTGAGGGTGTAGCCTGCCCAGTAGTCAAGCGTATTCTCCCCCTCCTTCCTTGAATAGAAGCTCGAAACTTCCGCTTCGTCCGGAATGCGCCACGTTTCGCCGGTAGTCTTCGAGAGCCATGCCGCGTAGTTCTTCGCCTGGTCGAAGCTGATGCTGTTCGCTGGATAATTTTCCGTGCCGGCGTCGAATTTGTAGGTCCTGTCAAATTCCGCGAATTGCGCGCGGGTCACTTCGAAGCGCCCAATCTCCAGATCGCCGCGTTTCACAACCTCTGGAATCAGGATGGACTTGCCTTTTGAAGCCGAAAACGCCGAGCCGTAGCGTCCTCCGGTTCTTGCCACGCCTTTTGCGCGCAGCGCCGCATCCAGCGGCGAGCCTTCCTTCAGCGCCTCGTTCTCCGGTTTGGCCGTCTTGAAGAAATACTCATCGAACCAGGCGATTTCGTCCTCGACTTTTCGCATCTGATGCGTGAGCTTTCGCGGGCCGTGCGGCTCGCCGGGGAACACCACGTACTTCACCGGCTTGCCGAAATATTGCAGCGCGCGGAAATACGACCAGCTTTGCGCGGGCGGCACGTTGCGGTCGGCCGTGCCGTGGAAAATCAGCACCGGAGCTTTCACCCGGTCCATCTTAAAGAAGGGCGATTTGCGAATGTAGAGCTCGGGATCTTCGAATGGCGATTTCCCGAAGTAATAGGCGTCAAACGACTGACCAAAATCCACATTTGCCCAATCGCTGATCCATTCGACGTCGCCCGCCCCGACGCTCGCCACCTTGTAGCGGTCGGGATACGTGGTGATCAGGCTCGTCGAGAGAATCGAGCCGTTTGACCAGCCCATCGTACCCACCCGGCCGGGATCGGCCATGCCCTTGGAAATCAGATAGTCCACGCCCATGTTGATATCCGGCGTCTCGAGATCGTAGTACTTGCCGCAGCAGATGGATTCGGCCCACTTCAGTCCATAGTTGTTGCTGCCGTGATAGTTCGGTCGCAGCACGAACGCGCCGCGTTCGGTGAAGAGCTGAATCGGGTAGGCCCAGCTCTCGCCCCACAGGTCGTGATCCGCGCCCATGGGACCCCCGTGAATCGCGGTGATCACCGGATACTTTTTCCCCGGTTCGTAGTTCACCGGGTAGTACAGAATGCCTTCCACCTCTTCGTCGTTCGAACCCTTCCACCGAATCACCTCGCTCTTTGCAAAGACACGGCCGTTCACGAGGTTTTCGTTGAGTTTCGTGACTTGCTCCGCCGGCGTCAGTCTCGTTCCCTCGAGCCGCCCCGCATAGAGTTGAGAAAGTTTGCTGGCGGTGGAGGAAGCATAAACGACCGATTTGCCGTCATCGCTGATGGAGAAGCTCTCGAGATTCTTCGCGTGCTCGCCGGTAATCATCTCGCGCTTCCAGGAATCCCCTTCCTTCCTATACAGCGCCGGCTCGTTGTGGCTGCCTGCCGCGAGCATGGCCACAAAGCCGCCCGGCACGGTCTGCAACCCGAAGGACAGCCCGTTCGGCCAATCGAGATTCACCTGCTGTGCTTTGCCGGACGCCACGTCATAGTAGTAGAGAATGTTGATGCTCGCCGTCATGAAACGCGGATCCGTTGAGAATGGCGTCGCCACGTAAAAACCGGAGCTGTCCGGCGCCCATTCGAAGCCCTCGGCGCGAATGCGTCCTTCCGTCAAAATCTGTTTCTCCTGGCCGTCGGCGAGATCGTGCAGGAAAATGACCGGCGGCGTCTTTTGGTCAAAGGCATACCGCAAGCTTCGCGCGTGCGAGGCTACCGCGTACTTGCCGTCGCGCGAGACCTCCCAGCTTTCAATCCAGTCGGTATTGCTGGTTAGCCGCGTGATCTTCTTCTCGTTTACGTTGATCTTGAAAAGGCGCACCGGAGCCGTGTGCTCCGTGTCTTCGATCACTTCGGAGTCATCCTTCTTCTTCTTGATTTCCTGGGCGTAGAGGGTGGGTTCCTCTTCGGCGCTGTAGATGATCGTGTCCTTGTCGAGCCACTCGATGCGGCGAGGGGGATTCGCCAGTTCGGTGAGGGGCCAGGGCTCTCCGCCATGCGGGTTGATCAGCCACAACTGCATTCTTGCGGCGTCCGGACCGGGGTGCGGCCGCGCTTTTGTGCTCAGGAACGCAATGCGCTCGCCATCGGGCGACCAGACCGGCTGCGAATCGTTGTCGCTTCCCCTCGTTAGCTGGATTTCACGATTGCGCTCAAGGTCGGTGAGGACAAGATTCGAAACGCGCGCATCCTTGTCCTTGTCGCCCACGGACTTGACCCAGACGAGCCATTTGCCGTCCGGGGAGATGTGATATTGGCCGGCGGCTTCCGAGTAGATGAAATCGGCGGGCTTCCAGGGTTCTCTTTTTGCGCTGCTTTTCCCCTCTTCCGCGTTACACGCTGGCGCGGAAGCGAACAGCACTGCCGCGCCAAGCATGCTGCCCGCAAGAATTCCCGCTGCGAACCATTTGCGAATCATCCGTTTTTACCCCTGATGCAAAAATGAAGAGAGCCGCCGAGGAGCCAGGCGGGCGGGACAGCATAGTCCAATTGACGGCGGTTTGGAATCGTGTAGGCTAAAACACTTCGCAGCCTTCCATCGAGGGACCCTATGCCTGCCCGTGAAGCCATTTTTTCGCACGAAATTTTTCGCTTTTTTCAGGAACTGAGCCGCAACAATCGCAAGGAGTGGATGGACGCGAACCGCGGGCGGTATCAGGCCGTGGTGAGCCAGCCTTTCCGGCGACTGCTGGAGGAATTGACGCCGTTCCTGATGCGGCTGGACCGGCGGCTCGAGGTTTCGGGACGCGGCAATTTCTCGCGCATCAATCGCGACATTCGTTTTGCCAAGGACAAAACGCCATATCGCCCCCAAATGTATTTGAAAGTGCCGGCGGTCTTCAGCGGAGGCGAAACGGGTGAACTCTACGCGGGAGTTTCCGCAAAGAGCGTCACCGTGGGCTTTCGGATTTACTCTGGCGGGAAGCGCAACGCGTCCGCGCTGGGCCTTGTGGCCGGCCAGCGAATTGCTGCCCAACCCGCCTGGCTCGCACAGCAGAAAAAGCGCCTTGGCCGCAAGTACGAAAGCTACTGGTATTCGAACGAGAGAGGGAGCTGGACGCAAAAGAACGGCTGGCCGACCGCCGCGGAATGGCCCAAATTGCAGGGCTGGATTGTGCGAAAAAAGCTCGCACCACGCGCGCTTTGTTCCGGGGCCTTCCTGGGAGAGGTTCAGAAGATCTTCCGCGAGCTCCTGCCCCTGCTCCGGTTTACCTCCCTTGCCGACTGAAGGTCCGAAGACTCGGCATCCGGGCGCATGGGGACTGCCGCCGCACCCTGCACGCAAAACTTCGCGTTTTGCGATTCAAACGGAGAGACCGAATGACTCGCCGCCTGCTGCTAATTTAGGGAAGGAGTCCTGCGCTTCGGCGACGAATTCACGGCGCCCAGAGGCGCAGCCCGATGAGGTGCCACGACCAGAGAAACAACGTGAAGACAACGCAGGCGCTGGAAACCAGCAGCGAATGAATCCGCACGCCAGAGCGAATCTCCTCCCGGGGCACGCGCAGGGCCAGCCACAGCGCATCGAGCGAAAGCAGCGCAAACAGGATCGTTCCCACGAAGATGATGACCGACCAGAGATTGACGCTTCCCAGCTCTCCGAACGCCTTCAGGCAACTGAAGACCACCGCAAGCAGAACAAGAATCGCGAGCACCGGCACGGCGCGCACGCTCATGTGCTTCACGCCCTTCATTTTTCCGAGGAGCCAGAGCAGGCCCCAGATCACGGCAAAAAGAAGCGCGCTGGCCATCAAAGCGGCGCAAAGCATCAGCAGGACCAGCCGCGAATACGGCCACCAAATGCCGGCCCGCTCGGCGTACGGCGTGCCGTCCATGCCGGCGCTGGAGTAGACCATCGTCCCATTGGCGTCGGTGAAGAAGACCGAAGTGGCTTCCGGATCCTGCGGGCCACGAAAGAGATTCTTGCCCACCGGAATTAATTTTTCCGGCTTGCCGAAAAGGCTCGATCGTGTGAGCTGTCCGTTCTTGAGCCGAATGCGCACGCCCCCGAAAAGATCGTCGAGAAAGGCAAGCAGCGCGCTTCGGGGAGCGCGCGCTGCATAAAACCCGGCAAGCGGTTCCAAATCCGCGACGGGATCGGAAAAGACAGGGGGTTGTTTCCTGGCAAAATCTTTCGAGAGAAAATTCAGGGCGAGGCGATTCAGATCGTTCAGCGCTTTCCCAGAGGAGTCGCTGTTCAGCAGCACGACGTAGCCCCAATTCTGTTCCGGCATATAGCGGTACGTCGAGATAAAGCCGTCGATGCCGCCGTCGTGGCCGTGGGTCACCACGCCTCCGGTGACTTCCGTATAGTTCGCCAGCCCGTAGCCAAGCCGCATGCCATGCCGCGAGGAAGAAACCGTCGCGGGATACTCCATCCGCAGAATCGTCTCGGGCTTCACGAGCTGCGTTTCTCCCGCCCTTCCTCGCCGCAGGAAAAACTGCACCAGCCTGGCAAGCTCTCCAGGCGAAGCCTTCATGTCACCGGCCGGCCGCAGGTAGATTTCCTTATAAGGGACTGGCTGCTGGGTGGAGTGATACCCCTGGGCGAGCAGGGCGCGGTTCGCGTCCGTCAAGCGGAAATCGCCGGCGGCGATACCAATCGGCGCAAGGACGTTTTGCTTGATGTAGGCGTCAAACGGCTCCCCCGTTATCTTCTCGATCAAATAGCCGGCAACGGCGTATCCGGGATTCGAGTACGAAAAGCGCGTACTCGGCGGCCAGCGCGTCTCTTGCGGCCTGGGATGCGCCTGAAACACTTTGAGCAGTGGAAAGCTCGGCGGATCCTTGGTGTTATAGACTTCGCTGAAGCTCATATCGTCAAAGCCGGCGGAGTGTTCGAGCAGATTCACGACCCGCACGGGATTCGTGGATTCCCACTTGTTTCGCACGCCTGCTTCAGGCGCAAGATCCTGCACGCGCGCTTGCAGGTCAACCTTTCCCTCCTCCTCGAGCTTCAGCAGCGCCAGCGCCACGAACGTTTTCGAGATGGAACCAACGCGGAACTCGGTGTCACACGCAATCAGGCGGTTCGCCACAACGTCGGCTTTCCCAAATCCGCCGCACCACAGGACTTCCCCATTGGCAACGAGAGCGACTCCCGCGCCTGGTAGGCGATTTTTCTGGACGACGTCGTTCATTGCGGTCTTCAGTTCGTCGAGGGTTTGCGGCGAGGGGAAATCGTCATTTTGCTCTTGCCGCCGCGCCTGACCCGCCGGCGAGAGCAACAAGGCTGTAAGACTAGCGACGGCAAGCGCGAAGCCGGGGCGGTGAGTGCTCATAGCTTCTCCAGAATGGGCTTGCGTGATGCGCCGATTGTAGCGGCGCGGGCGAGAAGTACAAGTGGAATCGGCACGTATGCGCCGGGCGCAGAACTTGGCGCGATGAGCTTCGGATTGACGGCGAGCGCAAGCTTGCATACGATTCCGCCCACAAATGAGCGTCCCCGCGATCAGCAAAGCCTCTCACCGAGAGCGCGCGCTGCGGCGAGCGGCCAAAGCGTTCGCCTGGGTTGCGGTAGCCTTGGCCGGCGCAGGCGCCCTGGCGGCGATTGCATGGCATCGCGGCGAGCCCCTCAATTCGAGTTGGTTCGTGGTTGCGGCCATTTGCTGCTACCTGGTCGCCTATCGTCTGTACTCCGCGTTTCTTTCCGCCAAGGTGCTTGCAGTGGACGACACTCGCGCCACTCCGGCGGAGCGCCGCGAGGACGGCCGCGACTTCGTGCCCACCAACAAATGGGTTCTCTTCGGCCATCACTTCGCCGCCATTGCGGGTCCAGGCCCGCTCGTTGGTCCGACCCTCGCCGCGCAATTCGGCTATCTTCCGGGGACGCTTTGGCTCATCGTCGGCGCGGCTCTTGGCGGCTGCGTGCAGGACTTTGTCATTTTGTTTTGCTCGATCCGGCGGGACGGAAAATCGCTGGGCGAAATGGCGCGCGAGGAGGTGAGCCGGCGCGGCGGATTCATCGCGCAGCTTGCCGTACTCGCAATTCTCGTGATTCTGCTGGGGGTGGTCGCGCTGGTGATTGTCAATGCGCTGAAGTCTTCGCCCTGGGCCACGTTCACGCTGGCAATGACTATCCCGATCGCCATTCTCCTCGGCTTGTATCTGCGGTTTTTGCGGCCCGGCCGGGTGCTCGAGGCTTCGCTGCTTGGAGTTGGGCTGGTGCTCTTCGTGGTTGTCGCGGGGCAGTGGGTTGCGGCTTCGGCTTCGTGGGCGCGGGTCTTCACGCTCAGCGGAGTCACGCTGGCTTTTGCGCTGATCGCTTACGGTTTCGCCGCTTCCGCGCTGCCCGTCTGGCTGCTGCTCGCTCCGCGCGATTACTTGAGCGCCTTCATCAAAGCGGGCGCGATTTTTTCCCTTGCCGCCGGCATTCTCATTGTCCGGCCGCACATGCTCATGCCGCCGCTCACTCGTTTTATTGACGGCAACGGTCCCGTGTTTGCCGGAAAGATTTTTCCGTTCTGCTTCATTACCATCGCATGCGGCGCGGTGAGCGGATTCCACGCGCTGATATCCTCGGGCACCACGCCGAAGATGATTCTTCGTGAGAGCCACGCGCGGTTTATCGGCTACGGAGCGATGCTGATGGAGTCATTTGTCGGAGTTATGGCCATGGTCGCGGCGTGCGCCATGACCCCGGGCGTCTATTTCGCTATCAACAGCCCGCCGGCGATTGTTGGCGCGACTCCCGAAGCAGTGTCGCGGACGATCAGCTCCTGGGGTTATGCGCTCGCGCCGCAAACTCTGCCGGCGCTCGCTCAAGCCGTTGGCGAACAAACTTTGCTCAACCGCGCGGGCGGCGCGCCCTCGCTGGCCGTGGGCATGGCGCAGATATTTTCGAACACGATTGGGGGCGACCGCCTTCTAAGCATCTGGTATCACTTTGCCATCATGTTCGAGGCGCTCTTCATTCTGACAGTGCTCGATGCCGGTACGCGCGTGGGTCGCTTCATGATTCAGGAACTTGGCGGCAGAGTGTGGAAACCGTTTGGGCGCACGGGCTGGATGCCGGGTATTCTCCTCTCCAGCGCGATCATCGTTGGTGCATGGGGCTATTTTTTGTATCAAGGCGTTGTGGATCCGCTCGGCGGCATCAATTCGCTCTGGCCGCTCTTTGGGATCTCGAATCAGTTGCTCGCCGCGGTTGCGCTGGTGCTGGCCACGACGGTTTTGCTCAAAATGGGCCGCACCCGCTGGGTTTGGGTCACTCTGGCGCCTATGGCGTGGCTCGTAACCGTCACCATGACCGCCAGCTATCAGAAAATCTTCGACCCCAGCCCGCGTATCGGTTTTCTGGCGTTTTCCAATTCGCTCGCTGCCCAGATCGGAGCTGGAACCATTCCTGCGGCCAGGATTGCCGATACCCGGCGGCTCATCCTCAATAACCGGCTGGACGCTGCCGTTACGGCAATTCTCGCCGCTATGATCCTCGTTTTGGTCGTCGAGGCTTTGCTTCAGTGGTACGGAATTCTCGCGCGCCGGCGTTCCGTCACTTTGCACGAGGCTCCCTACCTCGCCACGCAATGGCCCGAGGGCTTTGCCGGCACGGCCCAGGGAGATGACTGATGCCGCGCGTCTCGCGTTCGCTTGCATCCTTATGGCGCAGGTTCTGGCGCGGCCTGCGCCAATGGTGCGGTGATGCCGATTACGAGAGCTATCTGGGCGCTCGCTGGCGCCGCCCGGATCTGCGACGTGGCGCTGCCCCACTCTCCCGCGAAGAGTTTTACCTGGAGCAGTTAAACCGCCGCTACTCGCGGCTCAGTCGCTGCTGCTGAATATTGCTTTGCGCCAGAACAGGTCGCGTGTAGCATTCCAGAATCCCTCCCTTGGCTGTCAAATTCGACGGAGAAGATGCATGAACATCAATCAGGACAAATTGCATGAATTTTTGGGCAAAGCCCTCGTAGATTTCGGCGCGACGTTTAACGCCGCGCTGATTCGCATCGGCGACAAACT
>DASRCZ010000117.1:0-10135 GCA_035652855.1 Candidatus Acidiferrum sp.
CGCAGCGTGGTATCTTAATAGAACCCTTCGCCGTATCTTTAATTTGCGGCGGAGCCTACCTGCGCGACTGCTGGGGCGTGGTCCAACCGGTAGGACACCGCACTGTTAATGCGGATGGTGAAGGTTCGAATCCTTCCGCCCCAGCCAAGATTTCCGCAGGCTCCGCGCGTCAGGGTTTGGTGGTGGGCAAACCGGCGGCGTTCCAGCCGCGCCAGCCGCCGTCCATCGATTCCACGTTCGCATAGCCCATCTTCTGCAAATTTTCCGCGGCAAGCGCGGCGCGAAATCCGCCCCCGCAATAGAGAATAAGCTTCGTGTTCGGATCGGGCACGCGCTGCTCGATATCGCGCTCGATCACGCCTTTGCTCATGTGTACGGCGCCGGGCAGGTGGCCGTTGGCGTACTCGCTTTCCTCGCGAACGTCCACGAGCAGGAATTTTTCTCCTGCATCCATGCGGCGCTTCACGTCCGCTACAGTTGTTTCCTTGATGTTCTTGCGCGCGTCGTCGACGACCTTCAAAAATCGAGGCGAGTGCTGCGCCATGAGCGGAACCTCCTTGCGGATTTTCCATTCAGCCTAGCACAGCCGAAGCGCGGCCGCTCCCGATTCGAAACTCCGGTTGAGGGCTTCTATTTGCTCGTTTCTGCGCCTGCCGCTCGCGGGGAAGGGCCGGCGCGACATGCCGGAACCCGCGGCTCACTGCGGGTGACTCCCGCGCGGAAGCGGCTGCCTTCCCGCACGCGAGTGCGCACGCCGTCAATCACCGCCGGAATCGGCTCGTGGACTTCACCGCGGATGAGAAAAATGACCAGCGCGGGCTGCCCTGGCGCATCGGCGCTCGAGCCTATTCCAAAGCCTTGCACGCCGCGCTTCCTCATCCATTCCTCAAGATGCGCGGCTTGCACCGCATGCGCGCGCGCGATCTCTTCCGGCGCAACGTGATAGACGAGTTGCGCAGGCGCCGCGGATTTTTCAAGTTCGGCGCTTTCGGCGGCAGAAACGGCGCCACTCTTGGCGAAGAGCGGTCCTTGCACAATTCGCGTGCGCACGCCATCAACTACTGCCGGCAGAACACCTTGTGGCGGTCCCGGCGCAACAAACAGCAGCACGGCTGGCTTACCCGGGGCGTCGTAACTTGCTCCGATGCCCACGGCCTGCACTTGCGGATGCGCCAACAGCTCCGAATAGTGCGCATCACGCGCCGAAATGGCTTGCTGCAGCGCCTCAGATGAGACGCTCGTGGCGGCCAGAGTTCCGCTTTGCGGCGCGGTTGGCAGCGTGCAGCCCACAACCACATGAGGACCTCCGCCAACAAAGGTCACGCTGTTCGAGCCACTCTTGAAAAAATTGAGCACATCGGCAACCGGATTTCCGACCGTGTCGGTGTCCGAACCGGCAAAGAGCAAAGCCACAGGGTCCGCGGTGGTCTGGTCCACGATGAGGGAGCCTGAGTCACCCTCGGCGCTGAAGCTGCCCCCGGCCACATCCACCTGATTGGTGTAGCTCACGTCGAAAGTGGGGCCCGTGCCGCAACCCTTCTGATATTGCACGCTGGTCGCCGTATTCACGGAAAACACCGTCGAGCAGGTCAGTCCGGTCGAGCGCCCGCTCTTGGCCACCGGCTCGCCGATGATCGCCGTAATGCCTGACCCGGCGTGCGGCGCGCCGCCCACGGGCACACCGTTGCTGTCCGTAGTTGACCCGAGATAGAGAATCTTTCCGCCCGGATCAACATCACCAACGGCAACCTGCGCAATGGCTGCATCGATCTTGGGCGGCGCGCCGCTCTCGAGGTTATAGAACTGCGTCAGATTGGCTACCGGTGTGGCGCTGCGGCAGTTATTGTCAATCAGGCCCGGGCTGCTGATGGGATCACCCATCGCCCCGATATCGCTGCGCGCGAGCACGTGATTGTTGCTGAGGATGAATTGCGTGCCGCCACGCGTTACGAGCGAACCGAGTGTTCCCCCGCAGCAGGTGATTGTTTGTCCGCTCGTGGTGGAATCATTGGCGTTGCCGCCGGATGCCCCAAGCGCAATCGGCAAATTTTGCGCGCCTTGATTTGCCGGCAGCAGCGTTACCGTTGCGCTGCCTGTAGCGGTTGAACTGGCCGCGGAAACGGCGGTAATCGTCAGAGTTGTTGTAGTGCTGCCGCCCTTTCCATCCGATTTGGTCGGCACGCCGCCCGGCGCCAAATAAAGTCCGGTGCTCGAAATAAAACCGAACTGCTTGCTGCCTCCGGCGGTTCCGTTGACCTCCCAGGTCACCGCGCTGTTCGATGTTCCGGTAACGGCGGCCGTGAACTGCTGGATGCCGAAAAGCGCCACGGTCGGGGCGGCGGGCGAAACGCTCACATGCACATTGCTCGAGGCAGGCAGAACCGTCACCATCGCAGTCCCAATCTTGGTTGGATCGGCCTGCGACGCCGCGCTGACAGTAACCTGCGCTGGCGCGGGTACAACGGCCGGCGCGAGATACAGTCCCGCTGGGGAAATCGTTCCGTTCGGCGCACCGCCCGCCACCGACCAGGTCACTGCCGTGTTCGTCGTGCCCGTGACCATTGCGCTGAACTGCTGCGATTCTCCAACGGCCACGTTTGCCGTTGCTGGCGTGACGGAAACGCTCACGTTTGTACCGGCGCTGCCGCCTCCTCCACAGGAGACCGAGAGCAACGCTATGGCTACGGCAGCAGATACTGCAGTTCGGGTATGCGGCATGGATTCCTCGGAATCAGAGCGGGCGCGAAATAAGCAGAAACCGGCCTGGAAGCGCGACCCAAGAGGACCACCTGCGCGCTTCGCTTACCGAAGGATTGGACTACGAACCTGAGAAGAAGGATGCTTGGCGGCGCCCCAGCGCGGTCAGTCCATGTCCCGCCAGTTCTTGCCGACGCACACCTCGGCAACCAGGGGCACTTCGAGCTTACACACCCCTTCCATTTCTTCGCGGACTAATTCCGCCAGCCTCTCTTCTTCCTCCGGAGGAGCCTCGAAGAGCAATTCGTCATGCACCTGCAAAATCATTTTCGCGGCGAAACGCTCTTTCGCGAGCCGTTCATCGATGCGAATCATTGCGAGTTTGATCAGGTCCGCCGCGGTCCCTTGCAAGGGTGAATTTAGCGCGGTGCGTTCGGCGAAGTTCCTCAGTTGCACTTGCGGCGAGTGAATCTCCGGAATGGGGCGAATGCGGCCGAAAAGCGTTTTCGCGACGCCGCTCCTGCGCGTTTCCTCGAGCGTGCGGTCGAGGTATTCCTTGACGCCGCGATAGGTCGTGAAATAGGCGCTGATGAATTGAGCGGCTTCGCGCTGCTCGATATTGAGCTGCTGGGCCAGCCCGAACGGCGAGAGCCCATAAATTATGCCGAAATTGATCGCTTTCGCGGCGCGGCGATGCTCCGCGGTTTGCATCAGCGGCCCCACCCCAAACACTTCCTGCGCGGTTCGCGCGTGAATATCCTCGCCGCGCCGGAACGCGTCCACCAGCACGGGGTCCCCCGAGAAGTGCGCCATGATGCGAAGCTCGATCTGCGAATAGTCGGCGCCCAGCAGGATTTTCCCCGGCTCGGCGACAAACGCCGCGCGTATCTGCCGGCCGAGTTCCGTTCGAATCGGAATGTTCTGCAGATTCGGATCCGAAGAACTCAGCCGCCCCGTGGCCGTTCCGGTTTGCGAGAAGCTTGTGTGCAGCCGTCCGGTTTCGGGATGGATCAGCTTCGGGAGCGAATCCACGTAGGTCGATTTCAGCTTGGCGATTTCCCGGTACTCAATGATTTTCGCGGGCAGCGGATGCTGGGCCGACAGCTCCTGCAAAATTTCTATCGCCGTGGACCGGCTCTTGGCTCGCCCGCGCTTGGCAGCCGCTTGCAGCCCCAGCTTATCGAAAAGTACCTCCGCGAGTTGCGTTGGCGAATTGACGTTGAATTCGGCACCCGCCGCTTGCCAGATTTCTTTCTCCAGCCGGCGAATCTCTCCTTCCATGGCCAAGGACATGGCCTCGAGCGCTTTTGGGTCGATGCGAATGCCGGTACGCTCGATTTCCGCGAGCACTGGCGCGAGCGGCAGGTCGATTTCTTCGTATGCGCGGGTCAGGCCCTGCTGGTCGATGGCGGCGCGCAGCATGGGCGCCAGCCGCTGCAAGTAGTCGGCGCGCTCGCCGGGGGCTTCAGTGAGCGTCGCATTGGTTTGCCGCATCACCACATCAGCGAAGTTGTGGTTGGCCGTTGTGGGCCGCAGAAGATAGGAATAGAGTTGCGTCGCATGCTCGATGCTTGCGACCCGGCCGGTCAGCAAATGGAATAGTTTCGGGTCGTGGACAATCTTCGGCCGGTTTGGGGCCGCCAGAATCGGCGCAAGGGCCTTCAATGCCGCGCCTTCCGCATCCGCCCAAATCGCGCGACCTGCGCCCGGCTTTGGCGAAACCTCGATGCCAAGCACCCGCGTGCCGAATCCGTCGGACTCCCGGCTCTGCGTATCGAGCGAGAGCCAGACCGCGAGCGGCTGGCCGGCCGGGAGCCGCGCGAGGTACTCCCGAAACTCCCCGGCGCTGCCGAACTGCGCGTAATCCGTGCTTTCCACCGCCGCGGTGGCGAGAGCGGGGGTTGCCGCCGTAACCTCAGCACCCAGTTCCCGCAGCAGCGAACTAAAGCCGAGTTCGCGGTAAAGCTCCGCCAGCGCCTTCACGTCCGGCGGCTGCTTTTGCATTCGCGCCAAGTCCAGCTCGAGCGGGATATTCGTCGCGATGGTCGCCAGCTGCTTCGACAAGAGCACTTGCTCGCGCTGCTGCAGCAGTGCTTCGCGATAGCGCTTGTTCGGGACTTCCTCGGCGTGGTCAAGGGCGTTTTCGACCGCCCCGTATTTCTGAATCAGCTCCTTTGCGCCTTTTTCGCCGATGCCTTTCGCGCCGGGGATGTTGTCGATGGTGTCGCCCATGAGCGCCATTACGTCAACCACGCGCTCGGGCGGCACGCCGAGAATCTCCTGCACGCGCGCTTCGTCCACAATGACATCGTTTTTCGCCCCGCCTGTTTGCATGCGGAGCACGCGCACGTTCTTACCCACCAACTGCATCATGTCTTTATCGTTCGTGACTAACACGACGTCGAGTTTTTGTTTCGCGGCCTGGACGGCCAGCGCGCCGATCACGTCATCGGCTTCGTAACCGTTGAACTCGAGTACGGGCAGGCGCATCGCTTCACAAAGCTTCCGCACGTACGGCAACTGCTGGCGCATTTCATCCGGCATCGGCGCCCGGTGCGCCTTGTACTGGTCGAAAAGCTTGTCGCGAAACGTCGGCCCGGAAGGATCAAAAACAATGCCAATGTAGTCCGGTTGATAATCCTTCAGGAGCCGCCGGAGAATGTTTCCAAAAAGAAAGGGAATGTTCGTGGGAACGCCGCTGGGGCCGCGCAAGCGCATGGGCATGGGCGCAAAATGCGCGCGGTAGACATGCGCCATTGCGTCCACGAGGAAGAGCTTTTTGCCCGCGGACGGCAGCGCGGAAGTCGCTCGGGGCGCCATCCGGCGAGTATAGCAAAGGCTCGGCGCCAAGCTGCCGACGGACTAACCAAGTCCTGGACGTAACGCCCGCATCTTTTCGTCCGGCGTTATTGACCTTCTTTCGAATCAGGCGAGGCGGTGGCGGGCTGAATCACGAGCAGCAGCTTCGTACCGGCGTCGAGGCGCAAATTCTTTTGATTCGTAAGCAGGACGCTGCCGCTCGACCCTGGCGATAAGGGCGTATAGACCTTCAAATTCGGCATGCCAAGGGCACCCTCGCTGTCGTGCGTGAGAAGCCCGTGTTTGGTCAGGGTGCCGTGAGTACGAGGCAGCGAAACCGCCGGCGCTTCATACGTGGTTTGCGGAATCGTGGCAACCGCCCCGATGACGCGGCGGGTGGGCCCGATTCCATCCAAGGGCATCGCGAGGGTGTTCTCGGGTTGCGCGCGGTCGCCCGCATCCAGACCAAGCTCCTCATCGGCGTCCGCAGTCTCATCCTGTGCCGGCGGATTGGGACCAGCCGCCAGTGCCTGCACGCCCGCGTTCAGCACCGCTTCTCCGCCGGTCTTCAGCTCAGCCTTGTCAAATTGCAAAAACAACCCCGAGCCGCGGCGGCCATGTCCGGCGGTGGTGCAACGAACCAGGTGTCCATAAATTCTCGTGCCTCTTGGAAAGATGACGCTTCCTTGATAACGAACGGTTTCGACTGTCTCGGCCATGAAAACGTCGCCGGCCTTGTTGTGGCGCGCATCGATGGGGGTGACCAGCTTCACGTTGAAAGCCGTGCCCACGGCGAGCGGCACAACCATCGACTCCGCAGCAGCTTGTTGCGCTTGTCCGGGATGGTCCGGCTTGATTTCTGGAGCTTGCTGCGCACCCGCAATTTCGGCGAGCAAAAGGACGAAAGCGCCGGCGTAACCTAGAGTCTTCATGCGTCCTCCTTCCCGAACAAACCTGGACGCACCGCTCCCTTTGGCGGACCTGCTCCCTCGAAGCATCTGGATGACCAGCCCGCAAGCTCAATGTTTTCAACCGCGCTAAATGCTTTACGGTAGGCACTTTCGAGCACAAACGCCGTACCAGTATCCACGAATTACACGCGCGAGAGGTTGCACTCTGGCTTCGCCCAGCGTGTGGCGGCTCTAACTGACGATGCCGAGCGGCTTGGCGACCTCGCCCAGGATGTCCGCCGCTTTGAGAAGTTGGTCGCGCTTGTGCGTTGCGCTCACCATCGCGCGCAGCCGCGCCTTGCCTTCCGCGACCGTTGGATAACCCACCGCAGGCGCAAAGACGCCGGCTTCAAAGAGCTTCTTGGAAAATTCGAAGGCTTTGGCCGCGTCGCCAACGTGGATCGGCACAATCGGAGTCTCACTGCCCTTGAATTGGAATCCGCGCTTCTTCAATTCTTTTTTGAAAAACTTTGTGTTCGCCCACAGCTTCTTTATCAGTCTTTCGCCTTCCGGGGAGTCGAGCAAGGCGAACGCGGCCTGGCAAGCGGCGACGGTGGCGGGGGGATGAGAGGTGGAAAAGAGAAACGGCCGGGCGCGCAGGTACAAAAACTCGATCAGATCACGCGAGCCACAAACGTAGCCGCCCATGGCGCCAATGGCTTTGCTTAGAGTGCCCACTTGGATGTGCACGCGCCCGTGGCAATTCAAGTGGTCCACCGTGCCGCGGCCGTTTCTTCCGAGCACGCCGCTCGAATGCGCGTCGTCCACCATCATGATGCAATTGTGCTTCTCCGCCAGATCGCAAAGCTGCGGGAGCGGCGCGATATCGCCGTCCATCGAAAAAACGCCGTCGGTAATGATCAGTTTCTTCCCCGGAAAGTTGGCGTGCTCTTGCAGGATACGCTCGCAATCCGCCACGTCCTTGTGCTTAAAGACCTTGATGGTCGCCTTCGAGAGCCTCGCGCCATCGATGATTGAAGCGTGATTCAGCTCATCGGAAACGATCAGGTCTTCCTTGCCCAGCACCGCGGAAACGGTGCCCGCGTTGGCGGTAAAGCCGGACTGAAAAACCACGCACGCTTCCACTTTTTTGAACGCGGCGATCTGTTCCTCGAGCTCCAGGTGAATTTTCATGGTTCCGGCGATGGTGCGCACCGCTCCCGCGCCCGCGCCGTAACGCTTCACCGCGTCGAGTGCCGCTTTTCGCAGCGATTTGTGGGTGGTCAGCCCCAGATAATTGTTCGACGCCAAGTTGATAACTTCGCGCCCATCAATCCGGCAGACCGGTTTTTGCTCCCCCTCAAGCACCCGCAGACGCGGCGCAGTGCCTTTCGCACGCAGCTCGTTCAGTTGGTCCGACACGTAGTGCAACGGATTTTGTCTGCTCGTGAGCGTGGCGGTTTCGGACATGGCATGGCTCCTGTGGAAGGCATCGGCCAGGGAGTTTCTATTGTGCTCCAGCAAATCGCGCCGGGCAAACGCATTTGCCTCCGCACCATTCCGGTTTTTTTGGCTGCATCCAGAGCTGCCGTAACGCGCCAGAAGTCAGCGCGGTATGCCGTTCGGATACAGCAAAATTTTTCCCGGCAGGCCGCTTTGCAGCTTGGCGAAGGCGTTCTCGAATTTGTCCAGCGGCTCGCGCTCGCCAAAAAGAGGCTCCAGATTCAGCCGGCCCGCCTTCAGGAGCGCAATCATCTTGACCCAGGTATCGTACATTCGCCGGCCGTAGATTCCCTGCACGGTCGCGCCCTTGAAAATGACGTCATTCACCAAATCCAGCGGCACGCTTTCCGTGGGAATCCCCAGTAGCGACGCGCGCCCACCGGCGCGCAGCGCCCGAAATCCTTGCTGGATCGCGTGCGAATTCCCGCTCATCTCCAGCAGCACGTCAACACCGGTTCCCCCCGTTTCGCCCGCGATGCGTTTCACTGCGTCTTCCGCCGCCGGATTCAGCACCACGTCCGCGCCCATTCTTTCCGCCATCGCGCGGCGCTGCGCGTTGGTTTCTGTCGCAAACACGGTCGAACTGCCGCACGCTTTCGCCACGGCAATCGACATCAGCCCAATCGGGCCGCAGCCGGTAACCAGCACGGTCTGCCCGGCGATTTCGCCCGCCAGAACGGTATGCACGGCATTGCCCAGCGGATCCAGGATCGCGCCGTATCGCTCGGGAATGGCGGGATCGAGCCGGATGATGTTCGATGCGGGAATCTTGACGCACTCGGCAAACGCGCCATCCTGATCAATTCCGATGATTCGCAGATTTTGGCAGATGTGCGCCTGTCCAAGCCGGCATTGATGGCAGTGACCGCAGTTGACGTGCATTTCCGCGCTGACAAAATCCCCCGGCTTCACCGCGGTCACTTCCTCCCCGGCACGCTCGACCACACCGCAGAACTCGTGACCCAGCGTCACCGGAGGCTTGATTCGTCCTTGCGACCAGCGATCCCATCCGTAAATGTGCAGGTCCGTCCCGCAAATGGAGGCGGCCTTCACGCGCACCAGCACGTCTGTCGGGCCAATCGCCGGCACGCTCACCGATTCCATCGCCAGGCCCTTTGCCGCCTTTATCTTTCGCAACGCTTTCATAGCTGGTGCCATCTGCGAATTCTCCCGCTGGCCGCGCAAACCAGGAATCCTATCACACGGCCTGCCGCACGCTTCCTGCTCTCCCCGTTCCGGGTATTGCACGCGTCTTCGTCATTCCGTGCTCGCGCTCCGGCGTGGTTTGTTTTGCTGCGTATTTCAGCCCGCAATCTCTTCCAGCACCATCCCGTTCGTCCTGGGTCCCATCGCCCCCACCACGAGGGCCACCAATCCCATGGCCACCGCCAGCAGCGCGAACACTGCGGGCACGCCGAACCCCAGCACCCACCCGACGAGCACCGAAGTGAACGCCGCGCTGAGCCGGCTCCAGCTATAGGTAAATCCCACGCCCGTCCCGCGCAGCCGAGTCGGAAAAAGCTCCGCCTGATACGCATGGAATGCCGCGGAGAACCAATAATTCGCCAGCGTCAGAAGCGCGCCAAACCCCACCACCGCGCCGGGCGCGGAAGAATTTCCGAACCCCAGGCCCAGAGCCGCCACGCTGAGCGCCAGCACGATGATCGTCCACTTACGCTCCAGTTTGTCGGAAGTCCACGCCGCCAGCAGCGGTCCTGCCGGCGATACCGCCGCGATCAGCATCGTGTACTCGAGCGAACGCAGCAGGGAAACACCCTGCTGCATCAAAAACGTCGGCGCCCAATTCGCGAATCCATAAAACCCGATGGTCTGCAGCGCCTGAAAGACCATCAGCATCACGGTGCGCCCCAAATACGGCCCCCGCCACAGTTCGCCAAAGGAGGCCTGCATCGCCGCTTCTTTCGGGCGCTTTTCTCCGGCGCTCGCCGTGCCCGCTCTTTCCTGGTGGGGCCGCTTGTTCCTGCCGTTCGAAGAAAGGTTCTCCTCCTCCAATGCTTCGACAACCGCTTCAGCCTCGGCTATCCTCCCCCGGCTCGCCAGCCAGCGCGGCGACTCCGGCAAGCGCCTCCGGAACCACCACGTCAACAGCGCGCCCGCCGCCCCGATCATCATCACCCACCGCCATCCGCTCATCAGCCAGTGCGTCGGCACCAGCGCGCGCGAAAGCACCGCCGCCACGGGCACGGCGCAAAATCCCACGACTTGTGTGATCGCCACGTATCTCC
>DASRCZ010000118.1:0-12047 GCA_035652855.1 Candidatus Acidiferrum sp.
GCTCGAAAGTCCCTGGGGGAGCGCGCTGGTGGCCTCGCGCTGGAGTCGCGGTCTCTACGCAACGGCCAAGTGTGCCTGTTTCTGCTATCTCGGGCTGGAACTCGCGCTGGCCCGCGGCCCCGTTGCGGTGCTGAGCTCGCCCTCCGCGGAGATGCACGCCGCCATTCGAACCGGCGCGCATGTGCTTGCATGGTTCACTGCCGCATTTTGCGTGCTCCGCGCCTTGCCCGTCCTGACCGAGGGGTGGCGCTATGTTTCCAGAGTCTTTTCTCCTCTGGCCGCGAATTGCCTTGCGCGTGCAGCGAAGCGCCTCAGGAGTTCGCCCGGTGATCAGCCAAACGGGCGGCGTTGCCGCGTTCTTCGATTTGGATGGCACTCTCGCTCCGTTTCCTTCGCTCGAGTGGCGTCTCTCCCGCAGTCTTCGCAAGCAGGGCCTCGTTCCCAGAGAAAACTACCTCGCCTGGCTCGGTGCCACGCTGCGGCTCTTCGCCACCCGCGGCGCCAGTGCCGCGCGCCACGAAAACAAGCTGTACCTGCGAGGTCTTTCCGCGCGCGACCTCGCCCTGTACTGCGAACAGGAAGTGCGACTCGCCGAGCCGCTCTTCTTCGCGCCGGCAATGGAAAGACTGCTCGGGCACGCGTTCGAAGGCCACGCCATCGTTATTGTCTCCGGAACCTTTCTTCCGCTCGCCTGCGTGACCGTTCGCCTTTTGGAAAGCGCCATGCACGCTCGCGGCGCGAACACGCGCGTGCTCCTGCGCTGCACGCATCTCGAAGAGCGTCGCGGCCGCTGCACCGGCCGGGTCATCGGGCGGGCGATGTGCGGGCTGGCAAAAGCCTCCGCGGTTCGGCGATTGGCGAATCAGCGGGGCTGGGATCTCGCGCGGTGTTTCGCGTATGGCGATAGCTCCGCGGATCGTTGCATGCTGAGCTGTGTGGGCCACCCGGCGGCCGTTAATCCTTCGCTGGCTCTCCGGTGCATAGCGCACAGACGCGGATGGCCTGTCGTCGTTTGGCGCGGCGAGTCGCTCTCGGACGCGCGAGGTCTTGTCGAACGGTCGCAAGCTCGCTTGAAAACTCCGCTGGAGACGTGATGACTCGGCAAACGCAAAATGCGTCACTCGAACCTGGCACGCTGCCCTGGTGTCCGCCGAAGCCTGCGGACAGGCGCTCCCCTGACGCCCCGGCCCTCCGCTGGCAGGCTGATGTTCTCCTGCGGAACGCCTTGGCTCGGCTTTCCCATTCCATGCGCCGGGAGATCGCAGCGACTTCCGCCGCGTGCGGCCTGTTTGAGTACGTCGCCCTCGCCTACCTTCTCGTTTCCGCCGCTCTGATGCTGATCTTCTCGCGAAACCTGCAGCACCCCTTCCGCCTGCTTGCCTTGCAGAGCTTTGTCTCGCTAGCCATCCTGGCGCTTTGCCGGGTGCAAGCCTGCTTGGCGCGGAGCGCGGCGCACGGCCATGAAACCTGGGCCACCGCTTTTTGGCATTTTTGGCGATTCTGGTATCCGCACCTTTTTTTCCTCTTCTGCTTCGAGGAGCTCGGCTCGCTCGTTCACCTTGTCCAGCCTTCCTGGCAAGACGCGAAGCTCATTGCTTTCGACCATTGGCTCTTCGGGGTGCATCCTTCCGTTTGGCTCGAGCATCTGGCCACTCCAGCACGCAACGACTTCTTCCAGCTCGTCTATCTAACCTACTTTACTTATCTGCTCATCGTCGGTGGCGTCCTCTACTATCGTCGCGATTGGCGCGCCTACTGGTCCGTCATGACGTATTCCATGGTGGCCTACAGCTTTGGCTATCTCATCGCCATCTTCTTCCCCATCGAGAGCCCTTGGTTTGCCATGGCCGGCTGGTGGCACGGCCAGTTGCAGGGCGGCCCCTTCACCGCCACGATTAACTTTATCGAGCACTACGGACGCGTGCGTGGCGCCGCGTTTCCCTCCGAGCATGTAGCTGGCTCGGTCGCTGCGCTTTGGGGCGCGTGGCGCCACCGACGCTGGCTTTTCTGGGTATTGCTCCCCTTCGCGGCCTGCATGTGCGTCTCCACCATTTGGGGACGCTATCACTACGTGGCGGATGTTTTCGCCGGCATCGTTACCGGCACACTGGGCTATCTCGCCGGTGCCTGGCTCATGCGCCGGGGAGCCGCCAGAACTCCACTCCAATACTCACGCGCTGATCGGCGCCCGCGCCATGCTCCCTCGCATCCCCTCGATTCGCGCCGCGAGCTGCACGAGAACCGCCTCGCTGCTGGCGGCTCCGATGAACTGCAATCCCACCGGCAACCCGCTCTCCGTAGCCCCGCAGGGAACGGAAATCGCCGGCACTCCCGCGAGGTTCGCCGGGCGGTTGAGTCGTAGCAGCAACGCGCGCGTCGGATAGCTCGCGTTCCCGATCGCGGTCTTCTCTTCGCCAATCAACGGCGCCGCAATCGGCGTCGTGGGAACAACCAGTGCGTCCACTTTCGCAGCCGCCAGCGCCAGATGGAGCTGCCGGATGAACTTCTCGCGCATCTCGAGCGCCCGCAAATAGGTTGTCGCCGGCACCTTCGTCCCCGCCTCGAGCCTCGATCGCACCTCCTCGCTGTATTCCGCCGCGCGCGCCGGAAACCATCCGGCTTGCTCGTGGACGTGCGTCGCTTCGGGCCACGCGATTTGGTTCCCGGCGTCCTCGGATTCCGCGAGCGAAGGCAGCGAGACCTCCACAAAGCGCGCGCCGGATTCCTGCAGCGACCTTAGCGTCGCGTCAATCGCACATTTCACCTCCGGAGAAAGCACATCGTAGAAAAACTCTCTCGGCACGCCGAGCCGCAGGCCGTCTCTGCGGCGTTTGCCCACGCTCGCTTGCAACGAGGGCTCGCCTCGCCCGCGCACGAAAAGCGCGTCGCCCAGCAGCGCCGCATCCGCTGCGCTCCGCCCGAAGGGCCCTACACAATCGAGCGTCGGCGAAAGCGGTATCACTCCGTCCACGCTCGCCAGCCCAAGCGTTGGCTTCAGCCCCACTACTCCACAGAGCGACGCCGGAATTCGAACCGAACCGCCGGTATCCGTCCCGATGCTTCCGTAGCAGAGCCCCGCCGCCACCGCCGCCGCCGAGCCTCCGCTCGAGCCGCCCGGAATCCGTTCCAAGTCCCAGGGATTCCGCGACGGCCCGAAGTGCGGATTGTTCGTGGTCACGCCGTAGGCAAATTCGTGCAGGTTCGTCTTGCCCAGCAAAACCGCCCCGGCTTCCCGCAGTTGCCGGACGATTGTCGCGTCTCGCAGCGGCACAAAATCCCGTAAAACCGCCGAGCCTCCCGTGGTGCGCAAGCCTTTCGTGTAGATATTGTCCTTCAGCGAAATGGGGATTCCGTGCAGCGGCCCGCGATCCCGCTTTTTACTGCGCCGGCCAAGCAGCTCACCCTCTGCTCGTTTCGCTTGCGCGAGCGCCTGCTCTTCGCTCACCGTCAGAAAGGCGTTCAGCTTCGGATTGAGCCGCTCGATTCGCTCGAGCATCAGTTTTGTCAACTCGAAGGGAGAGAGCCTGCGCTTCCGGAAGAGCGCGCCAATTTCCCGAATCGGCGCAAACGCCAAATCTCCATCCTCTCCGTGCCTTGCCGCTGCGCTTTGTCGTGAGTTCATTTCGCCAGCCTCGGTTCGCCCTCAGAAAATTCGCTCGGGGTGCCGCAGGTTTCCAAAGGTCCCGATGTTCGCGATAATCAGCGCCACGCGGAACTGATTCTCGTTGCGCACCGGCCCCAGTGCCAATCGCTGATACCCCACAGCCAATCCGCAGCATCCGCCGTTGTAGCTCACCTGTACCAGCTGGCTCAGCAGAGTGTTGTTCAGGATGTCGAAGCTCATCCCTCCCGTGACATTAAAGCCCTTGCGCGTTTCGTTTCCGTAGCCGACCAATGCACGTATCTGATTCGAAAGCGGCTGCAACACCGGATTCGCCTGCAGCCGGAAATCGGCTACCGTGGCGAAAAATTCCTTGTACGGCCTCACCTTCACCAGCGCGCCAATCGCGGAAATCTTCTCCAAGTTCGGGTCGTATTCCAGGATCTGCTCGAAATCGTACGGTCCACCCGGCGTAACTTTGAAGTCGCTCACAATCGGCGACCAGTGCACCGGGCCGTCCACAAACGCAAACGGAGTCAGGGCGGTGGTTGTCTGGAATACGTTTCGCTGCCCCGGTATCACCGCGCCCCCGAACGTCGGATCAAAAAAGTGCTTCTGCAGCACGCTCCATGACGCCACCTGATTCGGCTGCTCGTCGCCATCCTTCACAAAGAGCCGCTGGACCACTCCGTATTCCACTTCGTTCGTGTCGGTAAGCGTCGCGTTTGCATCGAAGCGAATAAAGTTCGCGAAATTGTTCACGCCGGTCACGAAGCGATAGGTCACTTCCGGCTCGATAGTGTGTTTGTACCGCCTGGCCTTCTTCTCTCCGCTCGCGGGCCGCTCAAAAAACCGCTCCAGCGCCGGCGGCCGCAACTCGATGGCGAATTCGCCCGTATTCCTGGTGATCGGCTGCGCCACCACGACCGGAAACGGCCCGGAATTATCCAGGGAATAGCCGTAACGCGTGGTTCGAAACGCCGCCGAGCCTGTCACTCCCAGCCAATCCCCGAAATGCAGCGGCAGCGTTGCTTTCGGCGCGATCTCCGTCGCGGAAACCAGCAGCGGCGTGTTGATTTGCGGGTCGGCCCGGTGCTCCGCCTCCGCGAACGAATCGAACGAGAAATACAGAGGCGCCCTTCGCCACGGACTTTGCTCGACCGAGCTGAAGCGCGCCGATGGCATGTTTCGCAGCACAACTGTCGTCTGCGGATTGATGGTCAGAAAGTTTTTGTCGCTCAACGCCGCGAGATTGAAGCTGAATCCGCTGAAATTCTTCGTCAAAAAGGCCGCGCTTGGCACTTCGGCATTGATTGCCTCTCCGAACGTGCCGGAAAACGCCAGCCGGAAGGTCAGCGACGACAACTGGTTGTAGTCCGTAACGAAGCGCCAGCCGTCCGGCAGCTTCGATTGAATCTGCAGCCGCTGCTCCTCGCCTCCTTGCGGCTGCCGCACTCCCGCGGAATTTACCAGCCCGCGGTCATCCACTCCAAAATAGTTGTACTCGATATTCGTCTCTTCAAACGGCTTCGCCCGGAGCACACCCCGCTCGCTCGCACCCCGCTTGCTCATGTACTGCGCGCCGAGCGTCGCATCCATCCAAGGCTTCGGCGCCCAATAGAATGCGTCTCCGAAAATAAATCCCTTTTGTGAACTGTCGCCCACGTCGGGGATCAGAAACCCGGACTGCCGCACCTTTTGCCCCGCCGGTGTGGTCGCGTACGGAAGCCAGACCAGCGGCACATGAATGAGCCGGAAGTTCGCGTTAACCAGCGCCACCGATTTATCCACGCGAATGCGCGCGTGCTCGGCAAAAAACTGCCAGCGCGGATGCTCGGGGTCGCAGATGGTAATCCACGCCTGATCGATCAGGTAGACGTCGCTCGACTCGCGCCGCACTTCCCGCGCCTCGAAATACAGCGGGTTCTGCGAAATCAGAATCGCCGGATTCGGCCGGCGCACGATACGAATCGTGCCGCGCACGCGCAGAAACCGGCCGCGTCCCGTGCCGAGGTTATAGTGCGCTTCGTCCGCTTCCACGTGCTCGTTCTCGAACTCGTACACCACATGACCCGCCGCCGCCGCTTCCGACGTTCTGTCGTTGTATTCGACGCGGTCTGCGCGAAGCTCCGTCGCTCCGTAGCGAATCCGCACATCGCCCTCGGCGATAAAGAGATTGCCTGCCCGTTTCTGCGGCCCGCTCGAGGAGAGTTCCGCGATGCCGCCCTTAGCCGAAGGCAGCCGCGCCTGCTGCCCCCGTGCCGCCGGCGCGCCGCACACCCAGATCAATGCGGCCGGCAGCGCAAGCACCGGCAGCCGCGCCGCGAATTTCAGCCCTCGCGTGAAAAAAGGAATCCGAAGCATGCTCTGGGTGAAGCAGCCGTTTAGCCTAGCATGTTCGCTGTGCGCGGCGAACGCCAGGCCAACCCCCGCGTTTCTAGGATGGCGTGCTCCCTGCCCACGCTGCTTGAGCAAGATGACAAAACCGGCGCAGAACTGGCATAATACGCAAAACTCGCGTGTTGGCCGCAAGTGTCTGCCCCAAACTCCGGGGCGGTAGTCCACGGAAACAGCTAGACTGGCGGGAGTCCCTAGGCTCCCGCCTTTTTGTTTGCTTGGATGATATGGCAGATCTGCGCACAGGGCATAAATCCAAGGCTCCGTTTGTCATTTGATGCGGATGCCATGCGACCAGTTCATCGGAATCAAATCGGCTCAAGGACTTGTCTAAAGGTGTGCGGGGTAGCGACACGATGAGTTTGGGATGTGCCACAACCCTCCGCCGAGCGTTGTGGCTGGCGACCGTTCTCGGCTGCTTGCTAACCCTAACCCCAGTGGCCGCTGCGGCGCCTGCCCAGGCGGTGCATAGCGAGATTTCGGGAAAGCTCGTCGATCCGCAGGGCGTGCCGGTTTTCGGAGCAACTGTGCGCGCCAAAGGCGAGACAAACTCCGCGGTTCGCGAAGCGAGGACCGACGAGCAGGGGAAGTTTGCCTTGAGCGGCTTGCCTCCCGGCCACTACCTGATCACTGCCGAGGCCGCGGCCTTCGTGAAACTCAGCCTGAAAATTGCTCTCGGTAACGGCGAGAGGAGGGAGCTTCAACTCGCATTCCAGCAATTGGCGGAGGTGACGCAGTCCATCACGGTGGAGGGCGGCGCACCAACGGCGCTGGCTCCGGACCCCACACAGCGAGTGGTCGTTCACGAGCAAGCGCTCGATGCCAACCCCGGCCGGCCCGGCGCGCCGATTTCCATCCCCGGATTGCCGGTGGAAACCGCTTCGGGAGGCATCAAAGCTCCGCAATACTTTGCTCCTGGCGTTGCCGGTGATCACGGGGAGCCCATTGCGCAGTATTTCGCTGTCGGCGGCTATCTCGCCCAGAACAATCTGCCGGCCAACGCCCACGGGAACGGTTACGCGGACCCGAATGTTCTGATTCCGGCGACAATACAAAGCGTCGCAATCGATGGAGGGGCTTTCAACGTGCGCCAGGGGAATCATTCGGTGGACCTGGCCGCAAGCTACACACCGCGCGACCGGCTCGCGGATTTTGTGCAACTCACCGGAGACTATCGCGATCTGGACCTGACGTCCGGCTGGAGCCCAGCAAGTCCGAACGCAAACGCATGGCTTGCCGCGGAAGTCTCTTACGGCAATGGCTTTCTGCGGCGCCCCGAACACCGCCAACAGTACAAGCTCAACGGATACCAACAAATCGAAAAGGGACGCCACGAGATCACCTTGCTGGGAATCGGCTACTACGGGTTCTCCTTCGTTCCCGGGCTCATTCCGATCGGAGTTCAGGTGCCAGGCGACACTTTAGACGACCGCCAGCTCGACCGAACCCGCACGTTCCTTCTGATAGCAACGGACACCTGGAAATTCGGCGACAAGAGCCAGCTGAGCTTTTCTGGCCTTTACCGGAACTACGCCCTGACGTTGCGTTCGAATTTCGGCGACGGGCTCATTCAGCAAAGCGAATCGCGTAACGTTGCGGGCGGAGAAGCACTCTGCCTCTGGAGCTTTCGGCCGTGGCTGGTAGTCGAGGCAGGGTTGGATTTGCGAATCGAGTTGCCATACGATCTCGGCCTCAAACGTCTGGATGGCGCCGGCCAGTTCACGCCCGTGACGAGCAACGACCTGACGCTTTCCTTCGCCGAACCTTTCGCGTCCGCGGATGGAGTTCTCGGCCGGCATCTTCACTACGACGCGGGCGTTCGGCAAGAACAAGTGTGGATGAAGAACGTGGACAAGATGAACGCGGCGCATTCCTTTGACCGGCTCGCGACGCTGACGCTCCCGAAAGCGACGCTGACCTTCATCCCGTTGCCGGGAACGGCCGCGCCCACGGTGGCCTTCAGCTATGGAGAAGCGTTCCACACGGAAGATCCGCGCATCGGCACGGGAAACGGTGAACCGACTTTGCTGGCGCCCTCGCGGCTCTACCAGTTGCGCATTTCCGAGACGCTGAAACAGATCGAATTTGGCCTGACGCTGAAACGCGCCAGCAACGCGCAAGAGCTGGCGAAGATTGATCCTGATACCGGCCTGCAGCTCGCCGTCGGTCCGTCCTACAACCGCGTGATCGTCGTTTCGGCTCAGCGAAATTTCTCGCATGGCGCGCTTTATGCGTCCTATGCACAGGCGGATTCGCGAGACACGCTGACGGGCGCGCCGATTCCGGAGGCGCCGCGGATGATTTGGGACGTTGTCGGGTCGGCGAATCATTTACCGCTCGGATTGCAGGCTCGCGCCGAAGCGGAATACGTCCGTGCCAAGCCGCTGGGCGATGGCTTCACCGGTGTCCCCGTGCGGGAACTGCGGGGAGCAGTGGCGCGGCCGTTCCGGGAAAGCCGCATGGTGCTCGGCGTGAATTTCCTGCTCGCGAGAGGGTACACGGGACAAACCACCGAAACGGTTCCCTTCGTTGGCGGAACGTGCACGGTCGAGTGCCCGGTCGGAGTGCCGCTGAAATCCTACGTGAGCGTTAGCTGGACGTATTCCTTCCGGAAGTGACCCCCGGCAGGCCTGATCGAAAGCAGGAAAGCTTCCGGCTGGTTCAGGCAGCATGCACGGTCACCGCCTTTGATTGACGGGAGACTTGGCACGGCGCTCCCAGGGCAGTGACGTGAGCGAGACCAGCCCGACAAAACGTGATACCCGGTACAGCGCGGAAACACCGGCGCTGGTAGAATAAGAAATTGAGCGTACGGGACATTGCGGGTCTGAGACGGGGAAATGTTTGAGAACCTGACGGAAAAACTCCAACGGACATTCAAGAATCTGCGTGGTCAGGGGAAGCTCACGGAAGAGCACCTGGACGCGGCCCTAGCGGAGATTCGCGAGGCTTTGCTCGAAGGCGATGTCGCCGTCGGCGTCGTGGATGAGCTGCTGGCTAGTATTCGCGCAAAGGCCCTGGGCAGCGAAGTGATGCTTCAGCTTTCGCCGGACCAGCAAGTCGTCAAAATCGTGCGGGACGAACTGCTCGTCCTGCTCGGCAAGCACGCCAAGCCGCTCTTTGCGTCGAAGCCGCCGTCGGTGTGGATGATCGTTGGCCTGCAAGGTTCTGGCAAGACCACTACAACCGGCAAGCTCGCGAAATGGCTGTCCGGGCACGGCCACCGCCCAATCGTTGTCTCGACGGACGTCTACCGTCCAGCGGCGCGCGAACAGCTCGCGCAAGTGGCCAAAGCCGTCGGCACTGCTCTCTGGCCGGGGAAAGGAACAGACCAGCCGCTGGAAATTGTTCGCGGCGCAATCAAGGAAGCAAAGCTTTCCGCAAGCGACGTCATCCTTGTGGATACGGCGGGCCGGCTGCACATTGACGAAGAGCTGATGAACGAGCTGCGCATGCTCAAGAAGGAATTGCAGCCGAGCGAGATTCTGTTCATCGCCGATTCGATGATTGGACAAGATGCGGTGCGCTCGGCTGGAGAATTCCACAAGCAGTTGGGCCTTACGGGCGTGATTTTGACCAAGCTCGATGGCGATGCGCGCGGGGGCGCGGCGCTTTCCATTGGCAAGGTCACCGGCGCGCCGGTCAAGTTCGTGGGCCTCGGCGAAAAGTACGACGCGCTCGAAGGCTTCTACCCGGAGCGCATCGTTTCGCGCGTGCTGGGCATGGGCGACATCATGTCGCTCATCGAACGCGCCGAGCAGGCCGTTGACCGCAAAGCCGCGCTCGAACTCGAACGCAAGCTGCGCAAGGAAGAATTCACACTCGAGGATTTCCGCGATCAGCTAAAGCAAATCCGCAAGATGGGCCCGCTCGAACAATTGGTGGACATGCTCCCGAAAGTCGGCCCGCTGCAAAATCTCCCGAAAGACGCAAAAGTCGATGAAAGCAAGCTGAAGCAGGTGGAAGCCATCATCAATTCGATGACCCGCCAGGAGCGCCAGAACCACAACGTAATCGACGGCAAGCGGCGCAAGCGCATCGCCAAGGGCAGCGGCACTTCCGTCCAGGACGTCAATCAGGTTCTCAAACAATACCTCCAAATGCGGCAGATGATGAAGCAGTACGGGGCAATGGCAGCTCGAGCCAAAATGAAAGGCCTCGGCAAACTGGCCGGTCTGTCGTAAGGAGGAAGCCGCAAGGGTTGCGGCGAACTCGCTCGATGCCATCCGAGTACTGCTCGCTCGAACCGCGGGCGCGCTTTCCCAGGGATGGTGTGCTGAACGGATTCGGGAAAACTCGGAGCGACATAAACGGCTGATCGCGTGAATCAGTGCGGGAAACCATAAACTCTCGTCACGCCCTGCGCCAATTCCTCCGGGTCAAGGTCCGTGCGGTTGCAGAGCACCACCACGGTTAGCGGCTGGTCCGTGAAGCGCTCAATGTACGTGCGGAAACCCATGGTGCTGCCGTAGTGCCACATTCGCGGATACCCGCGCGCGGGGGATTTCCCGGGTGCGACGTACGGATCGAGGAACCAGCCGTAACCGTACGCAACGGGCTGACCGGGGTGCAGATTGTCGTCCCCGGACTCGGCGGGCCAGCGCGGCGGGGTGCCGTCGTCCAACTTGGCCGGTACCAGAGCGGGCGCCATCTCCGCGGCGCTCAACAGGGTATGATTTCGCAGCGCGTCATCCCATTTCGCAAGGTCCGCGAGATTCGAGTAGATGCCGCCATCGCCGAGCGTCGCGGAAGTCGCGCTTTGGTCTGTTTCGATGAACGATTCGCCGCGCCTCGAGTGTCCGTAAGCACGATTCGCAACTTCATTGTTCGCCTTCTGAAAAACGACAGTTCCACCCATATGCAGCGGTTGAAAAATGCGCGTCGCAAGAAAATCCCGAAACGGCATCCCCGATACCTTCGCCACGATCAGCCCGAGCACGACATAGCCGGAGTTGCTGTAGGACCAGCTTGCGCCAGCGGCGAACTTTCCCGCTGTTTGCTTCTCGAGCAGGCCGAGCACTTCGGCGTCTTGAATCTGGTGTTCCGGCGACCAGACAGGACCGCGACTTTTCTCCTCGGCGTCCATCAGCTCCTCGTAATCGGGAAGTCCGGAGGTGTGCTGCAGCAGATGTCGAACGGTGATTGCGCGGCCATAGGCAGGGAATTCCGGGAAGATCTCGGTCAGCGATTCGTCGTACCGCAGCTTGCCATCATGCGCCAGCAGCATTACGGCCATGGACGTGAATTGTTTGGTGAACGAGGCTAGCCGGAAGTTCGTCGCAGCCGTTATCTTCGCGTTCGTGCGCAAGTCGCGCACGCCGAACGTCTTTTCAAGCGCTGTACGGCCGTTCAGGCGCACCAGCACCGCAAAGCCTGGTTCCCGCGGCTTGACGATGCTGGCCAGCCGGTAATCCGCCGAGTCTTGCATTGCCGCGCCGGCGCCCGCGCAACGCCAAGCGCCCAAAATGCCGATGCAGCCAAGCGCAGCGCCGAGGAAATACGCATTGCATCGCAGCAAGAAATCACCCTAAAAAAGCGCCCGGTGAGCATAGCATCTTGCCGCCCGCTGCGGAGCGTCACTCCCAAGCGACGAATAGAAACGGCGCCACACGACCGCAAATTCTCGGGCTGTTCCTCGTTTATACTCCTAGCGCGTGACCATCACCCCTTCGCGGCCTCTTGGGCCAGCCGGACACGCAGGACACCGCGAATGCAGCCGTATGACATGATCGTGATTGGCTCAGGTCCGGGCGGACAGCGCGCCGCGATCCAGGGAGCCAAGGCCGGCAAGCGAGTCGGCATCATTGAAAAGCAGTCTTGTCTTGGAGGCGTTTGCATCAACACCGGCACCATCCCGAGCAAGACCATGCGCGAAGCGGTGCTGCACCTCTCCGGTTTTTACGACAAAAACTTTTACGGCTCGAATTACAACGGAAAAGACACCATCACCATGGCGGACCTGAGCTTCCGCGTGCAGCACGTCGTCGAGAATGAAGTCGGCGTGATCCAAAATCAACTCAAGCGCAATGGAGTGGATCTCATTCACGGC
>DASRCZ010000119.1:0-3866 GCA_035652855.1 Candidatus Acidiferrum sp.
GCTGCCGTCAAACGATTGTCCTGCCAAGGGAATAGCAAACGCGAGGAGAAATACACCTGGAAGCGCCACCGAGGTTCGATTCATGGCGAGTCCCCTTTGTCCGGATTCGGCTTGGCCTTATCCGGATCCTTCTTCTTGCCCCCAAAGATACCAAAAATCTTGAGCAAGGGGTTCTTTTTCTTTTCCGCCGGCTGGGTGGCAGGGGTCGCGCCGTCGCCAGGAGCTTTCAACTCTCCACCCGGTGGATTCGGCCGGGTTGGCAGAATGACCGGCTTGCCGTCCGCGCCAATCTGTGTCTCCGGAGGCTTCGGGTCTCCCCCGCCGAACACATGAGAGAGAAAAGAACCGGTCTGTGCCAGAACGCCGTGCCCGCCATGAAGCTCGCAATACTCCGTCGGCGCGGAACCACTCACGTATACCTCCGAGCGCGTGTTCGGGCAGTTTGGCGTGGCCAGCTCGAGGGATTCCGGGTCGATGACCACCGACTGCACGCCTTCCGGCGCCGTCAAATCCTTTGCTTCGCGGTAGGCAGGCAGCGCGGTCGCGCGCGTCATGAAATCCGCCCACATTGGAGCGGCGCTTGCCCCGCCGGTGAGACCAAGATCGCGGTTATCATCGAAACCAATCCAAATCACGCATACCAAGTTGGAAGTGAAGCCCGCGAACCAGCCATCGCGCGACGTGCCCGTTTTCCCGGCGGCGGGCAATTCGAATCCGTGCGCCCGCACGGCGGCTCCCGTGCCGTGGTTCAGAACGTCTTGCATGATGCTGTCAACGAGATACGCCACGCGAGCGTCCAGCACCACGTGCGTTTGCGGCGAAAATTTCTCGAGCACTTGCCCATCGGCCCCAACCACGCTGTGCAGAAACTCCGGCTCCGCGCGCGTCCCCAGGGTTGCGAACGCCGTGTAACCCGCGGCGACGTCCACCGGCGTCATTTCGTACGCTCCAAGCGCCACCGCCGGAGTCGCCTGAATATTATTCCCCAGCCCCATTTGCCGCGCGATCTGCACTACGCGTCCGTAACCGATGAGTTCGGCGACTTTTACCGTGGCGACGTTCAGCGAATTGGTCAGCGCGTCGCGCACCGTCACCTGCCCCATGAATTTTTCGCCGTAGTTGTTCGGCGTGTATTCCTTGCCGTCAAACTCGAATGTCGTCGGCTCATCCACGATGGTCGTCGCCGGCGTAATGATCGGTTGCACGTTCTCGACCGCGTTATCGAACGCTGCTGCATAGACGAACGGCTTGAAAACGGACCCCGGTTGCCGCCGCGCGATGGCGTGATTCAGCTGGCTCTGGCCGTAATCGCGCCCTCCGACGAGCGCCTTGATTTCTCCGGTGCGCGGGTCCAGCGCCACCAGGGCCACCTGCACTTGCGGCACGCTCTCGTTCGAATGCTTCGCGGCAATCTCCTTCCGCCATTTCTCGTAGCGTTTCGCCAGCAGCTTATCGACTTCCACCATGCCGGTATTAACCGCAGCGATCGCCGCCCGCTGCAATGCCGGGTCGAGTGTCGTGTAAACGCGGTAGTTCTCGCTCAGCAACTGCGTCTCGTTGTATTTGTCCAGCAGGTGGTCCTTGACCATGTCCACGAAGTACGGCGCTTCGCTGCCGGTCGCCGCGGCCCGCACCAGGGTCAGCTTCTCGCGCTTCGCGTCCTGCAAATCAGCCGCCTCGATGTACTTGTTCTCGAGCATCTGATTGAGCACGCGGTCCCGCGCCTGCACCGCACGCTCGGGATGCCGGTCCGAGGAGGAGTAGTAGTTCGGCGCGCGGATGATGCCGGCCAGAAACGCGCATTCGGCAAGGTCGAGGTCCCGCATGTCCTTGCCGAAATATGCGACGCTCGCTTCCGAAAACCCGCGAATGCCGAAGCTTCCACGATTGCCGAGATACACTTCGTTCGCGTACAGCTCGAAGATTTCCTGCTTGCTGAAGCGCTTCTCGAGTTCGAGCGAAACCATCGCTTCGGCGAGCTTCCGCCGCCACGTCCGCTCGTTCGAAAAGAAGAACGTCCGCGCCACCTGCATCGTGATGGTGCTCGCGCCCTGGTAGTGCTGGCTGCTGTGCCGCAGGTCCGCCCAGGCGGCCCCTGCTATGCGCACAAAATCAAATCCGCCGTGCTCGAAGAAGCGCTTGTCTTCGGCGGAGAGAATCGCGTGCACCAGCACCGGCGGCAGATCATCGTAGCGCACCGGCCGCCGCTTCTCCCGCGCGCTATCGAACAGGTTGGTGATCAGCTCCGGCTCGATTTCCGCCGTGCTCATGGCCGCGCCGCCGCCCAGCGGGCGAATCGCGCGAATGCTATTTCCACCGAATTGCACAGAGATGGCGTTCCCGCCGGCAAAATACGAGAGCTTCGAGGGACGAATATCAATCGTGTTTCCCTGCAAACGATACTCGCCGAGCGCGTTGGGGTCCGCTGCCGGCCGGTAACCCACTCTCGTCAGGTAATCCGCCAAGTCGTCCGGAGTCCAGGCCTGCCCCACCGAAATGTGCTCCGGCGCGGAAAAGATTTGCGTTGTATTCTGAAAAATATTCCCCGAGAGCCGGGCATCAATCATCCGCGAATACTTGAAATAGTAGAAAGCGAAGACGCCCGCGCCGGCAAGCACCGCCGCCAGAAGCGCGCCTAGAATCGTCAGGCCGATAATCGACGTGAAAAACCCTTTTTGAATGCGTATGCGCAAACCGCCGCTCCCCGGGGCTGAAGGCTTATTCTCTCGCACTGCGGAACAGTTAGAAAGACGGATATCCCGCCGGCAGAGTTGCCTTCACGCTCGCCCGGTCCGCCGCCGCCATTCAGAGGATCGATTTGTTCTCGCTCGTGGGGCTGAAATGCAAATCAAAGCGATAAACCATTAGGTCAATCGGCACCGTATAGTCCAAGGAAACCTTGACCGCTGCCGTCGTCGCCACAACCTTGATATCCTCGCGCTTCGCGGGAATCTCCAGGTCCTGCACCGTGCGATAGATGTTGTCGCGAATCTGGTCCTCACTATAGCGGTTCACTACGGCGAACCGCGCTTGTTCTTGCATCTTGTCGACCAATTGATATTCGGAAACGTACGCCGGCACAATCTTCACGGCCGCATAAATGGCCATCACAAAAATCGCGGTGTAAATGACCGCTTTTAGCTTGCCTTCGCCGCGTTCGGCGACGCTGCTTACGGCTGTGGCGCGATTCTGCTTACCCCTTGAATACACCGGGCTCCTCCCTCGCCGTTTCGCTCCCCCGATTGCGAAAACGGCAACTCCTGGTCGGATAACCCAAGCTAGCACCGGCCACAAAGTGTGTCGAGATTGACGCGGTACAGGTGTTCCTCACCTGCAACGCAACTTGTTGCTTCTGGCCATTCCCGGCGCATTTGCGGGCGCCAGGGTCTGCCGCGAGGAGCCCTTCCCGCTTCTCTTGCGAGGCTGGGCCGGGCCATCCCTCCCGGTCAGTACGCCCGCGCGAAAATCGCCCGCTCTTGCGCCGCTTGCCCGCACTTCACGCAAACGCCGCTGCCGCCGGTCTGTTCCAGCGGAATGCAGCGCATCGTCGCCCGCGTTTCTTCCTTGATCTTCGCTTCGCACTCCGCGCTGCCGCACCAATACGAATACGCAAATCCCGTCTCGACCGCGCGCTTCAGTTCCTCGTAGTCCCGCGCGTCCTGCGTATGTGCTTTGCGAAACGCCAGCGCCCTGTCGTGCAGCGCCTGCTGAATTTCGCCGAGCAACCGCTTCGCCGTCGCCGGCAAATCCGCCAAGCCCGCGCTAATTTTTCCTTCTTTGCCCGGACGGTCACGCCGCGCGAGCACCACCGCTTGCTTCGCCACGTCCTTCGGACCCAGTTCCACCCGGAGCGGCACCCCGCGCAT
>DASRCZ010000120.1:0-10951 GCA_035652855.1 Candidatus Acidiferrum sp.
GGCCCCGCGGCGGCGCTGTCAAATGCCCCTTGCGGGCGGGCCGGGGTCCCGTGCTGACCAATTCAGCCCCCTGAGCGGCCGGCTTGGCGGACTTCGCGGCGAAAGTCGGGGGCAAACACTTCAACGGTGCGGCACATTTCGTAAAGCCGCGAACGCATGCGTGCGCCGATACGATCCGCAAGAGTATCTTCACGAACGGCGACGCGCTGGCCCCCCGGCCCCTTCACCGGCTCCGCGGCGCCTTGCGCTTCATCGAGATAATTGGTCGTGAGGATGGTCACGCGGCGTTCGTTGTAACGCGCGTTGAGCACCAGGCCGATGATATCGAGCACCCACGCGGAGGGCTTGCTCGCGCCAAGGTCATCGAGCACGAGAACTTCCGCCGTTCGAACCGGATCGAGAATGCTCATCTCGGTGGATTCGCTCGCCGGATTGTAGCTGGCCTGAATTTCCTTGAGCAGTTCGCGATAGTCGCAGAAGAGGCAGTGATGACCGCGCCGAATAAGCTCCTTGAGCGAAGCAACGGCGAGATGAGTCTTGCCGACGCCGGAAGGACCCATCAGCAGCAACCCTTTTTCCGCGGCGCCGGGATAATCGCGCACGAAAGCCTGCGCCAGCATTTTCGCGTTCTTGAGTGAGGCGGCGTGCCGGGTCGTGGCGCCGACGTCGGTGCTGTAGCTTTCGAAATCGCAGTGTTCGTAGCGTTTGGGAATGCGCGCGCGGAGCATCACGCGAGAGGCGCGCTCTTCCATGCCGCAATCGCAAGCGACGGCAACGCGGCCCGCGCCGTCGGGGCGCGGAACCACCTTCCACCCGGAACCGCGGCATAGCTGGCAATTTTCGAGAGGCATTTGGCGGCTGCCAGAATACGAGCGCCCTCACGGGACCGCAAGGCTCCGCGTTTGTGGAAAGGAGTGGAAAGGTTAGGCGCCGCGGCGGGCGGGACGCGACGGGACGCGGATGATGGCGTGGCCGGAGTTATGCGATTGCGTGCGCGCCGCGACGCGCGAAAGCTCCTGTTGCACGACGGAAGCGAACTCGTTCATCTGGTGTTCCATCTCGATCATTTTTTCCCGCATGTTGAGAATGATTTCGATTCCGGCAAGATTGACACCCATGTCGCGAGCCAGAGTCAGAATCACATCGAGTCGCTCGAGGTCGGCGTCGGTGTAGAGGCGCGTATTGCCTTGCGAACGGGAAGGCTTCAGAAGGCCAACGCGCTCGTAGAGCCGCAGGGTTTGCGGGTGTAGCTTGTACAACTCGGCCACGGCGCTGATCATGTAGCCGGCTCTGGCGTGTTTTTTTCCTTTCGGAGACATAAGCCAATCTCTCCGTTCAAATCGGCGGACCGTCAAACACCCGCTTTGCTGAACAGCGCTTTGCGGGGATCGGCGGGCGCCACATGCTCCAATTCCTTCATCAGGTTGCGGACGCGTTCGTCGGTCGGTTCCGGTACGATGATTTCGATTTCCACGTACTCATCGCCGCGCGCGCCCGTGCGAGGATTCGGCACGCCTTTTTCGCGCAGGCGCAGCGTGCGGCCGGAGCTGGTCGAGGGCGGAATGCGAACTACGGAGCGGCCGTCGATGGTGGGGACCTCGACCTTCGCGCCCAGCGTCGCTTCGCTGACCGTCACGGGCAGCTTGACGTAGATATCGCTGCCTCGCCGCTCGAAAACGGGGTGCGCATGCACAACGACGCGGAGATACAAGTCGCCCGCGGGCGCGCCCAGGGTGCCGGAGTTCCCCTTGCCGGGAACGCGAACGCGCGCGCCATTATCCACGCCGGGCGGAATGCGGACGTCGATGGTTTCATTGCGTCGAATACGTCCTTCGCCGCCGCAAGTTTTGCAAGCGGTGCGGATTTTGCCGGTGCCGCCGCAACGAGTACAGGGGACATTGAAACGCATTTTGCCGGCGGCTTGCTGAATCGTGCCGGAGCCGTTGCAAACCAGGCAGGTGTGCGGAGTGCCGACGGCGCCAGTGCCGCGGCAGGCTTCGCAAGCGTCCATGCGCGTAATTTGCATTTTCTTGACGGAGCCGCGCACGGCGTCCCAAAAATCGATTTCGACCTGGTATTCGAGATCGCCCCCGGGTTCCACTTCCGGCTCGGTCGCTCGGCCGCGGCCGCCGACATTGAAGAACTGGCTGAAGAGATCGCGGAAGCTGGAGCCCCCGCCCGTGCCTCCAGCGCCGCCAAAATCGAAGCCTTCGAAATCGAAATTGACTCCAGATTCGCCCGAATGCGTTCCGGCACCAGCGCCGGGCCCGCCGGGCGGGAGATTATCGGCGTAAAAGCCGTATTGGTCATACATCTGGCGCTTCTTGGAGTCGGAAAGAACGTCGTAGGCTTCCTGAAGCTGCTTGAATTTTTCCTCGGCGGATTTGTCGCCCGGATTCAGATCGGGGTGGTACTTGCGCGCGAGTTTGCGGAAGGCGGTGCGAATGTCCTTGGCAGTGGCTTTGCGCGAGACGCCAAGGAGGTCGTAGTAGTCCTGTTTAGTCGTGGTAGCCATAAAGGCAATTCAGAGTCAAAAGTTGAAAACCCAAAGCGGGCCAGATAGCGCCTTCGCGCCCGCTTGCTGAGACAAGCCTTAACCCAGGCCAATTCAAAAACTGGCCACTACGCCCGCTCAGGCATCCTAAATCCGCAGAAAGCATAGCCGCGCCGGAAAGAACTGGAGCGGCACGGCATTGCGAGCCGCTCCCACTCGAGAACTTCCTGTTCAATTGGGCCGCTTGGTTTCGTCAACGTCCACGTATTCAGCGTCGATGACGTCGCCGGGCTTCTTGCCGCCCTGGCCCTGTTGAGCGCCCGGCGTTCCCGCTCCCGCGCCTGCGCCCGCCGCTTGCTGCTGGGCGCCCGCAGCCTGATTCGCCTGATAGAGCACTTCGGCGAGTTTATGCAGGGAGCGCTCGATCGTTTCCGTCGCGGAGCGCAAGCGGGCGGAGCCGCCTTCGTTCATGGCCTTCTTGGCGTCTTCGATGGCCTGCTCGGCTGTTTTCACTTCGGCTTCGGGCAGCTTGTCGCGATTCTCGCGGATCATCTTCTCGGCCTGATAGACGATACCGTCGAGGCGATTGCGCGATTCGACTTCTTCCATCCGGCGACGGTCCTCTTCGCTGTGGGCTTCCGCTTCGGCGCGCATCTTCTCGGCCTCTTCTTTCGAGAGTCCGCTGGAAGCCGTGATCGTGATTTTCTGCTCTTTGTTGGTGGCCTTGTCCCTGGCGCTCACGTTGAGGATGCCGTTGGCGTCAATGTCGAAAGCGACTTCGATTTGCGGCACGCCACGCGGAGCGGGAGGAATACCATCGAGTTTGAAACGGCCGAGGGAGCGGTTGTCGCTGGCGAATTTGCGCTCGCCCTGCAACACATGGATTTCCACGCCGGGCTGATTGTCGGCGGCCGTCGAATAGGTTTCGACCTTGCGCGTCGGAATGGTCGTGTTTCGCGGAATTTGGACGGTCATCACGCCGCCAAGCGTCTCGACACCGAGAGAGAGCGGCGTAACGTCAAGCAGCAAAATATCCTTCACGTCCCCCGCAAGCACCGCGCCCTGAATGCCGGCGCCGACGGCGACGACTTCATCGGGGTTGACGCCTTTGTGCGGCTCTTTGCCGGAGAAGAAGTTGCGGACCAGCGCTTGCACTTTGGGGATGCGCGTCGAACCGCCGACGAGCACAACTTCCTGGATGTTCGCCGGGGCCATCTTGGCGTCCTCGAGAGCCTGCTTCACCGGACCCATGGTGCGTTCGAGCAAATCGTTCATCAATTGCTCGAGGCGCATGCGCGTCAGCTTGGTCTGCATGTGAATGGGACCGGAAGGGCCAGCGGTGATAAAGGGCAGGTTGATTTCCGTCTCCATAAGCTGCGAGAGCTCGATTTTGGCCTTTTCCGCAGCTTCCTTCAGGCGTTGCAACGCCATGCGGTCCTTGCCGAGATCGATGTTGTGCTCTTTCTTGAATTCGTCAATGAGCCAATCCACGATGCGCTGGTCGATATCGTCACCGCCGAGGTGGGTATCGCCGTTAGTGGATTTGACTTCCACGACGCCACTGCCGACCTCGAGGACGGAAATATCGAACGTGCCGCCGCCGAGGTCGTACACGGCGATGGTCTCGTCGCTCTTTTTCTCGAGGCCGTAAGCGAGAGCAGCCGCGGTCGGCTCGTTGATGATGCGGACTACTTCCATACCAGCGATCTCGCCGGCCTGTTTGGTGGCTTGGCGCTGCGCATCATTGAAGTAAGCCGGAACGGTGATGACGGCCTTGGTGACTTTTTCGCCAAGGAAGTCTTCCGCGGCGTTCTTGAGCTTCGTCAAGATCATCGCGGAAATTTCGGGCGGGCTATAGGTTTTGCCGGAAATTTCGATGCGCGCGTCGTCGTGGGGGCCCTTCACGACCTTGTAAGGAACACGCTTGATTTCGTCCTGCACTTCGTCATAGCGGCGGCCCATGAACCGCTTGATGGAATACACCGTGTTTTCGGGATTTGTTACCGCCTGACGCTTGGCGACTTGGCCCACGAGGCGCTCGCCTGTTTTCGTGATGGCCACGACGGACGGAGTGGTGCGGGAACCCTCCTGGTTGGGGATGACGACGGGCTCGCCGCCCTGCATGACGGAAACGACGGAGTTGGTCGTCCCCAGGTCAATTCCAATAATCTTGCTCATACCGCTGATTCCTCCTGAAACTGGCTGAAACCCGGTCCGGTATTAAATCGCTGCCGCTGACAAGTGCGATGCCACAGAGAAACGGGCGGCGCTGGACGGCCGGAAACCGCGTCACGAGTGAACTATAGACATTGAGTGAGGTGTTGTCAAGTTTTATTTGAACTGAAATAAGCTACTATAAATACAGTAACTTACAGATATGTCAGACCAAAAGAGCTCGCGATTGACCTTGAAACAGCCCTGCTCAAGCAGACGGCATCCTACTGCAAAGCCGGGGTTTACTGGCCGATGAAGCCACCCGCATGCAGGCCATTCGGCTTTTCGGCCTTCCCGGGTTAGAATCGGGCGGGCGAGGGACCTGAGGGGTCGCCCCCAATCGTGGATCGGTTTCTGGGAGGTTTTCAGTGAATCGTCGTCGAGTTTTGGCAGGAGCGGTGGTTCTGGGTTTAGGCGGGATCCTGGCGGCCTGGACGCAGGCAACTCCGGCGCTAACGGTCGGGCCAGTCACGGACGTCGACCCCCACAAGGCGTTTGGGTCGAAGAACGCGCCGGTGATTATGGAAGTCTTCAGCGATTTTCAGTGCCCCGCGTGCAGAGCGCTCTACCTGAACACAAATCGCCAGGTGATGGACAACTACGTGAACACGGGAAAGGTGTACCTGATTCACCGTGATTTTCCGCTCCAGATGCACGCCTACTCGAAAGTGGCGGCGGAATACGCGCGCGCGGCGGCGGAAATCGGCAAAGTGGAACAGGTGGAGCAGATTCTCTTCCAGACCCAGGATAAGTGGGAGCAATCCGGGGATGTGGACGGAACCGTGGCCAGCGTGCTCTCGGCGACGGAGATGAAAAAAGTGCGCGAGCTTGTGAAATCCGGCTCGGTGGATGCGGCCATTCAAAAGGACATGGAACTCGGCCGCTATCACAACGTGAACCAGACGCCGACTATGATTTTTTACACCAAGGGGCAGGTGTATCCTTACGCCGGCCAGATCAGTTACGAATTTCTGAAACAGTTTTTGGATCAGTTGCTCGCCGGGAAATAGCGAGCGGAAGACGAAGGGATGCCAGCGTGATGCAATCCAGTCCAATGAACGCAAGGCGCGCGGTCATTTGGACCGGGCGGCTGGTGCTTGGGAGCGTGTTTGTTTACGCGGGTGTGGCGAAGCTGATTTTCCCGAACACGCATCTCTGGCCGTGGTTCGTGCTGAAATTCTCGATCATGATGAACCTCTCGAGCTTCGCGACGCAGGTGGAATCCTATCAACTGCTTTCTCCGGCAGCTTCGTCGCTCCTCGCTCACGGGCTGCCTTTCGTGGAAATCGCTCTGGGCTTGCTCCTGCTGATCGGGCGGGGCTTGCGGCTGTGGGCCGGGCTAGTCAGCGCGGTGATGCTTGTGTTTCTGTTCGCCGTCACGCGGGCATACCTGCTGCACATGGACATCAACTGCGGCTGCTTCGGAACGCCGGAGAAACTCACAGGGTGGACGGTTCTCCGGGACGCCGCTTTCGCCGCTTTAGGCGTTGGCATGACGGTGTGCGCGTTCATCGAAGCGAAGAAGCCGCATCCCTGGAGCGAGGCGAGGAAGACGGAAGCGGTTGCCTAAGAGCCGCGCGACCGGGCCTTATGAAATCCTTCGAGGAATATCTCAGGCTTGCCGAAGTGGCGCATGGGCATCTCTGCGCAGGGCAGGTGCTTGGTGTGCGGCTGGCCATGCTCGGCTTGCGCAAGCTGGGGATCGAGGACTCGGTCACAGACCGAAAGCGGCTGGTGACCTACGTGGAGATTGACCGCTGCGTGACGGATGCCGTGGCCGTGGTGACCAACTGCCGGCTGGGGAAACGCGCCTTGAAGTTCCGGGACTGGGGCAAAGTGGCGGCGACCTTTGTGGACCTGAAGACCGGCCGCGCGGTGCGGGTCGCGGCGAAGGAATCCGCGAAGCAGTGCGCCAGGGAAATGTTCCCTGAACTGGAAAAGGAAGCGGGACAGCAGAGGGCCTACGCGCAACTGCCGGATGAAAAACTCTTTGAGGTCTCGAACGTAAGAGTAAAACTGGCTCCGGAAGACTTGCCGGGATTCAAGGGGCCGCGGGTGGTTTGCGAAGAATGCGGCGAGGGGATCAATTTCAAGCGAGAGGTGCTGCGCGGCGGGCGGATGCTGTGCCGCGGCTGCGCGGGCGAGCAGTATTACGAGCGTTTGTAGAACGGCGGGTTTGGGAGTGGAAACCGGTGTGCGCGAGCTGGGTCCCCGAGTTGGTTTGCTGCGATAAACTCGTTCTTTCATGTTGAGTTTGCCTCCGATCACGCTGCGTCTGCGCGGGTGGAAGTTGATCGACCGCGTGGCGCTGGCATTCCTGCTGCTGTGTTCCATCGCGCTGGGGGCGGGAGCCGGCCTGCTGTTTGTCTACGCGAGCGATCTGCCGGAAATTCGCGCGCTCGAGACCTATCGTCCGACCGTGGTTACCGAGATTTACGCGGACGATGGGCAATTGGTGGGCAGCTTCGCGCTGCAGCGCCGAATCCTGATGACCTATGAGCAGTGTCCCAGAGTGCTGTACAACGCAGTAACGGCAATCGAGGACCAGCATTTTGAAGATCACTGGGGCATCGATTTTCCGCGGATTGCCGGAGCAGCGTATCGAAACATTTTGAAGCATCGCCGCGCGGAAGGGGCGAGCACGATCACCATGCAGCTCGCGGGAAATCTCTTCCTCGACCGCAGCGATCGCAGCTTCCGGCGCAAGATGCAGGAGATGCTGCTGGCTCTGCAGATCGAGAGGCTCTACACGAAGCCCCAGATTTTCACGATGTATGCGAATCAGGTGTACCTGGCGCACGGAAATTACGGATTCGCGGCGGCGGCGCAGTTCTATTTCGGGAAGCCGGTAACGGACCTGAAACTGCAGGAAGCCGCGCTGCTGGCCGGAATGATTCGCGGGCCGATTTATTCGCCGTTGACGGACCCGCAACGCGCGCTGGCACGCCGGAATCTGGTGCTGCACCGCATGGAGGAAGAGGGCAAAATCACCCCGGCGGAAGAAGAAGCGGCAAAAAAAACGCCGCTTGGCCTGCACGTTCAATATCCGCGGAATGACCTGGCGCCCTACTTTTTCGAGGAGATTCGGAAGCACCTGGAATCAACGTACGGAAGCGAAGCCGTGCATGAAGGCGGGCTCCGGGTCTACACCACGCTGAACATCGCCATGCAGCGCGCGGCGAATCAGGCAATTCGCGATGGATTGCACGCATACGAGCGGCGCCACGGCTGGCGCGGGAACCTGCCGAACATTCTGCGCGACAACCTTGGCAAGCTCGAGACGTATGAGGATGACGACTGGCGCCACGCCATCGAGAAGGGCGGTTACGTTACCGGGCTGGTCATGCAGGCGGATGACAAGAGCGCTTTGATCAAGATTGGTCCATATCGCGCCATTCTCTCTCCGCAGGATTTTGCCTGGACCGGGCGGAAAAAGCCAACCGAGCTCTTGAAAGCGGGCGACCTGGCGCAGTTTTCGATCCAGGAACTGCGGGACGGCACGGCGCGCGTTCAACTGGAACAGCAGTGCGGGCCGCAGGGCGCGATGGTGGCCATTGACAACGCAACCGGTGAGATCAAGGCGATGGTCGGCGGCTACAGCTTCGAGGACTCGAAGTTCAATCGCGCGACTCAGGCTTTGCGGCAGGTGGGGAGCTCGTTCAAGGTTTATGTCTATGCGGACGCCGTCGAGAAGGGCGCCTCGCCCTTTGACACGATTGTGGATACGCCCTTCACAACCATCAGCGGAGGAAAGCCGTATTCGCCGCACAACTACGACGAGAAATTTGAGGGCACGATTACGCTGCGGCGCGCGCTTGCCGGGTCCCGCAACGTGCCTGCGGTGAAGCTGGCGGAAAAAGTGGGCATCAACAGCGTGGTGGATATGGCCCGGCGATTCGGCATCACGACGCCGCTGCCGCCGTATCTGCCGCTGGCGCTCGGCGCCGCCGACATGCAACTGCTCGAGCACGTCTCGGCATTCACCGTGTTTCCGGATGACGGGATTCGCATTGATCCGCACATGATTCGCCGCGTGGCGAGCTACGACGGCGCGTTGCTCGAAGAAGCACGCCCTGAGGTGCACGACGTCATTTCGCCGGAAACCGCACGGACAATGACGGCGATGCTCGAGGAAGTCATCCAGTTCGGGACGGGAGTCCAAGCGAAGGTGCTGAAGCGCCCTGCAGGAGGAAAGACCGGCACGACACAGGACTACACGGATGCGTGGTTCGTGGGATTCACGCCGCAGATCACGGCGGGCGTCTGGGTCGGCTTTGATGACAAACAGATTTCGCTCGGCAAAAAAGAGACGGGAGCGCGGGCGGCCCTGCCCATCTGGATCGAGTTCATGCAAAGCGCGCTGGCGGGCATGCCCGTCCTGGATTTTCCAAATGTCGTGCCGTTGGAAGAACAGGCCGCGGAACATCACGTCCAAGTGGACACACCCGACACCGCACCGACAGAGGATGAACCAGCCGCTCCGCGCGAGAAGTCCGTGACACCCTCGCCTGCCGCGCCCACCAAGACGATAGCTGCGACAGCCCCAGGGACGCCGCCGCCTCAGCCGTGACTCGGATTTGGAAAGCGTGTCGTCTGCTGAATCTTCCGAGCATCACCCTGGTGGTCGTTTGCAGCGCCGGCGTCCGGAAGCAGGGGATCCCGGAGGGGTATCTACAGGCGGCGGGGATCCGTGGCCAAGACGGGCCGTCTCGCCGAAAAACTGGCTGCGGTTCTCAGAAATTTCCTGCTTTCCAAGAAGCAGCTCGCGGCAGCGCTGCAAGTTGGGTATTTCGCTAGTTGTCTTGCTACAGGCGGAACGCCGCTATTGGGTGAGCGCGACGTTGTGCGAGCCGGCGGCGAACGAAAGGCCCGCGCCAGCCGTTTGCGGCAGCCACCATAGTTTGCGGAACATCCCGTGGCGGCTCGTCATCATCCGCTTGCCGAGGAAGTCCATCAGCGCGGGGCTGACTTGCGTCGCCACGTACAGCGCGCCCGAATGAGCGAAGGGCCGAAGGAGCGGATTCGCTTCCGTTCCGTACCCGCCCGAGATCGCGCGCCGGGTGGACCAGGCGTCAAACGCGGCTGCGCTGTGTCCCACAATCGCCAGCGTGTACCACACCTTACGCTGCGCCGGAGTTTCGGAATAGACAGCCACCGGCGCTTTTACCGGCGCCACGGGGAACGCCGCAGGCACACCTGCGGCGGCAGAAGGAGCAGCCTTCGGCTCGGGCACTGAGGGGAGCAGGTTGCTCGCGGAAAGCGACTCGTTCGTGGCTGCGGGGACCACCGGCGTATCGGAAACGCTGGCCGGCGCTGTTGCAGAAGCGGGTTTCGCGCTGGAATCGTCCGCGGATGACGTATCGGTGGAAACTGCCGATGTTGCAGCCTTCTGAGCATCACCGGTTTGCGGGACGGGCCCACTCTGTGGAACGGCCAACAGCAGCACGAGCGCTGCAAGCGTCATAGTTCACCTCAGTTGTGTCGCGAACCTGTACTTATGCTGCACTTCGGTCCCCACTCGCCACGCCTGAACTTTATCTGAACCAAAGGACAGTCGCACTGGCCCATTGGCCCCATTTTTAATGGTACTTCGCTCTAGCAGACGGGTTCTAAGCCCAGGGAAACCAGAGTACTACGGTGGATTGACGTTGTTTCCGCGCCATGGCAGGCGGCAAAAGAGCGAAAGTTCTTCCCTATTTGTGAAAGTTCGTTGCCATTCTCCGCAATTCATCTCCGGGGTCACTTGTTGTTTCCGCTTCCCAAAAGCCTCGAAAGCGTGTCGCAACAGACACGCGCCGCAATCCGCGCCTCGGCGACGAAGCTGCATCAGGTACTTCGAAGGGTCCTCCGTCTCAGGGACACCGCCGCTTGCAGCCGGTGCTATAATCTCGCCCGCTGGCCGCGCCCCGGCCGCCTACCAGAATGGCAGCCCACGAATCCTCTTCTGCCAAGCGCGCCCGCATTCCTCAACGGGCTCCGCAGCCACCGCGTTTTATCGTGCTCGAAGGGCCGCTCCGCGTGGGCAAAACCACGCTTGCGCGAATCCTTGCCGAGCGGCTCCATGCACGGCGCATCTACGATTGCGACGATAATCCCTTCCTCACCGATTTCTACAATGCCAAAAGCGGCGCGGCGTTTCGCGCGCAGATGTACTTCTTGATTGAGCGGCAGCGCCGCATTCGCGAGGCGTTCGCGGCTCCGGCCGGCGAAGCGCCGGGACCGGTCATCTCCGATTTCCTGATG
>DASRCZ010000121.1:0-13252 GCA_035652855.1 Candidatus Acidiferrum sp.
ACGTGCACGTGCCCGAAGGCGCCATTCCCAAGGACGGCCCCTCGGCCGGCATCACCATCTGCACCTCCATTGTCAGTGCGCTAACGCGGATCCCGGTTCGCCGGGACGTCACCATGACCGGCGAAATCACTCTGCGGGGCAAGGTGCTCCCCATCGGCGGCGTCAAGGAAAAACTCCTGGCCGCCCATCGAATGGGCTTGCGTACCGTCCTGCTTCCGAAGGATAATGAGAAGGACCTCGCGGATATACCGCAGGAGATCCTCTCTAGTCTCACGATCCACTTTGTAGAGACCATGGATGAAGTGCTGCAGGTTGCTCTCGAGCGCCCGGTCGTGCCGCTCGAGCATCCCGCGGTCGCGCCTGTTGCGGAGACTTTCGCGGCTGGCGCTGAGAAAGACAAGAGCTTGACCAACTGAGCAGTGTCTCTTGAGCCGCCTCGCCCTTCCCGGGTGGGTGCTCGTCGCGGTTGCGGCTCGCCGCTGTTCCGGTTGCAGAACGTCTGGTTTGCCCCATCCTGGCTGGTCATCGTTCGTCCGCCAGTGCGGTGCGCCGTCCCGTTATCAATCCGGATTTCAGGGTCAACTTTCAAATACAACTTAGGAACTTATGCCAAAAGAAACAAACGTTGAAGGAAACAATGCCGTGAGCATCAGCCTGGCTGAGCTCAAGGAAAAGAACATCACCGATCTCGCCAAAATCGCCAAGGAACTCAATATTCCCGGCGCCAGCGGCATGCGCAAGCAGGAGTTGATCTTCCAGATCCTTCGCGCGCAAACCGAAAAGAGCGGACTTATCTTCTCCGAAGGCGTGCTCGAGTGCCTTCCCGACGGGTTCGGCTTCCTGCGGGCGCCGGAATACAACTACCTCCCCGGCCCGGACGACATCTACGTCTCGCCGTCGCAAATCCGCAAGTTTGATCTCCGCACCGGCGACACTGTCTCCGGCCAGGTCCGTCCTCCAAAGGATGGCGAGCGCTATTTCGCGTTGATCAAGGTTGAAGCGGTCAATTTCGAGGACCCGGAAGTCGCCCGCAACAAGATTTTCTTCGACAACCTGACGCCGCTCTATCCCCAGGGCAGGCTCAAAATGGAGACCACGAAGGAGAACCTCACCGGCCGTGTGCTCGACCTGCTGAACCCCATTGGCAAAGGCCAGCGCGGCCTGATCAATGCGCCGCCTCGCACCGGCAAGACCATGATGCTGCAGTCCATCGCCAATAGCATCACCACGAACCACCCGGAGGTCGCCCTCATCGTTCTCCTCATTGACGAGCGCCCGGAAGAAGTCACGGACATGCAGCGCACCGTCAAGGGCGAAGTCATCAGCTCAACCTTTGATGAGCCGCCGCAACGCCACATCCAGGTGGCGGAAATGGTCCTTGAAAAGGCCAAGCGCCTTGTCGAGCACAAGCGCGATGTCGTCGTGCTGCTCGACTCCATTACCCGCCTTGCTCGCGCCTATAACGCCGTCACGCCACCCTCCGGCAAGGTCCTCTCCGGCGGTATTGATGCCAATGCTCTCCAGCGCCCGCGCCGCTTCTTCGCCGCCGCGCGCAACGTCGAGGAAGGCGGTTCGCTCACCATCATCGCCACCGCGCTCATTGACACGGGCAGCCGCATGGACGACGTCATCTTCGAGGAGTTCAAGGGCACCGGCAACATGGAAATCTATCTCGACCGGCGCCTCGCCGATAAGCGCGTGTTTCCGGCAATCGACATTCAGCGCTCCGGCACCCGCAAGGACGAACTGCTTCTTCCTCCCGAGGAGCTCAGCCGCGTTTGGGTTCTGCGCAAAGTTCTCAGCCCCCTTTCCACGGTCGAAGCGATGGAGCTGCTGCTCTCGCGCTTGACCAAAACGAAAAGCAACATGGAGTTTCTCAGTTCCATGTCCTCTCCGGCTTGAGACAATAGCGCCAAGCACCCTCCGCAAGCTTTCCTCTCGAGTTGCGGTTTGCTCAAGGCGGTATCTTTCCGCCCCTCGGAGGACTTCGCGTGTACGAACGTTTCGTCGCTCGCCAGCCCATTTTCGACACGAATCTGAAGGTCTTCGCCTACGAACTGCTCTTTCGCGCCGGCCACCGCAACGTATTCGAGCCGCGCGCCGAAGCCTCGAGCAGCGTCATCATCGATTCCGCCACGCTCTTCGATTTGCAGACGCTCACCGGCCCCTCCGCGAAAGCCTTTGTCAACGCCGATGAAGCGGCTCTTCTCCGCGGCGCACCTCGCCTTCTCCCCGCCGAGCGCATCGTCGTGGAAATTCTGGAAACCGTCCGGCCCACTCCGGAAGTGGTCCAGGCTTGCGCCGGTCTCCACGCCGCGGGCTACGCACTGGCCCTGGATGACTTTGCCGATCATCCCAAGTGGCAGCCCCTTCTGCCGCTCGCCAAGTTCCTCAAAGTCGATTTTCGGGCGTTGGATTCCGCCGCGCGCGGTGCCATCGCCCGGAGGTATCGCTCAAACGGCATGCAGTTACTCGCTGAAAAAGTCGAAAGCGACGCCGAAGTGCGGGAGGCTCGCAGCCTCGGCTATTCCTACTTCCAGGGGTTCTTCTTTTGCAAACCGGCGATGGTCTCCGCGAAGGGCATTCCGGGCAACAAACTGAATTACGTCGAAATCCTCGCTGCCGTCTCCGAGCCTGTCGTCTCTTTCTCCAAAGTTGAAGAAGTCCTGAAACGCGAGCCCTCTCTCGTTTACAAGCTCCTTCGCTATCTGAATTCTCCGGTGGTCGGCCTGCGCGTCGAAATCCGCGGCATTCGCGAAGCCATCGCGCTCATCGGCGAAAATGAGCTGCGCCGCTGGGTTTCCATCGTTTCCCTCGTAGCCATGGCCGGGGACAAGTCGCCTGAACTCGTGCGAACCGCGCTTACCCGCGCCTACTTCTGCGAGGAATTCGCCCTTCCCCTCGGCATGAGCGATCAACGCTCCGATCTCTTCCTCATGGGCCTGCTCTCCGTCACCGATGCCCTGCTCGATCGCCCCATCGAGCAGATTCTCGCCGCGCTTCCCGTTTCGGAAAAGATTCGAGTCGCGCTCTCCGGGGGCAGCAATGATTTCCGAAATGTCTATGAAACCCTGCTTGCCTATGAGCGCGCCGATTGGCAGGCTCTTTCCGCCACCATCGCCCGCTTCGATTCGATCGAGCAGCAGGTTCCCGTTTGCTATCTGGCCGCCGCCCACCGCGCCGGTACCCTCGCTCCTTGAAGGAAAAAAGCGTTGCCCGCCGGAGGCTCGCGTCCGGGCAAAGCGGTGGAGCAGGGGCTACAGCGCCGCGCCATTCGCCGCTGGTCCGGCCGTCCATTTGGCGCTTCCCGTAGCCGGCGGCGGATTTTGCGCCAGCATCACGATCACCCGCGCTGTCTCTTCAATCCCCATCGCCGTGTTGTCAATCAACACCGCATCCTTCGCGCGTATCAGCGGTGAAACCTTGCGCTCGCGGTCGCGCCTGTCCCGATCGCGCACCTCTTCGAGCACCTGTTCCAGTGTCATCGCTTCGCCTTTTTCCAGATGCTCTTTCCAACGCCGCTCGGCCCGCACCTCCGGCGACGCTTCCAGAAAAATCTTCAGCTCCGCTCGCGGAAACACCACTGTGCCGATGTCCCGCCCTTCCATAATCACGCCGCCGCCCGCGCCCGCCCGCTGCTGCTCCGCCACCAGCACTTCGCGCACGCCGGCGATAGTGGCCAGCAGAGACGCCGCCCGCGCCACTTCCGCGGTCCGAATCTCCTCTGTCACTTCGCGCCCGTCCAGAAACACGCGATTCTTCAGACCTGCTGCTTCTTGCTCCGCTGTCGGAGGCTGCAGCTCGATGTGCGTGTTTCGCGCCAGTTCCGTCAGCCGCGCTTCGTCGCCCGGAGCAATCCCCTGACGCAAGGCTTTCAGTGCCACAGCCCGGTACATCGCTCCGCTGTCCAGGTACAGGTAGCCCAGCATCGCGGCTACGCGCCTCGCCACGCTGCTCTTCCCCGATCCCGCCGGGCCATCCACCGCTATCGTTAATTTCCGCATTTTAGTAGCGCGGGGACTCGTGCGGGCGGAGCGTCAACGGCATCCATCCGTCTCCCTCGAACCAACCACTCCGCCTAATCTCATTTTCTCCGCGACGGATCTTATTTCCGCAGACCACGCCCGGCTTTGGCAAGAGTCCCTTCTCGGTCAAAATCCCATGATGTTATAGCCGCAATCCACGTAAATCGTCTCGCCGGTAATGCCGCTTCCGCCCTCGCCCAGCAGAAACGCCGCCGTCGCACCCACTTCCGCCGGGTCAACGTTTCGCTTCAGGGGCGCTCTTTCCGCATGGGATTTCAGCATCTCGCCAAGTCCTGAAATTCCCCGCGCCGCCAGCGTCTTGATGGGGCCCGCGGAAATCGCATTCACGCGAATCCTCTTCGGGCCCATGTCGTACGCCAGATACCGCACCGTGGCTTCCAGCGCCGCTTTCGCCACTCCCATCACATTGTACTTCGGCACTACTTTCTCCGCCCCGTAGTAGCTCAGCGTCACGATGCCGCCCCCATTCGGCATGAGGGGCGCCGCCGCTCGTGTCACTGCGATCAGCGAATACACGCTGACGTCATGCGCCATCCGAAAGCCTTCCCGGCTCGTATTCACGAATTCGCCGGAAAGGTCCGCCGCCGCCGCGAATGCCACGCTGTGCACCAAGCCGTTCAATTCGCCGTAACGAGCCCCCAACTCCTCGAACAATCTCGCGATTTGCTCGTCTGATGCGACATCGCACATGAACCCGGCCGCGCCCGGCAGATCACCGATCAGATCCCTTGCTTCCTGCTCCAGTCGTTCGTTCTGATACGTGATCGCAAGCCGCCACCCGTCGGCCGCCAGCTTCCGCGCAATCGCCCACGCAATGCTTCGCTTGTTTGCCAGCCCGAAAATCACCGCCGTCTTTTGCGTTTCCGTCATTCTCCCTCTTCCCGGAGCCGGCCTTCACCGCCGCGCCGCTGCACACCGCGTCCGTGAAAGCCGACTCGAACCGCGCTCCAAATAGCGGGCTCCGCTGCGTCAAATCCTGTGGAACGCCTTCTCGATCTCCTTCACCGAATACCGCAGAACCACCGGACGCCCGTGCGGACAACTCATCGGACAGTCCGTCTTCGCCAGCGCCTCCAGCAGCCACTCCATTTTCGTCTGCTCGAGCGGCATATTCACCTTGATGGCCGCATGACATGCCGTGGACGCCGCGATCTTCGCTTGCAGCGTCTCCATTGAAATCGCCGCGTTTTCCGGCCCGATGCCGTCGAGAATTTCCATCAGCAGCTTCTCCGCGTCCGGCGCGCCCACCCCCGCCGGCACCGCCTGAATCGCCACGGATTTCGGCCCCATCAGCCCGGCCTCGAAGCCGTTCGCGGCCAGTTCTTCCGCGATCTTCTCGAAGACGGCGATCTGGCGCGGCGATAGATCCGCAACGATCGGCATGAGCATGCGCTGCGATTCCACTTTGCCCGCGCGGCGCGACTCCAGGTGCTGTTCGAACAGCACCCGTTCATGCGCCACGTGCTGATCCACGATCCACAATCCTTCGCCGTTTACCGCGACGATGAAGCTTGCATTCACTTGCCCCAGCGGCTTCAAATCCGCGATCTGCTCCGGACGCGGCAGCGCCGCCGGCGCATCGCCATTTGCCCGCGCGAAATTCGCCGCCCAATTCGCTCCGTCCGTCTGTGGCGCAAGTGCGGGCGCCGCCGCGGCAAAACCGGTTCCTGGGTCCGTGGGAAGTGTGGCTGGCGCGGGGAAAATAAACCGCTGAGGAACCGGATCCAATGGCGCACCGGAAAGATCGAAGCCGCCATCCGAGCCAGCCCCTGAACCGAATCCCGAACCGGCTGTGGTTTCCCCTAGCCCTGGACTCAACGGTGGAATGATTGCGCGTGGCACTCCGCTCTCTGCTGGAGCCGGTGGAACACCTGTTGGCAGATTCGCGCTGGCATTGGCGTTCGCTTCCGCGGTGAAGTTCGGGGGATTCGCGGCCTGAAACGCCGAAGGCGGAGCCGCTCCGGCCGCCGCGGCAAAGCTTGCAATCGGCCGCGCGCTCATAAGGGCCTGCCGGATGGCGTCGCGGGTGAAGTCATGCACAAAATTCTGCCGCCGGAAGCGCACCTCGATTTTCTTCGGGTGCACATTCACGTCCACTTCGTCGTACGGCATTTCGAGGAAGAGCAGCGTCGCGGGAGAAATCGCCTGCGGATGAATATTGCGATAAGCCTCGTGAATCGCGTGCAGAATCAGCTTGTCGCGCACCAGCCGCTTGTTGACGAAGATATAAATTCCGCTGCTGTTCGTGCGCTGCACTTCCGGCCGCGACGTAAATCCCCTCACCGTCATTGTCGCGCTTTGTTCCTCGGGCTCGAGCTCCGGCTCGGTGATCGCCGCGCGGAAAAACGCGGTCACCGCGGGAATTTCGACGAGTTCGTCGAGCGCCTGGCGCCCGAAGAGCTGATACACACGGTCCGCCATCTTTTCGGCGGGCGGGCAGTCAATGATGCTTTGCGCCGGCGTGGCGAGAAAGAACCGCTTTTCAGGATTGGCCAGCGCATAGTGCGTCACGAGCGAAGCGATGTGCCCGAGTTCCGTGGAATCGGATTTCAGGAATTTCCGCCGCGCGGGAACGTTGTAAAAAAGATCGCTTACGGTCAGGGTCGTTCCCGCGGGAACACCGGCGGGCTTCACGCCGATGAGCTTGCCTCCGGCGAACTCCACCCTCGTGCCTTCCGCTTCCGAAACGTCGCGCGTCACGAGCAGCAGGCGGCAAACCGATGCGATCGAAGGCAGCGCCTCGCCACGAAAACCGAGTGTCGCGATCGCGCCGAGATCATCCGCCGTCTTCAGCTTGCTCGTCGCGTGTCGCTCGAAGGCCAGCAGAGCATCGTCATGCGTCATCCCGTGGCCGTCGTCCATCACGCGAATCAGCCGCTTGCCGCCCTGTTCCACCTCTACGCGAACCGAGTTCGCGCCCGCATCCAGCGCGTTCTCGAGCAATTCCTTGACGACGGAAGCCGGCCGCTCGACCACCTCACCCGCGGCGATTTTGTTGGCCACAGCCTCCGGCAGTATGCGAATGCGGCTCATTGGATTTTGGAATGAGCATTATAACGAAAGCCATACACAGGACAGGCGAAAAATGCTCCGCGGGCTGAGCGGCCCTGCAAGCGATCATTGCGGCAGATGCTGATCATTGCTTCTTTCGCGAAACAATTGCGATACCTAGCTGGTCGAGTTGCGCGGCGTCGACTTCGGAAGGCGAGTCGGCCATGAGGTCCTGCGCGGCGGTGGTCTTCGGGAACGCAATCACTTCGCGCAGCGATTTTTCTCCCGCGAGAAGCATGGCGATGCGGTCCACGCCGAGCGCGATGCCGCCGTGCGGCGGCGTCCCGTAGGTCAGCGCATCGATGAAGAACCCGAACCGGCTCCGGAGTTGCTGCTCCGTCAAACCAAGCGCTTTGAAGAGCCGCTCCTGCACGTCCTGCCGGTGGATGCGGATGCTGCCCGAGCCAAGCTCGTAGCCGTTGAGCACCAGGTCGTAGCCCTTCGAGCGCACTTCCCATGGCGCTGATTCCAGCTTCTCGATATCGTCCTCGACGATTCCGGTGAACGGATGTTGCGCGCTGACCCAGGCTTGGTCCGATTCGCTCCACTCGAAGAGCGGAAAGCCCGTGACCCAGAGAAATTTCCACTGCGTGCGGTCAATCTGATTCAGGGCTTCGCCTAGATGTAAACGAAGCTGGCCCGCGATCAACGCGGCGGCTTCCGTTCCTTTGATCTGCTGCTTCGCGGAGACCGCCACAACAAGGTCGCCTCGCTTCGCTCCCGTGAGTGCAACGAGTTTCTGTGCGTTTTCCGCGCCGATCAGCTTTTCGACCGTGCTCGTCACCCCTTCCGGCGCGAATTTCACAAAGTACGCGCCGCGCGCGCCGAGCGATTTCGCTTTCTCCGTGAGTTCATCGAGCTGCTTGCGCGAATAGCTCGCAGCGCCTGGAGCCGCCAGCGCAAACACGCCGCCCTCGATTTGCAGCTTCTGTTTGGCTTCCTCGGGGAATGCGGAGGTGACTTCGTGCAGCTCCATGCCGAAGCGCATGTCGGGCTTGTCGCTGCCATATTTGCGCACCACGTCCTTGTAAAGCATGTGCGGAAATGGCGCCGCCACCGTAATTCCCGCCACGGCGCACACGCGCACCATCACGCTTTCAATCACCTGGAAAATATCCTCTTGCCTCGGAAACGACATTTCGAGATCGAGCTGGGTGAATTCCGGCTGGCGATCGGCGCGCAAATCCTCGTCGCGAAAGCATTTCACGATTTGGAAGTAGCGGTCCAGGCCGGAAATCATCAGAATCTGTTTGAAGATTTGCGGCGATTGCGGCAGCGCGTAAAACTGGCCGTGGTGCACGCGGCTCGGCACCAGGTAGTCGCGCGCGCCCTCCGGCGTCGAGCGCGTCAGCATGGGCGTTTCCACTTCCACGAAGCCCATCTCGTCCATGGCGCGGCGCATCTCGAGGACAATTTTGTGCCGCAAGCGCAAATTCCGATTCAGTTGATTGCGCCGCAAGTCGAGATACCGGTAACGCAGGCGCGTTTCTTCCGCCGCATTGACCTGATCCTCGATGGGAAACGGCGGCGTCTTCGCATTGTTCAGGATGTGCAGTTTCGCGGCGAGGATCTCCACTTCGCCGGTCGGCAGTTCGGGATTCGCCTTCTGCCGCTGCACCACTTCGCCTTCCACCGCGACGACGTATTCGCCCCGGACGTGCTCGGCTTTGGCGTGCGCTTCGGGCTGTGTTTCCTGGTTGAAGACCACTTGCACGATGCCGGTGCGGTCGCGCACATCGAGGAAAAGCAGATTGCCGAGGTCGCGCCTCCGCGCCACCCAGCCCATGACGATGGCGCCGCGGCCCGCGTCTTTGGCGCGAAGCTCGCCGCAGTAGTGTGTGCGTTTCAGATTCCCTAGAAAATCGAGCACAATAGAGTTCCCTTCACGATGATCGTCCCGGCAGGGCGCGCGTAGAAACCGCCGTCCTCCCGGGCGGAGCCGCATGCCCGGATGCCGCGTCAGATTGTCTCATTGCGTCGCGCGCTCAAGAAACCCGGGCAATTCGGATTCGGTGAGTTTCCGCTGCGAGCCGTCCGCGAGATTCTTCAGCGTCCACTCGCCGGACTGCAGTTCATTTTCGCCGAGAATCAGCGCAAAACGCGAACCGAGTTTGGCCGCCCGCTCAAGCGCTTTGCCAAACTTTTGCTCCGCGGGCGGCAGCTCGACGCTGACTCCGGCGGCCCGGAGACTTCTTGCGGCGCGAATGGCGGCGGCGCAGGCATTTGCGCCCATCCAGGCGATGTACACGTCGATTGACTGGCGGCTCGCGACGGTTGACTCCGGCTTCCCTGTCGCGCGCGCCTTCGCGCTTTCCTCCAAGGAAAGAATGAGGCGGTCTTCGCCGATGGCAAAGCCAATGCCCTTCGCCGGCGGCCCGCCGAGCAGTTCGACGAGGCCGTCGTAACGCCCCCCGCCGCAGACCGCGTTTTGCGAGCCAAGGCCGCGGGCGGTGATTTCGAACGTCGTACGCATGTAGTAGTCCAGGCCGCGAACGAGCCGCCAATTTTCCTTGTACGGAACCGCGCGCAGATCAAGCTGGCGCTTGAGTTCGGCGTAATGCGCTTTGCATTCCTCGCAGAGATGGCTGGCAATGCGCGGCAGCTTTTCAATGATCGGTTGCTCGTGTTCGAGCTTCGAGTCGAGAACGCGCAGCGGATTTGTCTCGATGCGGCGCTGCGAATCCGCGCCAAGCTGATCCTTCACTTTGGCCAGTTCGGAGCGCAGATGTTCCACGTAGCCGCGCCGGCAGACATTTTTCCCGTCCACGGGCGGTGCGGCATGCCCAATCGAATTGACCTCGAGCTGCGCGCCCTCAAGCTGCAACCGCGAGAAAAACGTCATCACCATCTCGATGACTTCCGCATCGACGGCCGCATCCTTTGCTAATTCCTTCACCGCGTCTTTCGCCGTTTCAGGCCGCACCGCTTCGAGCACTTCCGCGCCGATTTGATAGAACTGGCGATAGCGCCCCTTTTGCGGACGCTCGCGCCGGAACATCGGCCCCATGTAGTACAGCCTCACCGGCTGCGGCCACTGCTGCATGTTGTGCTCGATATAAGCGCGGCACACCGACGCCGTTGCCTCCGGGCGCAATGCGAGTGCAGTTCGGTCAAGCAGGTCCGAAGCCTCGTAGTCCTCCAGCGTGTACATCTCTTTGGAGACGATGTCGGTTTCGCCGCCGACAGCGCGGGCGAAAAGGCCGGTTGGCTCGAAGATGGGCGGGCGGATTTCGCCGAAGCCGAAAGTGCCAAAAATTTCGCGCGCGGTCTGCTCGACGCGGTTCCAGAGCGCCGTATCGGGCGGCAGCAGATCGCGCGTCCCGCGTATCGCCTGAAATTTTGCTTTCGTCGCCATTATGGAAGAAAGATTCCTCGCCTCGCTCGGAATGGCAGCGCGGCTCTCACTGTTCACCCGCGGATTCTTCGCGATAAATATTCTTGTATTCGACGTACCGCTGGGCGTAGCGGTCGATGCTGGCCTGGTCAATGGCCGTGAGCGCGCGCCGCACGTGCCCCGGGGAGCCCATCACCAGGCTGTTCGGCGGAATCCTTGTGCGCTCGGTGACCAGAGTGCCCGCGGCCACGATGCAGCCCGAGCCAATCACGGCCCCGTTCAAGATCGTGGCGCGCATGCCGATGAGGCAGCGAGATTCAATGGTGCAGCCGTGCAGCGTGACGCTGTGTCCGATCGTGATGTCGTCGCCGATCAGCAACGGGTACTCGTCCTTCATGACGTGCAGCACCGACCCGTCCTGTATGTTCGTGCGGGCTCCGATGCGAATGTAGTTGACATCGCCGCGGACAACGGAAAAGGGCCACACGCTGGAGTCCTCGCCAATCACCACGTCGCCGATGATGACGCAAGCCGCGTCGATGTAAGCGCTCGCCGCGATTTGCGGCCGCTTTCCCCGATACGAGCGAATGTCAGGCTGCTGCATCATTTTCCCAATGTTCCTGCCGTCGCTGCCGCCTCCTGTTCCCTCGATGTTGGTGAACGGGGAGCGGGCAAAGGCGAACACGTTCTGCCCCTCGCCCTATGGCCGCGAAACGCGGCCCCGCGCGAACCAACGACGATAGCATCCGTCGTTTACCTCTGACAACAAACCACGCCGGCAATACCTGCTGTGCGCCGCGCCTTTCGCACTTCGTCTGAAGACCCAAGTCAATCCACTTGGAATGAAGGACCGGAGGCCGAGCCACCCAATTGTTCGAGCCGGGCCGCGACGGCGCGGGCCACTTGGAAAAGGCTGGCAGCGGGCGCGGAAGATTCGCCTTGGGCGGCAACGGGCTGGCCGGTATCACCACCGATGCGGATGCGCGGATCAATTTCAATTTCGCCGAGGACGGGAACGCCATAGGCCTGAGCGGTTTTGGCTCCTTCGCCGTGCCCAAAGATGTCCACGGGCTTGCCGCAGTGAGGGCAGGCGAAGCTGCTCATGTTCTCGACGACGCCGAGGACTTCGACATGGACCTGCCGGAACATTTCAATGGCTTTGCGGACATCGGCGAGAGCCACGGTGGAGGGAGTGGTGACAATGACGGCGCCGGTGACGGCGACGGTCTGGATCAGGCTGAGCTGGACGTCGCCGGTGCCTGGGGGAAGGTCAATGACGAGGTAGTCGAGTTCGCCCCACTGGACGCTGCGGAGGAATTGTGTCACGACACTGTGGAGCATAGGGCCGCGCCAGATCATGGGCTTATCACCCGGATTGAGCAAACCCATGGAGATCATCTTCACGCCCTGAACTTCAACGGGGATAATCTGGCGGTTGGCGGTGGCGACCGGCTCTTCCGTTGTTCCCAGCATGATGGGGACGTTCGGGCCATAGACATCGGCATCGAGCAGGCCGGCTTTGTGCCCCAACTTGCGGAGTGCAAGAGCGAGATTGACGGCGACGGTGGTTTTGCCGACGCCACCTTTGCCGGAGGCGACGGCGACGAGATTTTTGATGCCGGGAATCGCTTGCGGCGCTGGTTGCTGCTGCGGTGATGGGCCGATGGGCATGGATTGGTCTCTCTCCTCAATGAGCTTACAGCAAGTGCCGTATCCATTCGCTCTGGGTGCGCTGCGCGACCGTCTTGCCTCGCCCATCGCGATCTCTGGGATCTGCTCCGGCCTTGAGCAACAGTTCGATAATCTCTCGTTGCATCTGTTTTGACTCGGCAGAACCGGTGCCGCCGCGGCCGGTGTTCCGCACTGCAAGGTGCAGTGGTGTTGAACCAGCGCCGTTTTTCAACCGCACAGACGCTCCGCCTCGCAGCAGCGCCTCTACCGCGGCCGGGCACCGCTGCCGCACGGCCCTGTGCAAGGGAGCCACTCCGCTGCGATCCGTGGCGTTGGGGTTGGCGCCGGCTTGGAGCAGCACGGCGATGGTCTCGGCTTGCGCCTTGGGATTCCAGGCCGGTGAATCAGCCCATCCATCCGCCGCGTAGTGCAACGCCGCGGCTCCTCTTCTATTTGTCGCGGTGACGCTTGCCCGATTCCGGAGAAGTTCCCTGGCGATATGCGCTCGGTAGCCAGCCGCGGCAACGTGCAGAGGCGTATCGCCAGCGTAGACGTAATGCTTGATTTGCTCGAAGAAGAAGTTCTGTGCAGCTTTCGGCGTTGCGCCTATGGCAACTGACTGCCTGGCCAGAGAGGGTGAGACGGAAAGCAACTCCGTGATCTGTTCCGCATGGTCATTCACAATCGCCTGAAGCAGACGCCACAACTTGGGATCTTCCGCCGGCGGATGCTTTATGCGCTGGCGCCGTGGCATTTTTTGAATTTTTTGCCGGAGCCGCAAGGGCAAGGGTCGTTGCGCCCGACTTTGGCGCCGGCGCGAACGGGTTTCGGCGCTTCGGCCTGGGCCGCGCCAGTCTGATACTGGAGATTCCTTTCCTGGCGCTGCTGTTTGCGTTCCATATCCCGGGCAAACGCGGGCAGGCGCTCAGGCGCGGGGTCTGATGCGCGAGCGGCGGCGCTGGCAACGGCAGCAGCCGCGGGCGCCAGAGCACGGGGCGCAGGTCGCGCGGCCTGCACCGGCTGCGGCTGCGCTTCCTGCTGCTGAATCTGGACGTGGTAGAGATAGCGCACGGTTTCGTTGTCAATGCGCGCCATCATGTCCTCAAAGAGAACGAAGGCTTCCTTCTTGAACTCGACGAGCGGGTCTTTC
>DASRCZ010000122.1:0-7460 GCA_035652855.1 Candidatus Acidiferrum sp.
GGGCGGCGGGAAATTCAGCCAAACCACGCGGCTAACGAAATGGTATGGCCCCTCTAGGAGGTGGTCGGGGCGATTGGATTTGAACCAACGACCTCCTGGTCCCGAACCAGGCGCGCTAGCCAGGCTGCGCTACGCCCCGACAATTGCCTTATATCAGTTTACGATGGCCAAACGAGGACCGCAACTCAGGGGTGGTACTGGCGAATAGGCGTTGTAACCAGAAAAAAGAGATGAAACCGGGAGACCCGTGGGAGCAATCCAAGCGCTCATTTTGGAAGCGTTGCTTTACACAATTACATTTCCGCGGAGCACCGGCGATTGCTTTCCTTGCGCTCGCCCAGTATAGTGGAACGATGCTACGGAACTCCAACCAGAACTGCCCGGCACAGGCGAGCTGCCTGTGTTGTTGTCGGCTTGCGCGTTCTGGTGAGTGGAGGCTCGTGACGTAGCATCGGTCTCATTCGAGCTGTTTGAACCCACCGCCGGAATCGCAGCTGGCTGGTGGGTTTCGTGTTTTTAGGGCGTCTTTCGACGAGTATGCGGGGGGCCTTATGTCAATCGCAGTCACGGAAAAGGATGGCTTGACCGCGCGGGAAGCCTCGCCGGCTTCCGCGGAGTTTGCCGCCAAATCGCTCAATCACCTCCAAGCGCTCGAGGCGGAAAGCATCTACATCCTGCGCGAGGCGGCCGCGGAGTTTGCGCGTCCGGTGATGCTTTACTCCATCGGAAAAGATTCCTCCGTCATGCTGCGCCTCGCGCAAAAGGCGTTTTATCCCGGCAAAATCCCGTTTCCGCTGCTGCATATCGATACCAGCTACAAGTTCCCGGAGATGATTGAATTTCGTGACCGCTACACGAAGGAGCTTGGCGCCGAACTCATCGTGCACCAGAACCGTCAGGCGCTCGAAGCCGGGGCAAATCCCTTTGCGCTCGGCACCCAGAAGTGCTGCGGATTACTGAAGACACGGGCGCTTCTCGATGCCCTTGCGGCCGGCAATTTCACCGCCGCTTTCGGCGGAGCGCGCCGCGATGAAGAGAAATCCCGCGCGAAGGAGCGCGTCTATTCGTTCCGCGACGTGCACGGCCAATGGGACCCGAAAAGCCAGCGTCCCGAGCTCTGGAACATTTTTAATTCCCGCATTGACCAGGGCGAAAGCATTCGCGTTTTTCCCCTCTCGAACTGGACGGAGCTGGATGTTTGGCTCTACATCCATGCGGAAAACATTCCTATCGTTCCGCTCTACTACGCGCGCGAACGTGAAGTCGCCGAGCGCAACGGTTCGCTCATCGTCATCCACTCCAGGGACCAGCTCCTGCCGGGAGAGAGGACAACTTTTGTGAAATGCCGCATGCGTTCCCTCGGCTGCATGCCTTGCACGGGTGCCATCCGCTCGGACGCCGAAACCGTCCCGCAAATTATCGAGGAGATGCTCTCCTTCCGGCGTTCGGAACGCGAAAACCGCGTCATAGACCACGACGAGGAAGGCTCGATGGAACTCAAAAAGCGCGAGGGCTATTTCTGATGGCCGCGACAGCCGAAAGCATCAGCTTGGAGCGCTTTCTCGCGCTCGAGCAAGAAAAGGAATTGCTGCGCTTTACGACCGCCGGGAGCGTGGATGACGGCAAGTCCACATTGATCGGCCGCCTGCTCCACGATTGCCGCGCGATCTACGAAGATCAGCTCACCTCCGTGCGGAAAAGTCGCGTCAACCGCTCCGGAAAAGCCCTCGACCTCTCTTTGCTGACGGATGGCTTGCGGGCGGAGCGCGAACAGGGCATCACCATTGACGTCGCTTACCGCTATTTCAGCACCGCGCGCCGGAAATTCATCATCGCCGATACTCCGGGACATGAACAGTACACCCGCAACATGGCCACCGGCGCTTCCACCGCCGACCTGGCCGTGATTCTGATTGACGCCTCGAAGGGCCTCCTTCCGCAAACGCGCCGCCATGCTTACATCGCATCACTGCTCGGAATTTCGCATGTGCTCGCCGCCGTGAACAAGATGGACGTGGCTGCCTACAGAGAGGAGGTGTTCTCCCGGTTGCGCGAGGATTTTTCGGCGCTTGCCCGGCGCCTGGGAATCACGGCAGTTCAGTGCATTCCGGTCAGCGCGCTGGAAGGGGATAACGTCGTCACGCGCGGGGAGAAGATGCCGTGGTATTCCGGTCCAACGTTGCTTGAGTACCTAGAAACCGTTCCCATCCGCGGCAACACAGGAATGCAAGCTCTGCGGTTCCCGATTCAAACAGTGATTCGTCCACACGCAGGCTTCCGCGGCTTTGCCGGGCGCGTCGCCGCCGGCTCGGTTCGTCCCGGAGATGCAGTACTGGCGCTTCCCTCGAGGCAGCGCGCGCGCGTGGAATCCATCGCGACGTTCGACGGCCAGCTCGAATGCGCCAGCGTCTCGCAGTCGGTAACGCTCACCTTGACGGAAGAGATCGATCTCAGCCGCGGCGACATGTTGGTCTCTCCGGACTCGCCGCCGCATGTTTCCGGCCGATTCAGCGCCATGGTCGTTTGGCTGCACGCGACTCCGCTCGAATTGGATCGCGTTTATCTGGCGAAACACGCAGGCCGCTACGTTAAGGCCAAAGCGACCCGGCTTCGTTTTCGCGTGGACATCAACACGCTGGCCGAGCGCTCTGCCGATACGCTTGAAATGAACGGGATCGCGTCGGTCGAGTTCGAGACCACGCAACCGCTCTTCTTCGATTCCTATGAACGCAACAGGGTTACCGGCAGCTTGATTCTGATTGATCCGCTGACGAACGCGACGGTCGGCGCGGCAATGCTTCGTGAGGCGCTGCCGGACGCGGCCGAGGGCGCTCGTGCAGCAGCGGCCTTTGAAGAACATCGCGCATCTGCGACGGAGCACCAAGTCACGCTCGAAGAGCGCGTTGCGCGACGCCGGCATCGGCCGGCAATTTTCGCGTTGGCCTGGAGCCGCGCAAATGCCGAGGCGCTTGAGCGCGCTCTCTTTAGCCGCGGGCTCGATACGGCCCTCCTCGCCCTTCAGGAGATTCCTGTGGCTGCCCGGCCCGCCTTCTTCTCGGCTCTCTGGAACCTGGGCATCGTGATCCTTGCGTGCAGCGGAAGCCAGTCCGGCGACGGCGAATTCTGGCCGCGAGATCGCGAACTTTTCCACGAGCTGGCCGGCGAGTCCTTTTTTGACCTTGCAGGCGAGAACGTGCGCGGCGGCCATGTCCAGCGGGAGTTCGATCGTGCGCTCCGCATTGCGGAAACTCTGCGCTCGAAATCCGGCGGTTCGGAGACGCGGGAGGAATGAAATGACCACGCAGGAGCTTTGGGACCACCTCGAACACCATTCCGCGGAGGAAGTCATCGATCTCATTCTCGCGAAGCATTCGCCCGAGCGTGCCTGCTTCACCTGTAGCTTTCAAGCCGAGGACATCGTGGTTTTGCATCTTTTGCGAAAGCGCGTGCCGCGGATTCCCGTGCTCTTTTTGGAAACCGGATATCACTTCGCGCAAACGTACGAGTTTCGCGACCAGCTCGCGCGCGACTGGAAACTGAATCTCGTCAATGTGATTCCAGCCCGCACCGTGGCGGAGCAGGAGTCGGAGCTAGGCGTGTTGTATCGTGACGATCCCACACGATGCTGCCAGCTTCGCAAGGTTGATCCGCTGCTGCGAGCACTCGAACCTTTCGAGACCTGGTTCACGGGATTGCGCCGCGAGCAGTCCATCACCCGGAAGCATTTGAAAAAGGCGGAGCTGCACCGCCTGCCGGCGGGCAAAGTGCTGACCAAGGTCAATCCGCTGGCGGATTGGTCCTGGGGCCAGGTCTGGGAGTACACCGGCAAACACGGCCTGAGCTATTTGCCGCAATACGACCAAGGATATCTCAGCATCGGCTGCGAGCCGTGCACCGCGGTGCCGGAAGACCCCGGAAACCCGAGATCAGGGCGCTGGGGCGGACGCAAACTCGAATGCGGTATTCACACCTTCTCGGAGCGCTCGCAATGATTCACGCGCTCCTCGGCTTTCTGATCGCACTCTCTGTCGGCCTCACAGGCATTGGCGGCGGCAGCTTTACAGTACCTGCGCTCCTGCTCATTGTGGGCCTTCCGCCAGCCGAGGCGGTGGGTACGACGTTTGTCTTCGCCGGCGCACTGCGGCTGATTGCGGCGCCGTTTTACATCGCGGCGCGCCAGGTGAACTCGCGATATTTCCGGCTGCTGCTCCTTGGCGCGATTCCGGGCCTTGTGCTCGGCATGCTCGCGCTGCGCCAATTTTCCAAACACGACGGCAACGCCGCTATCATCCTGCTGGCCGGCATTCTTCTGACGGTCTCGTCGGGAATTTCCTTTGTGCCACGTGCGCAGGTTCCGGGGTTCGCGAAAAACAATTCGCATTGGCTGCCGTGGCTTGCGCTTCCCATCGGGGTGGAGTCCGGATTCTCCTCCGCCGGAGCGGGCGCTCTCGGAACCATCCTGCTGCTGAATTATTCCGAGATGTCTCCTGCGCAGGTAGTTGGCACGGACCTGGTGTTCGGTCTGGTCCTCGCGGCGATAGGCACGGCTCTCCATTGGACGCTCGGATCCATCAGTGCACCGATTCTGGCGCAACTTCTGCTTGGCGGAATTCCGGGAGTTGTGCTCGGCTGCGCGCTTTCGCGAAGGCTTCCGGCGCAAAAGCTGAAGGCCGTGGTCGCGGTGATCGCGGTGTGCGCCGGCCTGCAATTGGTCTGGTCCGGCGCGCGGAGTCTCGCGTCGCGAAACGCAACTGGCAGTGGCGGAATTCCGGTGCGAGCGGCCGCCTTGCATCCCTAACGCCGGCGATGCAGCCAAGGGCCAGAGAGGCAGCCTCGCTTGCTCGGCCCACTCTGGTTTGGGGAGTACTCCTGCGCTCAAGGCCCCTGTTGCTGAATGCCCTCCCAGAACGCGAGTGCGGATTCCGGGGCAATCGCGTTCAGTGGGGGGAGGCCGTGGTGTAGGCGAGGAGGATTTGGGAGAGGCGGTACTGATAGCGGGCGTCGGTCACGTCGATATCGGCCTGGGTTTTCTGGAGCTGGGCCTGGCTGAGCTCGACAATGGAACCGAGGCCGAGATTGTAGCGGGAACGCGAAAGGTTGATGGCGAGAGTGGCTTCCTCCTCGAGCTGCTGGGTGACCGACAGGCGTTCGAAGGCCCGGTTGGTGTCCTGCCAGGCGTCGCGAACGTCGCGAGCAATACTGTTGCGGAGGTCGCTGAGGCGCTGGCGGTCCACTTCGGTTTGCAGGTCGGCGGACTTGGCACGAGCGTTATAGAGGAAGCCGTTAAAGACGGGAATATTGATGTTGACTCCGGCGGCGCCATACCAATTGGGGATATGCGGATCGCGAATAGGCGCTTCTCCGACGACGCCGAGCGCGCTGACGGTGGGCATCCAGAGGTCGTGCTCGGCCCGGGCATATTTCTGCGCGGACTGGACCTGGGCTTGCAGCGAAGCGATTTCCGGCCGCTGCTGCATCGCTGCCTGAATGAGCGGGGCGACATCGGGCGCGGGCGGCGCGACAGTGAACTGCTCCTCGACAGGCGCGAAATTCTGGATATCGGGATAGCCGAGAACGGCGGAGAGCTGCGCGAGCGCAGCCATGGCGCTGTTTTGGGCCTCAAGCAGCAGGAGCTTGCCGCGAGCGAGATCCACCCGCGCGAAGCTGAGGTCGAGATCGGACTTGAGCTTGGCCTTGGTGAGCGCGCCGATTTGATCAACCATAGTCTGACGGGCTCTGACGGTCTCCCGCGCGACGAGGACGAGAGCATTGTTATCGAGCACGTTGTAGAAGGCCTGGTCGACCACGAGAATGATCTGGTCGCGGGTGGCAATGGCGTTCTGGTCAGCCGCCGCGGCCTGGAACTTGGAGCTGGAAAGCAGATTGGTAGTGCGGCCGAAATCCGTGATGAGCTGGCTGACGGTGGCGCCTTCTGAGACGCGAGGGAAAATGACAGGGTTATTGAGGGCGCCGGCCGCGACGCGGCTGCCGGCGTTCGCACCGACTCCTGTGATACTGAGGAAGGCATTCGGAAGCAGCGCCGAGCGGCTCTCCGTAACAAATTGGTGCGACTGCAGCGCGAGGAGCTTGCCAACGGTAATCTGAGGATTGTTCTTGAGAGCGATGCCTTCGGCTTCCTGGAGCGTCAGCGGCTTAGGCGTGCCGGGAAGACCCGCGTTGGCGGCAGGCGTTTGTGGCTGTGCCAGCGGCGGCTGGAGGGGCTGCTGAGGTGCTTGCTCGCTGAAGGACGAAGTTGAACGCGGCTGCTGGCTTCCCTGGGGTGACTCGGCGCCGAGCGAAGCAGCGGATACACAAATCACGGCAAGGGCGCAGAAAAAAGAGCGCATTAGGCCTGGGCCTCCGCGGTGGAATGGCTTTCCTTGTGGTGGATCACGAGATACGCGGCCGGAACGAGATAGACCGTAACGACGACCGAGACGAGCAGGCCGCCGATGATGGCGCGGGCCAACGGAGCGTATTGCTCGCTGCCAGCTTCGATGCCGAGAGCCATGGGAATAAGACCGAGGAGAGTCGCCAGAGAGGTCATCAGAATCGGCCGGAGGCGGAGCCGGGAAGCGAGCGAAACGGCTTCCTTAAGCGGTTTGCCATCGTGGTGGAGATGACGCGCGAACTCGACGATGAGAATACTGTTCGAGACCACGATGCCCACCATCATCACCACGCCCATCAGAGACATGACGTTGAGAGTGGTCTTCGTGGCGAGCAAGAAAAGGAGAACACCGGCGAGGCCGGGCGGGACGGCGAGAAGGATGATGAATGGGTCGGTCCACGAGGCGAACTGAGCGACCAGGACAAGGTAAACGAGCACGACGGCAAGAATCAGGCCAATCCCAAAGCTGGAGAAGGACGCACGCATGCCCTGCACCGACCCGCGGAGATTGACGCGGACCCCTTCCGGGAGATTGGTGTGCTGGATGATGTCCTCGATTTGCGAGGTGATCTTGCCGAGGTCTTCCTTCTTGGGCGCGACGTAGAGATCGATGACGCGGAAGAGCTGGTAGTGGTCGACTTCCGTGGGCGAAGCAATGGGGGCGACGCTGACCACCGAATCGAGATAGGTGGGCTGGGTGATTCGCGGGCCGCGGAGTGGAATATCTTTGAGATCCATCATGGTTTTTACGGCGCCCTCGGGGTACTGGACGGTCAGGAGATAGGGGTTGCCGCTTTTGGGGTCAATCCAGTAGTTGGGGGCGATCATGCCGTTTGAGGTGAGAGCGGTGATGACGTTGTCCACGATTTCCTTTTGCGAAAGGCCGAGCTGAGCGGCTTTTTCGCGGTCGACATTGAGCTGAAGAGCGGGGTAGTCAATGTCCTGGGGAATGAGCACGTCGCTCACGCCGGAGAGCCGGCGGGTCTTGGCGGCTATCTCCGAGGCAACCGAGTAGGCCGCTTTCATGTTGTTGCCGCTGACCTGGACGTCGATCGGAGCGGGAAGGCCG
>DASRCZ010000123.1:0-24669 GCA_035652855.1 Candidatus Acidiferrum sp.
GATCAAAGCGAGCAAAAGCCTTGCTGGCAAAGCGTTCGCGAAAAACAAGAGCCAGCTTGCCGTCCTTTTCGGCAAATAGCGCGAGGTTGCACTTGGTCCCTCCCACGTCGCCCGCGAGGATCACCATTCCCCCTTAAATCGAGTTAAACGGCGAAAATTGTACTACGGGTTGTACCATCGGCGGCCATCGCGTTCCAGCAGGGCGTCGGATTCGCGGGGTCCCCAGCTTCCGGCGGGGTATTGGGGAACACCGGCGCTTTTCGCCGCGCTCCAGACGTCGAGGATCGGATCCACCAAGGCCCACGCCGCTTCCACATTGTCGCCGCGATCGAAGAGCGTGGCGTCGCCGCGGACGCAGTCGTTGACCAGGGTGGCGTAGGCGCCGCGAGAGCCGTCGCCAAAACCTTCCCGGTATTTGAAGTCCATCACGACGTTGCCGATGTTCATCTCCGTGCCGGGGCGCTTGGCGCCAAAGGAAACGGAAATGCCTTCATCCGGCTGAATGTTCAGCACCAGCCGGTTCGGCTCGATATCCTTTCCGCGGAAGACCATGTGCGGCGCGCGCCGGAACTCGATCACGATTTCCGTCGAGCGCTTCGCCAATCGCTTGCCCGTTCGCAGATAGAAGGGCACTCCGGCCCAGCGCCAGTTGTCAATTAATAGGCGCGCGGAGACGAATGTCTCCGTTTTTGAGGCCGGATTGACGCCGGGTTCCTGCCGGTAGCCGGGAACGGGCTTGGCGTCAATGTGCCCCGGCGCATACTGTCCGCGCACGACGGACTGTGCGACGGCTTCGAGATCGAAGGGACGAATGGATTGCAAGACCTTCAGCTTTTCGTTGCGGACCGCGGTGGCGTCGAACGCCGCGGGCGGTTCCAGGGAGACCAGCGAGGTAAGCTGCAAGACGTGACTCTGAATCATGTCGCGCAGCGCGCCGGTGCCTTCGTAGAAGCCGCCGCGGCGCTCGACCCCAAGGGTTTCCCCGGCCGTAATCTGCACGTGATCCACGTAATTCCGGTTCCAGAGCGGCTCGAAAATGCCGTTGCCGAATCGCAGCACGAGCAAATTCTGCACCGTGTCCTTACCCAGGTAGTGGTCTATGCGATAGACCTGGTCCTCGCGGAAAACTCCGAGTACCTGCTGATTCAGCTTTTTCGCCGATTCTAGATCGCGGCCAAAGGGTTTCTCGACGATGATGCGCACCCAGCCATTCGGCGACGAAGGGCAATTCAACCCGGCGCGGCCAAGCTGCTCGATGATTTCGGGATATACGTCCGGCGGCGTGGAAAGATAAAAGAGCCGGTTGCTGCCGAGCTCTTTGTGTTCAGAGAGTTCATTCAGCCGCTTCACCAGATTCGCGTACGACTCGGGATTCCCGTAGTCGCCCTGGTGATAAAACATGTTCTTCGCAAAGTCATTCCACGCCCGCGGGTCGATGGGACCAACTTCGGAAATCGTCTTGGCTGCTTCTCCCGCCATGCCGCGAAAATCGTCGTCCGACATTTTCGTGCGAGCAAAGCCGATAATCGCGTAACGCGGCCCAAGCGAACTGTGAATCGCGAGATCGTACATGGCGGGAATGACTTTGCGTTTTGCCAGGTCGCCCGAAGCGCCGAAGAGCACCACGGTGACGGGCTCGGCGATGCCGTAATACGAAGATGCGGAGCGAGAGCTTTCAGCGGCCATGCCGGCCTCCAGGGACGCTCTTAAAGTTTGCGGCTCGTGCAGCGCAGAAAACTATACCGCAACGCCGTACGTTCGCAGGTCGGAACGCAACTGCGGCGCGTTCTGATAGTGAATGGTGTTCATGCCCAGGCGGCGCGGCGCCTCCAGATTCAGCGGGCGGTCGTCTATAAACAGGCAATTTTGCGGCGCGCGCTGCGTCACGGCGAGCGCGAAGCGGTAAATCAGCTCTTCGGGCTTGCGCGCGTGAACGTAGCAGGAAGCAAAAAAGACCTGAAAGTTGCGGCGCAAATCGAACTTCTGAATACGGTATTCGTTCAGCTCGCGCGGCTCATTGTTGATCGCCCCGACAAAGTATTTTCCGGCGAGCGTCACCTGATCCAGCACGGCGCGCGATTCCGGGTATTCGGCGGATTGCGCGTACATGAATTTCTTGAAATCGTCCCGCGAAAAATCCCGCGGTCCGTAGAACACCGTGCGGTCAAGGTACTCGTCGAGCGAAATCATCCCGGCATCCAGCGCGGGAAAAGAGAGATCGTGGCGCTCCCGAAATTCGTCCTCTTCGAGATGGAACTTTTCGATGGCGGCGCGGCGTGAGTGGTGATCCCAGCCGTTCGTCAGGATGACGCCGCCAATATCCCAGAATTGTGCGGTAATCTCGGGCAAGTCGTTTCTCGCGGGGTTCAGTCTACACCATCATTGCCGCTCCTGGCCTCTGCAGGCCGCGGCAGCTCGAGCGATGCGGGGCATCGTCTCGCGCGACGCGAGCATTCCCGCCCGTGCTCCGCAGGGCTAGACGCAACACCTCGCGCCGGGATACGCTTTTTGGCGGTTCAACCGCGCGACGACGCACGCGTCCCCGCAAGAGTTTCCAGCAACTGGCGAATTCCGGAAGCAAACCCGCGGCTAAAGTGCAGCCAAATCACGCTCTCGCCCTGCCGATGCAGCGCTTCGAATTCCCCGAGGGCCAGCGCACCCTGCAATTGGCCGAAGCTGTAGCCCGCGCCGGGAACGGCAATGTCGCGTTCCTCAGCGGCCGTCAGAATCAGAAAAATGCGTCTCGGCGGGCCGCCTTTCAAGAGCTGCCCAAAATAGTGCAGATAGCGGGGGCCCAGTGCCGGTTGCGCGGGAATACCGATTTCAGCTTCGATCTTGGCGCGCAGCTCGGCGAGCGCGGACCACACCTCGACCGAGGAGTCCAGAAAGCCAAGAATCGCCATGTAGCCATCCGCGTGCCGCAGATCGAAAAATGTGCCCAGGGCAGCGGATAAATTGAGCGTCGAAAGTTGCCGGCGCGTTGCGCCCTCGGCGCGCAGCTCGATGCCGCCTTCACTAACGCGCGCCGCCGGCAAGCGGATGTTTTCCCGCATCGAAAGGCGCTCGAGCACTTGCTGCACGGCGCAGCGGCTGCGTGCCGCATCGGGTTCATCGAAGGGATAAACACCCAGCAAGGAGCACGCGAGCACGGCGGCGACATTCCACTTCAGCAGTTCGGCGCCCATCGACTCCACATCGCCGATCTCGATGGCCACGGCCGGCAGATTGCGTTCGGCGGCAATCGACCGCGCGCGTTCGAAGGCGGCCGAATTGCGCCCGCGCAGCGCGAAAATCCCGAGCGCGCCGCCGGCGACCGGAAGCTCGGCATCTTCGCCCAGTTCGCAAAAAAGAGGAACGATGCCCTGCCGGTGCTTGCCGGTGCTCGCGCCAACAACGCAGCCGATGCACCGCAAAAAAGGGGCCATGGCGGGTTCCGCAGCGAGAAACAACCGGCTTCCCGGAGAGTGCGCCGTGGCGGCGAGCAGCGCCGCCAACTGCAGCGCGGGATTGCTCGGCTCCGGCGCCGAAGGTCCGCAGGCCTCGCGCATCGCCCGGGCCCGCTCCTCGAGCCGCGCGGGTTCCACGCCGCAAACGCCGGCGAGCAGCAGATCGAAATGGATCAGCGAGGAAAACCGGCCGGTGATTCCCGGAGGATCGAAAAAGATTTCGCGGAACCGGTAGCTTTTGCCCATCTCGGCGAGGTATGAATTTTCTTCGGTCACGCCGATGAATTGCTCTCCCGGCTTGATGACGCCGAGCGCGCGCAAGCGATCGAGAAGGTAGAGCAAGAGCGCGTGCAGCTCGATCACTTTGCCGGATTTATTGGCGACGACGAAGAGAGCGCGGCGCAGATCGATTTGGCTTTCGACGCGCAGAATCGTGGCGGGATCGATGGAATCGAGAACGAGAAAACGGTTGACGCGCTCGATGGGGGCGAGTTGCGCGATGGCATGCGCGGCGAGGTTCGACGCGCCCATTGCGAGGAAGACGACGGATTCAAACCGGCCGGAGCCGAGCAGCGCGGCGGCTTTCTGAACGCGGCGCATGTATTCGCCCATTTGCGCGGGCAAATCGAGCCAGTTCAGGGCGAGCGATTCGGATTTGGACGAAAGCTCTGGCGCGGGCCAGAGCGTGAAATCCTTGGCCCAGAGGCGGGCCACTGCCCTGCACGCTTGCAGTCCGGCCAGCTCATGGCGATACGCCTCTTCCAGCGCCCGGGGCGACACTGTTTGCGCGGCAAGCGGCAAAAAGGCCTCCAGGGAACGGCGTTGCGAGTGTACCACCAATCCGATAATTCTCCGTTTGAGTGCACAAAGGGCGTCTAGGAATTTGCGCCCGATTGAAGTATGGTGGAGTGGAGGAAAAAGGGAGCGCAACAATGGCGAATGAACCCTGCGGGCAACCCGCGGCGGCTGGCGAGCCGGCCAAGCCGGGCACGCGCATGGTGCATTGCGTAAAATTCGGCAAGGATCTGCCGGGACTGGATCGCGTGCCGTGGAAGGGCGAACTCGGAAGACGTGTTTACGAGAACGTCTCGAAGGACGCGTGGAAGCTGTGGATCGAGCACTCGAAGATGATCATGAACGAGTACCGCTTGAATCCGCTGGATCCCAATTCGCAAAAAATCATGGAAGAGCAAATGGAGCAATTTTTCTTTGGCGAGGGCGCGAAACTGCCGGAGGGATATGTGGCGCCCCGCGCCAAGGGCTAGGCCGGCAGCGTCACCCTCCTTTAGAGTCTGCCGGGCCTTTGCCGGCGCGCTCTTTCCATTTTTCAGGCGAACTGCCGGGTCGCGGGATGCTCGGTCTTGAGCCGCGGCTTTAGCGTGAACCGGAGCTGCGCGTGAGCCTTGCGCAGGGCAGCCTCGGCTTCGGCTGGCGTAGCGGCACGCGCAAACAAGAATCCGAGATAGCTGGAGCCTTCGGGCCAGGCCTGAATGTAGTCGTGCAGCCGCGCGGTAATGCTTAGTTCCGTGATTCCGGGCGTGCGGAGGGCGGCTTCCTGGCCGGCGATCTCTTCGAGTGTGCCGCTCTGGGGGACGGGTATCATCATCACCGCGGAAGCGGAGGCCTCCCGATAAGCACCGGCACCGGTTAGACGGAGAGCGTGGCGCAGTAGCAATTCCTCGAGAGAAATGGTCCGCTCCGCATTCTTCGCCGCCCGCGCCGCGAGGCTTTCGGGCGAGCCCGCAGGCTTGGTTTCCTCTTCCGCGGCCGCGCCGGGCAGAGCGAAGCGTAGCGCGCGGCCGCAAAGGCCGCCAATCGGACGCGGGGCGACTTCCAGCGGCCAAACGCCGCGCTCGTTGATCCGAAATTCGGCGTGAATGGGACCGTGCAGGAGACCAAGAGCCCGCACCGCGCCCAAGGCGCATTCCGCGATGGCGTGCTGCTCTGCGTCGCTGAAGCGCGACGGCGTGACGTAAATCGTTTCCTCGAAAAAAGGGCCTTCGAGCGGATCCGGCTTGTCGAAAATGGCGAGAATGCGAAGCGCGCCATCGGTGAGCAGCCCTTCCACCGCCACTTCCCTGCCCGGAATATATTGCTCGACCAGGATCTGATCGAGATTGGGTTCGCGCGTGGCGCGGATTTCCGGCGACTTGAGCAAGCGCTGAAGGCGGGACGCCGCAGCCGCAAATTCGCCGCGGTTGGCGGCGCGCATCACGCCCTGGCTGGCGGAGAGCGAGAGCGGCTTGAGCACGCAGGGATACGTGATGCCAAGGAGCGCAGGGTCCGGCACGGGGTGCAGGGGGACGCTGCGAAAACGCGGAGTGAGCAAGCCGGCTTCGCGGAAGACTTCGCGGGTGCGAAGTTTGCTGCGGCAAGCCTCGACGCTCGCGGGGTGGTTGTGCAGGATGCCGAGACCGCGCGCGGCACAGGCGGCGGCGAGAGAGGGGCGATCGCCGACAGCGAGAACGGCATCGGGTGGCGCGGCGCGAAATGCCTCGATCACGGCGTGCGCGGCTTGCTCGGGCGACTCGAAATGCACGGGGAGGGCGCGGTCGTTCCAAGGATCGCCGAGTTGGTGGCAGCGGTCGGTGACGTAAAGAAGTTGGACTCCGAGAGCGCGCGCGGCGTCCTCGAAGCTTCGGGTCTGGTAGCCGAGCTTCGCCGCAAAGAGAAGGACGCGCTTGGGTTCGGGATTCATGTCGCGTCTTGCCGGGCCATTACGATCAAACGAAAAGCAAACTCCTCGCGTGGCAGGTTCCGTTCGGAGCGTTCGGAGCGACACAAACAAAGAGCATCAGACGAAGCCTTCGGCGCGCTTGGCGATTTGCCTGGCTTTGGCGATGGGGACCAACTGGTCCCGCACAGGTTCGGCTCAACAATACCAAGGCTCATTGAGATAAGGAACGCCGCTGCGCAGGATTCCGGGCGCTATCGCGTTTTTTGCGAGAGCGGGAGCAACCGGGAACTGCCGGGAGCGGCGCTGCAAAGCGCCTGCGCCAACAGCGAGTTCGTAAATTTTCTCGAAGGAGTCACGGCGGGACCATTTTTGTTTCTCGGCGGAAGCGGCGATGGACTCGACTTCGGCGGCGAGCACATCCATGCGCGAGTCGCTGTGTCTCCACGGATAGACGAGCAACTGCTCATCGAAGGGGTCAATAATGCGCTGGATATCGGGCAATTCGAGGAGGCGCGATTTCGCGGGAACCAGCAAGCGAATGGCAAGCTGAATGGGGGGTACGTTCTCGATGAGGCTGAGTTCCGCAAGCGTTTCGAGCAAGTCGATATAGCTTTCGAGCGTGGTCCAGGGCGTAAAGGGCACGAAGGTTGGCTGCAGCGTGAGTCCGAGTTCACGGAAGTTGCGCGCGACGCGGAGGAAGCCGGCGCGGGTGTGTTTTTTTTGGAGTTTGGCGAGGACTTCGTCGTCGAGGGATTCGACGGCGCTGGTGACGAAGAGGCAATTGGTATCGCGGAGGACCGGCAGATGACGTTCGTAGAGGCGGAGATGCTCGATTTTGATGGTGACGTCGTAGGTAAGCTCCGGAAATTCCGCGTGGAGATCGCGGACGATCGCGAGCGCGTGGCCGATGCCGTTGAAAAAATCGGGATCGCCAAAGGTGATATGCCCGGCTCCAGCGGCGACTTGCTGGCGGACATCGGCGAGAACGGTTTCTTTGTCTACGATGCGGAAGATGCCGTTGTAAACGGGAACGATGGGGCAGTGGCGGCAGAGATGCTTGCAGCCGCGGCTCGCTTCAGTGTAGCCGGCGACGCGATGGCCGCCCTCGGGCAAGATGACGCGGGCGTAGCGCGCGAGGTGCGGAAGACCTGAGCGGTCCGGCGTCAAGAACTTTTGGCGGCGGAGGGAAACGGAGGCTGGCGCCGCAGGCACATCAGACAGGTCAAAGCGAGACCTCAAGCTGGACTCGATGCCGGGCGGATTGCTGGGGCTGGCGGAGGCGAGCGAATCCGCGAAAGCAGCGAGCGGCTGCTCGAACTCTCCGCCGAAGAAGTGGCGGACTCCGAGCTGGCGGAAGCTTTCTTCGGTCAATGAGGCGTAGAGTCCATAAACGCAGAGCTCCGCGGAAGGATTGAGGGCGCGAAGACCGGGGACAAGCGCGAGGGTGAGGCGGGCAGCAGTATGCATGGGGATGAAGCAGGCGATCAGGCTGGCTTCGCGGACGGCGAGTTCGTCGAGTTCCTGACGGGAGAGGTCGAGCGCGGTGACCCGGTGGCCGCGGTCGCGTAGCCAGGCGGCGGGCGAAGCAAGGCCAAAGGGCTGGTGGCCGAGTTCGTACGTGGAGATAAGGAGCACGTTCATGAGCTTAGTATAGCTCCCTGGAGAGATTTGCCTGCTTTGGCGGCGCGGGTTTGCTAGGATTGTGCGCTTAACGTGATTAAGGCCCATGGGGAGACGGAATCCAGCTACCGCCGCAAGCCACGTTTCCGCAGCCGAGGGATTGGCACGGTTTGTGCCGGCCGAACTGCTGCCCACGAAGAACATTCAGAGGGATATTCCGCGGTTCGCGAAAGATCCAGGGGTTGTGGAGCGAATCGAGCGGGCGGTGCAGTCGGTCCCAACGCGGCATGAGCTTCGGCTCGGGGATGCGCGCGAGCTTTCCTCGATCGTGGCACCGGAATCGGTGCACCTGGTGGTTACGTCTCCGCCCTACTGGACGCTGAAGGAATACCGAGACTCGAGCAGCCAGTTGGGGCATGTCGAGGACTACGACGATTTTCTCGGCGAACTCGACAGAGTATGGAGACAATGCTTCGAGGCCCTGGTGCCCGGGGGGAGGCTGATTTGTGTTGTTGGGGACGTATGCCTGTCGAGGCGCGAGAACAATGGACGGCATACGGTTGTACCCTTGCATGCTTCCATTCAAGAGCACTGCAGAATCATGGGATTTGACAATCTTGCGCCAATCATCTGGCACAAGATTGCGAATGCCGTTTATGAGGTGGAAGGAGGCTCGGGCTTTTTGGGAAAGCCATACGAGCCAAATGCAGTAATCAAGAACGACATCGAGTTCATCCTGATGCAGCGGAAGCCCGGTGGATACCGGACGCCGGATGTGGCGACGAAAATATTGAGCTTGATCTCGGCCGAGAATCACAAGAGATGGTTCCAACAGATATGGTCTGGAGTAACGGGAGCCTCGACGAAGCATCATCCGGCTCCCTATCCAATCGAGCTGGCCGAGCGGCTGGTCCGAATGTTCAGCTTCGTGGGTGACACGGTGCTCGATCCCTTTCTTGGAACTGGGACCACGACGGTAGCAGCGGCGAAGTGGGGCCGCAATAGCATCGGTATCGAAACAGATCCGCACTATTTCGAGCAGGCGGAACGCAGAGTTCGCAACGAGACCGCATGGCTCTTCTCAAGGGCGACGATCATTCGACAGCCGGAGAGGACTCCCCGAAATGCCGCCGTCCGGTAAGCTGGAGCCAAGACTAAGGCGGGCGGTCAAGCAATTTTGGCATACACGCGAGACACAGTCTCAGAAGCAAGGGATGGTATCGGGGAGCAGGGACGGCGGGGCGCGCGCCGCAGTAACTGGCGGGGCGCAGATGAACGGGTTCATCAACCTGGTTCGCGAGCTGCTGTGTGAAAACGGTTTACCGAAGGCTCACGTTTACTGTGAGAGGTATATAGAGCTGCCCGGATGGTACCGGCCGGAAAAGAAATGGGACTTGCTGATCGTCGCGGACGGCAAACTGCTGGCGGCCATCGAATTCAAGTCGCAGGTGGGTTCCTTCGGGAACAACTACAACAACCGAACCGAAGAGGCGATAGGCAGCGCGGCTGACCTTTGGGCGGCATACCGGGAGGGCGCTTTTAAGCCGTCTGCCCGTCCATGGCTGGGCTACCTGATGTTGCTGGAAAATGCACCAGGTTCCACTGCTCCGGTGAGGGCTCGCGAACCCCATTTCAAAGTCTTCACGGAATTCAAGGCTGCATCTTATGCAAAGAGGTATGAAATCCTGCTCACGAAGCTCGTACGCGAGCGCCTGGACGACGCAGCTTGCTTTCTCATGTCTGACGCAAGGACCGGGCGAAATGGAGAGTACAGAGAACCATCTCCGGAGCTGAACTTCAGGAACTTCGTCGAGTCGCTTATTGCGAAAGCGATTGCGGCAGCGCGGAGCGAGTGAGGCTGTCCGGCTGGCGCTGACTCTCCGCGAGCGATTTCAGCTATGATGAAGGGCTGAGCGGTTACGCGCCGCGCGGCAAACACATTCGCATAGGCCGGAAAAGACAGATTCCCTGCGCAAAGCCTGCGCGGGGAATGACAAAATGACAAGCTTCAAGGAGCTGGCCGACGTGACGTAAGACCGGCCACTCCATGGGATTGGCCGTTGCAGGAGACGACCGGACTGAGGGGCAGCGATGGCGATATCGGCGGGGAATTCGTATGGGACGCGGGACAAGCTGAACGTCGGTGCGGCGACCTTCGAGGTACACCGGCTGGAGCTGCTGGAAAAGCACGGGTTCGGAAACCTGAGCACGCTGCCCTTTTCGCTGCGGATTCTGCTGGAGAATCTGCTGCGGTGCGAAGACGGGCGATTCGTTCACAAAGAGGACATTGAAGCGCTGGCGAAGTGGAAGCCGGATGCGCCGGAAAAAGAGATTGCGTTTATGCCGGCGCGCGTGCTGCTGCAGGACTTGACGGGTGTGCCGGCGGTGGTGGACCTGGCGACGATGCGGGAAGCCATCGCGAAAATGGGCGGGAATCCGAAGCGAATCAATCCGCTGTTTCCGGCAGAGCTGGTGATTGACCATTCGGTGCAGGTGGATGCGTTCGGCAGCGGGATGGCGTTCGGGCTGAACCGGGATCTGGAATTCCAGCGCAATGCGGAGCGGTACGCGTTTTTGCGGTGGGGACAGAGGGCGTTCCAAAACTTCAAGGTGGTGCCGCCGGATACCGGGATCTGCCATCAGGTGAATCTGGAATACCTGGCGCGGGTGGTGTGCGCGATGCCGACGGGGAACCGGTTTGAGGCGTATCCGGATTCGATTTTCGGCACGGATTCGCACACAACGATGGTGAATGCGCTTGGGGTATTTGGCTGGGGCGTAGGCGGAATCGAAGCAGAGGCGGCGATGCTGGGACAGCCTTCCTCGATGCTGATTCCGGAGGTGATCGGGTTCCGGCTGCACGGACGGCTGAAGGAAGGCGCGACAGCGACGGACTTAGTACTGTACGTCACGGAGATGCTGCGAAAGAAAGGCGTGGTGGGGAAATTCGTGGAGTTCTACGGGACGGGGCTCTCGAGCCTGAGCGTGCCGGACCGTGCGGTGATTGCGAACATGGCGCCGGAATACGGCGCGACGATGGGATTTTTCCCGGTGGATGCGGAGACGCTGACGTATCTGAAATTCACGGCGCGGCCGGCGGAGCAGATTGCGCTGGTGGAAGCGTACTGCAAGGAGCAAGGGCTGTTTCGAACGGACCAGACGCCGGACCCGCAGTTCACGGACACGCTGGAGCTGGATTTGGGGAGCGTGGAGGCGACGGTAGCAGGACCGAAACGACCGCAGGACCGGGTGCCGCTGAAGAACGCGAAGAGCTCGTTCCTGAAGGTGGTGGAAGGGGCGGCGAGCGGGCCAGTGCATGTGCAGAACAACGGCGATTCGTTCGATTTGTCGAGCGGGGCGGTGGTGATTGCGGCGATCACGAGCTGCACGAACACGTCGAATCCTTCGCTGATGCTGGGAGCGGGGCTGCTGGCGAAAAAGGCGGTGGAGCGGGGGTTGCAGCGGAAACCGTGGGTGAAGACGAGCCTCGCGCCGGGATCGAAAGTGGTGACGGATTATTTGCAGCAGGCGGGGCTGACGCAGTATTTCGACAAGCTCGGATTCAACCTGGTTGGCTATGGCTGCACAACCTGCATCGGAAACAGCGGGCCGCTGCCAGAGCCGATTGGCGCGGCGATCAAGCAGAACAATCTGGTGGCGGTGGCGGTGCTGAGCGGGAACCGGAACTTCGAGGGGAGAATCCATCCGCTGGTGCGGGCGAATTATCTGGCGTCGCCGCCGCTGGTGGTGGCCTATGCGCTGGCCGGACGAATGGACGTGGACCTGACGAGCGATCCGCTGGGAAATGGAGCGGATGGAAAGCCCGTGTACTTGCGCGACATCTGGCCGACGCCGCAGGAAGTGGAAGCAACGGTGATGAAGGCGGTTTCCGAGGATCAATTCCGAAAGCAATACAGCGAAGTGTACGAAGGCGACAAGCTGTGGAAGTCCATGCCGGCGCCGCAGGGAGATTTGTACCAGTGGGATGCGAAGTCGACATACATCAAACTGCCGCCGTATTTCGAGAATATGCCGAAGACGCCGCCGGCGCTGGCGGATATTCATGGAGCGCGCGCGCTGCTGGTTCTGGGGGACAGCGTGACGACGGATCACATTTCGCCGGCGGGCTCAATTCCGGCGGAATCACCGGCGGGGAAATATTTGATCGCGCACGGGGTGAAGCATGCGGATTTCAATTCGTACGGAGCGCGGCGCGGGAACCATGAGGTGATGGTACGAGGAACGTTCGCGAACATCCGGCTGAGGAATCAACTGGCGCCGGGAACGGAAGGCTGGTGGACGACGCATCTTCCGGACGGCGAGAAGATGACGATTTACGATGCGTCCGTGAAGTACCGCGAAGACGGGGTGCCGCTGGTGATTCTGGCGGGGAAAGAGTATGGATCGGGGTCGTCGCGCGACTGGGCAGCGAAAGGGACGCGGCTGCTTGGAGTGCGCGCGGTGATCGCGGAGAGTTTTGAGCGGATTCACCGGAGCAATTTGATTGGGATGGGGGTGCTGGCGCTGGAATTTTTGCGCGGCGAGAATGCAGCGTCGCTGGGACTGACGGGGCGCGAAGTGTTCGACATTGAGGGGGTGGAGAAGCTCGCGCCGAAGAAGAAGCTGACGGTGAAGGCGAAATCCGACGGAGCGGAGAAGACATTCCAAGTGACGGCGCGAGTGGATACGCCGGAGGAAGTGTTGTACTACCAGCACGGAGGGATTCTGCAATACGTGCTGCGGCAGATGCTGTGAGGCGGGGCTATTCCTGTTTGTAGATTTTACCTTCTTTCATGACGAAGGTGACGTGCTCGAGGGCGCGGACATCAGCGAGCGGGTCGGCGGAGACGGCGACAATGTCGGCGTATTTGCCGGGCTTGATGGAGCCGAGAAGATCGGATTTGCCGAGCAGATCGGCGGCGCTGGAAGTGGCGGACTGAATGGCCTGCATGGGCGTCATTCCGTATTTCACCATGAAAGCGAATTGGCGCGCGTTGGTGCCGTGGGGGCAGACGCCAGCGTCGGTGCCGAAGGAGAGCTTTACGCCAGCGTGGAGCGCTCGGGTGAAGTTGCGGCGCTGGGCTTCGGCTAAATCCCGGTCGTGCTCGAGAAAATCTGGGGGCGCACTTCCCTCTTTCGCGCCGGCCTGAATGCATTCCTCGTCGTAAATATCCATATCGAGATAGGTGCCGTGTTCTTTGGCGAGGGCTATGCCTTCATCGTCGATGAGTGTGGCGTGTTCGACGGAAGCGACGCCGGCGCGGATGGCGTTCTTGATGCCCTCGGACGCGTGCGCGTGAGCTGCGACGCGCAGACCGAAGTTGCGAGCTTCGTCAACGGCGGCTTGCAGCTCTTCGGGTGTGAACTCGATGGATTTAGGATTGCTGCCGTGGGTGAGGACGGCGCCGGTGGAAAGAATTTTGATGAGGTCAGCGCCGCGATGGGCGAGGACGCGAATTTTCTGGCGGACTTCCCAGGGGCTGTTGGCTTCGCCGAAGCGCAGATCAAGGGGGAGCTGGATATCCGGGGCGAGGCCGGTCATGGCGCCGGCGCCTTCACTGATGGTGATGTAGGCGCCGGCGACGAACATACGAGGGCCGATGACGTCGCCGCGGGCGATGGCGTCGCGCAGTGCGACATCGTTGAAGGCGCGGTAGACGCCGACATCGCGTACGGTGGTGAATCCGGCGAGCAAAGTGTTGCGCGCGTTGGGAATGACGGCGTAGGCGAGTTCGGCGGAGGATTTTTGCAGGACGTGGAGAGGTTCGGGGTCGGAGATGTCGGCGAGGTGCGTGTGGCAGTCGATGAGTCCTGGGAGGACGGTCATTTTTGAGAGGTCGATGACCGGAGCGCCGGGCGGGATGGCGAGGTTTGCGCCCACGGCTGAGATCCGACCGTGTTGGATCAGGATGATTTGGTTGGAGAGGACGACGCCGGCGTCAACGTCGACGAGCTTGCCGGCTTTGATAGCCGTGACCGGAGCTTGAGAAGGGGTGTTCTGCCCCCGCACGACGGGAGAGCACAACAGAAGGCACAGGAGGAATGAGAGATTCAATTTTTTCATTGGCCAGGCGCGTTCTGCAGAATGCGCGGGCGCCACTTTAGCGCGAGAAGGAGAATGCCGCCAAGCAAGATAGAGACGAGACTCGCGGCCTGGGCGTTGGTCATGCCAAAGAAGGAGCGCGGATTGATTCGAATGAACTCGATGAGGAAGCGCGCGACACCAGTGAGGATGAGGTAGGCGGCGAAAATTCCGCCGCCCGAGAGCATAGGCGAGAAAGATTCACGAAGCTGGGCAGCGCCAAGACGCCAGAGAACCCAGGCAATGGCGAGGAAAATGAAGAATTCGTACAGGGGAGTTGGGTGGACGCGCTGGGACGTGGGAACAACGCCGCTGGGAAAGCTCATGCCCCAGGGCAACGTGGTGGGGATGCCGTAGTCGCCGTCGCCGGAAAGCAGGCAGCCAATGCGTCCGACGGCGTAGCCGACAGCAGCGGCGGGAGCACAAACATCGAAGAAAAGCAGCCAGGGAAGGCGGAGGCGGCGCGCAAGAAAGAGCAGCGCAACAATGCCGCCGATGAGTCCGCCAAACCAGGCGAAACCGAAGCGGCTGAAGAGCTGGCCCCAAGGAGCGGCGAAAAATTCGCGCGGGCTCTCGAGGACGTGATAAAGGCGGGCACCGACAATACCGGCGATTCCCGCGATGCCGATGATGACGAAGCCTTCGTCGGGATGAAACGTGCAGCCCATGCGGGCGAGCTGGGGACGGCGGCGATTGAGATCGGCTTGGAGGATGTAAGCGGAGACGATGAGCGCGACGGCGACCATCAGCCCGAAGGTGGGAATCGTGAGCGGGCCAAGATGTAGAAAGGGCAACATCAGTACGCAAGCGATAGTTTACAGGAGGGTGGATGCGGCGTCGAATCGCAGCGATGAATGGTGCGGCCAAGGACGTGTATCGCTGGAGAAGAGAACCAGGCTAAAAAGAAAAGCGGCTCAGCCGTAGCGGCGGAAATGCGACCAATAGACAGGCCAGGGCATTTTCAAATGTTGACAGAGCAAGATGTCAGGATGATCGCGAGATTCCTCGTTTTCCACGTTGTAGGGATTGGTGTTTTTGGCGGCGACAACGCAACTGGCAAACAGCGTTTGCGCTTCGTCCAAGCCGAAGCCGGTGACGATCACGGTCTGGGGAAGACGGGGGTCATAGCCGCGATACCAGAATGAGTTGGTGAGGCTCATGGCGTGAGGAAGGCCGAGAGCAGGCCCATAGAGATTCAGGGCGCCGGCTTCGCCGTAGTTGCCGGTGAGAATCCCGGTATTCGCGCGTTCTTGGGGCGGGAGCGAGCCGTAAACGCCGGCGACGGCGTGCGCCAGTTCCGGCCAGCCGACTTCCTCGCGAAATTGGTCGTGAACTTTCGCCGTCACCTGCCACACGCGCGAGCCGATAGGAGCGAGCGGAACAGCCAGCAGAGCGAAGTTGATACCGCCGACCAGAAGCAAAGCCCACTGCGCGCCATAGACCGTACGGCGCCAGAGAGGACGCGCTCCGCTCAGCCAGATGCCGAAGAAGACGCAGCCGCCGGCCAGAAGCGCCGGATAGAGCGGCGCAGTGTAGTAGGAACGCGCTCCGGCAATGGCAAAGAGGGCGAAGGTGACCACGAGGGTCCAGCCCAGCATGCGGTAGCGGCGGGCTTCTGCCCAGCCGATATAGAACCAGAGGCCGAGCAGTGCGAGCGGCGCGGTGACGACGTTGACGTTCACGAGCAACTGCTCGCGATAGAAGCCGTGGTAACGGCCCTGGCGCAAGTCGCGCGCGTGCAGATGCCTGAGAAAGTCAAGGGAGATGAAGCCGTGGCGTGCCTGCCAAATGAGGTTCGGGAGAAAAATGAGAAGGGAAAGGGCGACGCCGATCCAAAGCCATTTTCCGAGCAGATAACGCCGCGCGGGCGTGAGCAAAACGGCGGCCACGATGCCGAGGGCGAGAAAACCCATGGTGTAGCGCGTTTCCATGCCGAGGCCGAGCGTGACGCCGATGGCCGCCCACCAGCGGGGGTCGCCGGATTTGAGGAGGCGCACGAGAAAATACGTGGCGAGCACGCCCCAGAGATAGTCGAACGAAACGTATTGCATGACCGCGGCCTGGGTGAGGGCGAGTGGCGAGACAGCGACGGAGACAGCGGCAAGGATTTGCGCGCCGCGGCTTCCGCCAAGTTCGCGAGCCATCAAGCCCGCAAGAACGGAGACGATACTGACGGCTACAGCAGCAAAAAACCGGAAGCCGATCAAGGACGTGCCGAAGAGAGTCAGCTCGAGCCGGGCGAGCAACGGGGTAATGGGCGGGTAGACGACATAGCCCCAGTCCAGATGGCGGGCGTCGTCAAGCGTTTGGAGTTCATCGCGGTGGAAACCGTATTGGCCGTTGGTCAAAACGTGAAAAATCAGGAAAGCCAGCGCGATGAGAATGAGGATGCCGGTATCGGAAGAAAGCGCGGACGAAAACCTTTTCATTTTGCAAGCGCGCTAGAATTCACGAGCGCTATTGTGGCAGATTTGCCGGCGGAAATTCACGAGTTTTTCAGAAGGGCTGGCGAGGGATCCTGATGGCGTGCAGCCGGCGGGTTTCCCGGAGGGCGTTCTCCCGAACCGGCGCTGCACGCCGCACAGGCGCGAAGATGCCGGATCACGGCTGAACGTTGGTGATGCCCTCGGCGCCCGGTTTGGGGAAATGTTTGTCGTACCAGGCGATGGAGCGGTCGGTCCAGTCGATCTGGTGCTTGGTTTCGGAAAGGCCGTGGCCTTCGCGCGGGTAGCGGAGGAAGACGGCTTCTGTGCCGACATCCTTTAATGCGATGAAAAATTGCTCGGCTTCAGCGATAGGGACGTCGTTATCGTTTTCGCCGTGAACCAGCATAGTGGGCGTGTGGGCTTGGGCGACGAAGCGCAATGCGGAGCGCTTCCAGGCTTCGTCCATTAGCGTGCCCTGATGTAGAAATTGCCCGAATTCCATCTCCTCGTATTGGTTGTAGTAGGTCATGTAGTTGTAGCTGATAAGGTTGGTGATTCCGGCGGTGGGAATGGCGGCTTTGAATTCGTTCGTTTGCGTGATGAGCCAATCGGTGAGCTGGCCGCCATAGCTGACGCCCTCGATGCCCATGCGCTCGCGGTCAATCCAGAGATAGCGGCGCACGGCGGCGCTGACTCCATATAAAACGTCCTGGCCTTCGTTGCCGTCCTGGTCGCCGAAAACCGCATCGGCGAATTTCTGGCCATAGCCGGTCGAGCCACGGTAGTTCACGTTGAGCACGGCGTAACCGTGCGCCGCATACACCTGATTGCGCCAGTTGAAGGCGGGGCCATTCGCGCCGTGAGGACCGCCGTGAATATTCACGATGAGCGGATGCTTGGAGCCGGGCGCGAGGTCTACCGGCTTGGTAAGGAACGCCTCGATTTCAAATTTGTTGTCGTTGCTGACGAAGGTAAATGATTCCACCTCGCCAAGCTGCTTGCCGGCCAGGACCTCGCGGTTGAGGCCGGTGAGTCTGCGCGGCGGCGCATTCGCGCCTTTGTAGTACAGCTCGGCAAAATCCGCCGGCGAAGTGTAGCCGTAAGCAAGCGCGCCGTCCTTTCCGGGAGAGAAGGCGAAAATCGCGCCGTCTTCCTTGAACAAATATTCTGGGGAGCCGCCGGAAACCGGCAAGCGCACGAGATGAAAGCTGCCGCGCTCCTGCACGGTGCTGAGCACGGCGCTGCTGTCCGGCGTCCACTGGGGAGCGCCCTGACGATTGTCGAGCACAGCGCCGATTTCGCGGCGGTGGCTGCCGTCCGCGTTCATTACCCATACGTGCGTATCTTCCATGGTGGTTTCGCGGTCAGTGAGGCCGCGACGTGTGCCGCGAAAGGCGATGTATTTGCCATCGGGCGAATAGACCGGATCGTATTCATTCGATTCCGTCGCGGTGAGCCGGTGAATGCTGTTGTCCGAGAGTTGCAGAGTGAAGAGGTCGTAGTTGAAAAATTCGTCCTGATTGGGTTCGCGGTTGGAAGCGAAGAGAATTTGCTTGCCATCGGGTGACCAGTCGATGGAGTGTTCGTCGGTTTCCCCCTGCGTGAGCTGGCGAACCTGCCTGGTAGCAAGGTCGACGACGAAAATATGCAGGCGCTGATTGTCGTTGAAGCGCGTCGTGCCCTCGCCTGCGTCCGGTTTATAGAGATAGCGTGTAATGACACGCGGATCGCCGTCAGCTTCGGCAGCAGCTTCGCCGGGCGTCGACGAAACGAAGGCGATCTGCCTCGAGTCGGGCGACCAGGCCGCGCTCTTGCCTTGCCCAGGCAGCGGACTGTTGGTGCCTTTCATCTCCGCCAGGAAGGTGATGTCGGAGCCGTCGGCGCGCGCTATGAGCAGGCCGTGCTTGCCGCTCTGGCTGCCGAAGAAAGCGAGCGATTTGCCGTCGGGCGACCAAATGGGTCCGCCGGCCGCGTCCTTCTCGCCGCCAACCCGCGAGGACTTCAGGGTAGCCAGGTCCATGATCCAAAGCTGGCTGTAGGGGCGGCCCGGCCGGTCGCGCATGGTGATGGTATACGCAATGCGGTGGCCATCGGGAGAAAGCGCAACCGCTCCGATCGAGCGAAAGCGCGAAAGATCGTTGCTGACGAGTCCTTGTGCGAGCGCGAACGAAGGGCCAGCGGCGCAAACGAAAAGCAAGGCGACGAAAACCGAAGTGACGCGGCGTGAAGGCATCGTTTCCTCTGTGCGAAAAGGGATAGACTTTGCGCCGCAATAGTAGGTTGCGAGAGCTGGAAGGTCAAACGCAGACATCCGAGAGCAGTTCGGGAGGCATGGCGGCGTATAATCGCCGCCACTCATGCAGGCGCGCCGCAGGGAGAGGGAGCTAACCATTTTTCAAAACCAGAGGCACGAAGGAGCGAAATATGCGGATGAAGAGCTTGACAAGGTACGGTATGGGGGCGGTGCTGGCGGTGACCGCATGGGCGACGACATCGGCGCAGATGCCGTCTCCTTACGGGATGCCAATCACGCTGGCGACCGCGAAAAAGGCAGCTGGACCTGCTCTCGCGGAAGCGGCAAAGAACCACTGGAATATGGCGGTCGCCGTTGTGGATACGGCGGGCACGCTGGTCTACTACGAGAAGATGGACGACACACAAACGGGCAGCGCAAGCCTGGCGATCGAGAAGGCGCGAACGTCGGCGCTCTTCAAGCGCCCCAGCAAAGCGCTGCAGGACGCGCTGGCGAAAGGGGGCGACGGCTTGCGGATTCTGGGCGTGCGCGAAGCCACGCCTCTCGAGGGCGGGATTCCGCTGGTGCAGGACGGTAAGATCATCGGGGCCATTGGCGTCTCGGGCGGAGCTTCCAGCCAGGATGCGCAATGCGCGCAAGCGGGTGCGGACGCATTGAAGTAGAGCGGGACCGAGAAGGTCACTGTGGCCCTCGCGATGCAGGTTGATGCCAAGCGGTGCCAGGAATAAGCGCGCCCTGGCCGCGACGGCAGGCTAGAGCTGCGGTTTCCGCGGCTGAGCTTGCGGTTGAGCCGCTTCGGGCTGCGGCGGAGCGGCGGCGGGTTCCTTGCTCTTGATGGAAAGCAGCTCGACCTCGAAAACCAAAGTCGCGCCTGGCCCAATCTGGGCCCCGGCGCCGCGATCGCCGTAGGCAAGATCGGAAGGAATGAAGAGCTGCCATTTTGAGCCGACGGGCATGATTTGCAGCGCTTCCGTCCAGCCCTTGATCACGCCATTGACGGGAAATGTAGCGGGCTGGCCGCGCTTGTACGAGCTATCGAACTCGGTGCCGTCGAGCAGCGTGCCGCGATAATTGCAGACCACCATGTCGCTGGGCCCTGGCTTCGGCCCCGTGCCTTGTTGCAGCACCTTGTATTGGAGTCCGCTCGGGAGCGCGATCACGCCCTCTTTGGTTTTATTGGCTTCGAGGAATTCCTGGCCCGCTTTTTTGTTTGCCTGGTCCAGCTCCATCATCCTGGCTTGCTGCTTCTGCCGCATTTCGTTCTGGAATGCGGTGAGGGTCGCGCGCACTTCGTCGTCGGTCAGCAACGTCTTGCCGTTGGTGATGGCATCGCGCAATCCGCGAGCGATGATGGCAGGATCGAGGTCAACGGCGTCGCGATGCAAGCTCTTGCCGATATTGACGCCGAGCGCGTAGCTGACTTTGTCCTTTTCGGTCTTCAGGGTGAGGGGCGCTTGCGCGGAGCGCGGCCGCGTGGTTTTCGCGGCGCCGGAGGAAGGCTTCTTCGCGGCGGCGGGGGATTGCTGCGAAGCGGCAGCCGGTGTTTGCGACGATTGCGGCTTGGGTGGCGCGGAATTCTGGGCCAGCGCCGAAGCCAAAATCACTCCGGCCGAAAGTGTCACGAGTGAAACTGCGATTGTTTTCGACATTTTTGCATTGTCCCATTGGCCGTGGAGCGGGGCAAATCAACAATGCCCCCGCGTACGCAGGAATAACCTGGGTCATCGCCCGCGAGGCATGCGGATTCGAGAAAAGGTTGTGCAAGGTTGCAGCCAGGCTTACAGATCACGGCACGACTGGCAGCGTGACATGCGAAGCCTTCGAGGCCGTGCAGTAAATCCGCTGGGTCGCGGGCGTAAAGTCCTCGGCCTTTGCCTGATAGATGCTGGGCACGAATTTCTGCGGGTTGCGGTCGATTACCGGGAACCAAGTGGACTGGATTTGCACCATGAGGCGATGGCCTTTGAGAAAGACGTGGTCGTGGTCGCGGAGGGGCACGCTCCATTCGATGACTTGGTTTGACGGGAGGGGATGCGGCTGCTCATCGCTTTGCAGATACCGCCCGCGCCGCACTTCCATGGCGATCGGGAGCTCGTAACCGTTCAGCGATTTGGCGTATTCGCCGGGTTTCGGCCCGGCGCCGGCATCCCATTCGTTTTTTTGTGCATTCTCTGGAAACACGTCGATGAGTTTCACCACAAAGTCGCTGTCCGTTCCCGAAGTTGATGCGAAGAGGGTTGCGGCGAGCGGACCGGTTACGGTGAGATCGTGATCGAGTGGCGCGCTGACGAAGGTCAGCACATCGGGGCGGCCGTCAACAAAGCGCTGGTCGGCGACTTCCCAGGTGCGCCAATCGCCGCCGGGATAGGTTGGGGAAATGGGGCGCTGCCGGTAAGGCACGGGATTCGCTGGATCGGAAAGGTATTCACGATAGGGGTGTTTCTCCGCCGGCCCAGGCGCGCTGAAGGAAAGCGTGCCGTCGGCGTGCAAGTAGAGATTCGTCGCTTTCGCTTCCTTGGGCGGCCAGGCGGCGTAGGTGTGCCACGAATTTGATCCGCTCTGGAATGTCGTTGCCTGCCAGTTCGGCTTTTCTCCTTGTCCGTGCAAGTAGTAGCGGAAGAAAGGCGCCTCGATATTCTCGCGAAACTCGCGCGCGGTTTCGTGGCCGCCGAAAGGAATCTGGCCGATGCTATCACCCTTCGCGGTTTGCCATTCGCCGTGAAACCAGGGGCCCGCGACAATGAAATTGGTGTGTTCAGGATCGTGTTCGGCGGCATGTTGGAAAATCTGCCAGGGTCCCCAGGGGTCTTCCTGATCCCAGAAGCCGGCAACATTCAGATTTGGCACGGTGGAGGCATGCAACTGGCGGACCCACGCTTCTTTTTTCCAAAATTCGTCATAGTTCGGGTGCTCAACCGTGGAATTCCAGAACGGTATTTTTCCATGCAGGTACTTTGCGTTGATGTTGGAGAGCGGCCCCAGATTCAGATACCACTGATAGGTGTCGTAGGTTTCGAAATCGAAGTGGACGTTGGCGTTTTTATCGGCCTGCTCCATAACCGCGTATTCGACCGCGTAACTCTCCCGCAACGCTCCGTAGCGGTGCATATCGTCGTTCATCCATTGATCGACAGGGGAGGCTTGCTCGCTAACGGCCTTCAGCGCAGGATGAGGATGCAACAGCGCGAGCCCAGCGGTTAGGCCATCATACGAAACGCCATACATGCCTACTTTGCCGTTATTGTCCGGGACATTTTTGAGGAGCCACTCAATGCTGTCGTACGCATCGGTGGTTTCGCTGGTCGCTTTCGGATCGCTAAGGTTGACCTGCGAGCTCAGCGCGAAATTGCCTTCGGACTTGAATCGTCCGCGCAAGTTCTGGATCACAAAGATGTAGCCGTCCGCCGCAAGTTCCTTCCAGGAAGCGGGCATGTGTTCCGGCGCTTTCTCGGGGACGCCGTAAGGCGTGCGGCGGAAGAGGATCGGCAGCGGGTGTTGCTGGCCGACCGGCCTCAAGATCACCGTTTGCAGGTGAACGCCGTCGCGGACGGGAATCATCACTTCCTGCCAGGCGAAGACGGGCTGGGCCTCCTGCGCGCGGGCGCGAAACAAGATCGCAAGAGCAACCACTGCCGTGAGACCGATGGCGAGGATAAGAAGCGCTCTGCGCACCATGGCATGACCCCCTATTTCGCAGCACTTGCGGACTTGCAACAAATGTTGAAGGCACCGGGCCGGCAAGCCCGCCGGAGTATAGCAAGCGGCCTGCTTGCCGAAAAGCGGCTACCTGGAATCGAGGACGGCTCCCGTTGGGGCGTGTCCCCCGGCCGGCTTCCGCCTGAGCCCGGTCCCGAGCGCGAGCCACACGAGCAAGGCGAGCCACTCGGTCCACGTGAAGTGTCCCGGAAAGAGCGGGACCAGCTTCATGGCGATGAGCAGGAGCGAGACGAGAGCGGCGATCGCGGTCACGGCGCGCGCCCGACCACGCTTTTGCACTAAGAAGAAGGAGGCACTCGCCATCAGCCAGCCTGTGGCGGAAGCGAGCGAGCCAACCTCCGTGACCGGCACAAGCAAGGCATCGCCCAAGGCGAGTCCGGCCAGGGTGGCCAGCGTGACGGCCACGACGGCACTCGAAGGCGTAAGAAATCGTTCATGAATGGCGGCAAACCGGGCTGGGGCCGTTCCGCGCCTGGCAAAGGCAAACAGCAGGCGGGCGGCTGCCGCGAAATTTCCGTTAAAGCACTGGAAAAGTCCAAAGAGGCCCATCGTCAAAATCAGTTCCACGGGCCAGTGCGACTTCAGCGCTGCCTCAAATGCAATTGCCGTTGCAAACCGGCGGCCAAGGAGCGCTCGCCAGGGGGCAATGTAAGCGACGGCGAGCACGGCGAACGCGTAGAAGAATGCGCCCACACCAAGAGCCATGCCGATCGCGATCAGGTACCGGCTGCCCGCGAAACCGGCTTGCGCTTCCTCCGCATACTTTGGCGCGGATTCAAAGCCGGTCATGAAATACGGCACGATTTGCAGCGTCAAGAGGACGGAGATCAGCGGCGTGGCGGAAAACGCCGGACGAAGGTTCGACGCATGGCCGTGGGAGGCGCTCAGGGCAGCAATCACCACGAAGAGGAGCAGCACCGTGGTGGTCATGGCTTTCTGGAAATTGGCGCTCAGCCGAATGCCACGATAGTTGAGCACGCCGAGAAAAACGGTCAGCGCGGCGCCAAGCAGAAAGCGCGCGAGAAACACGGGCTGGCCGGCCACTCGATAAAGCTCGATGCGATCCAGCCAAGGAACAATGTAGGCTGCGATCTTGCCGACGGCCACGGCTTCCCACGGGCAGACGATGAAATACGCCAGCAACATGGTCCAGCCGGTGAAATAGCTCACGCTGGCAGGAAAGACCTGCGCTGCGCAGGCGGCTTCGCCCGCCGCGTCCGGCAGCCGCCGCACCCACTGGCCATAGACGTAGCCGACAGGGAGGAGCAGCAATCCACCCAAGGCAAACCCAAGCGCAGCGCCGAGAGGGCCGCCGCGTCCGAGCCAGTCGTCCATCAGCACGAGCCAGCCGGTGCCGATCATGGTCCCGAAGGCCAGCGCAAAGTAGTCGTGGAGCCGCAGACTGCGCGCGAGCCTCGCCACTCAGAGCTCCCGCCGAGGCACAGGCCGCACCCGATACGAGCCAGCGAAATTGCACATGGCGCCGCATCTTAAGTGTGCATTCCGCCGGCCGTCAACGCAGAGTTCTCGATGGAAGGACCGCGGATTTGACCTCGGCTGGCGCCAGTTTTGACGGTTCGTTTATCTGGAGGTAACAGAGAAAGCCTACAAGCGTTGGCGCGAGTCCTCCGCTGCCTGAGACTGTCGCACGACTGGTTGCGGCTGCGGGAACTGCGTCTGGAGAAAGCTATTTCGTTAAGGAGAAGAGAAGCTACATGCACAATCGCGTCACGAAGGCCTTGGCGGTCATGGCCGCCGCCGCTCTCGGCATGGTTCCAGCCACGCCGGTTCTGGCTGATCCCGGCCACCGAACCGGCGACACCACTACACCGATCAAACACCTTGTCGTCATTTTTCAAGAAAACGTGTCCTTCGATCATTATTTCGCGACTTACCCGAACGCGGCGAACCCGCCGGGAGAACCGGAGTTCCACGCCAAGAAAGGAACTCCGACGGTGAATGGGCTGTCAGCGGCGCTGCTGAACAACAATCCGAATTCGCTGGGCACCGCAAACGGGGCCGGGACCGCCAATCCCTTCCGGCTGGACCGCTCGCAGGCTGCGACCGCGGATCAGAATCACGCGTACGGTCCGGAGCAGGCAGCCGCTCATTTTGGGTTGATGGATCTGTTTCCAGTGAAAGTCGGCGCGGCCGGGACTCCGCCAAACGCGCCGCCGCAAACGGTGACCACGAAGGGCCTGGTCATGGGCTATTACGACGGCAATACGGTCACCGCGCTATGGAACTACGCGCAGAACTTCGCGATGAGCGACAACTCGTTCAGCACGACGTTTGGGCCGTCGACCCCAGGACTGCTCAACCTGGTATCGGGACAGACCAATGGTGTGATCAACACCATCAACGGCACGGGTAACGAAACTGACGGTGGCAATGGCACTTTGACGATGGTAGGAGATGCCGACCCCCTGAACGATATCTGTTCATCG
>DASRCZ010000124.1:0-12345 GCA_035652855.1 Candidatus Acidiferrum sp.
TGGAGCGGACCAATTTCAGGAGTTTTCATGTCGAAAGAACTTGTTATTTCCGCGTCCTCCCATGAGCGGAGAGTCGCGATTCTCGAAGAAGGCCAGCTAGTCGAAATCTACATCGAGCGCGAAAAGGAATTCGCGCTGGTCGGAAGCATCTATAAAGGAAAAGTCACCCGAGTCCTCCCGGGTATGCAGTCCGCCTTCGTGGATATCGGGCTGGACGGCGACGCGTTCCTCTACGTGAGCGATGTCTTCGAGAATCTTGAAGACTACGATCACGGCCATGAGCACGCTTCCTCATCGCCGCCTTCGGCTCCAGAAGGCACGCCTATCGAGGTGCTGCCGGGCGAATCGTTAGCCCACGCTTCGGGAGCCTCTCGCGAAAGCTTCGATGGCGAGGATCTCCGCACGGAAGAGCCTCGATCGGCTGCCGGGCACGCTTCTGATGAGGGCGAGTTTGCGCCCGAACCCGGCAACGCGCATCCCGCTTCGGCCGAATCCGGCCGCGATGCCGAAGAAGAAATTCCGCACACCTACGACGAGCGCCAGCCGGAATCCAATGCCTCCGCGCCGCAGAATTTTGGTCCCAGCTACAACCCCACCCAAAAGTATCCCTCGCGCCAGGACCGCGGCAGCGAGCGCGGCAACGATTTTCGGCGCGGCGGCCGGGGCCGCTGGGGACGCCGCGGTGGACGCCGCCATGGCCGTGGCCAGGGCGGACCCGGCGGACGCAATCTCCCGCCATCCAAGTACGCTTCGCCGCAAGGCGACCGCGATCAGCGCGGCAATGAAGGCCGCTATGAACATCGCGGATACCAAAATCGCGGCCAGAGTCGCGGGAATTTCGACCGCCATGACCGGAGCGACCGCGGTGGGTACGACCAACGCGGCAACGAAAATCGGCGTCCCGAGGGCTCCCGTACCGCGGGCGCCGCCTCCGAAGAGGAAATTCTCCTGCCGGGCGAGTCGCTCGCAAAGTATCGCGGCCGTCCAGCCGCTGCTCCTCTCGCGTCTATCGAGGAAGATATTCATGATGTGCAGCCGCCCGCAACGGAAGAAATCGCCCCCCGCGGCGGCCCCGTCTCGCCAGGGCCCCGGCGCTTTTCCGGCGGCCTCCCGCGCTGGCTCTTAGCTGATGCCGGTTCGGAAACGGCGGCTGAGGAAGGCTCCGCGCCGGAGACTTCATCGGCAGCCGGGGCGGAAGCCGAGGCCCGCCGTGATAGCGAACTCAGCGAGGATCAGATTGCTGCTCTCTCCGGAATTGTCGAAGCCAAGCACGAGGAGACGCAAGACCGGGCAAAGGCTGACACGCTTGTTGGCGGCGCCGAATTCGAGGGACTCGAAGCCCGCGACCGCTTCGCATTGACCCACGATGGCGAAACCCAGGAGGACGAGGAAGAAGAATCGGAGAACGGCGCCCTCGAACTCGGCGAGGAAGAGGAAATCGAGCAAGAAGCTGCCGAGCTTCAAGCCGAAGAAGGCGACGAGGGACGCGACGAAGCTCACGAATCTCAGGACGAGCCCGGTGAGGACGAAGGCGACGAGGACGATCAAGAGGAGCCGTCCGCCGCGGAGTTGGCTGAGGAAGAGGCCGATGCCGCTCATGAACAGGCCGAGCAGATCGCTGCTCTTGGCGAGCAAACAGGCGGCGAAGGCGAGCGCCTCGACACAGCCGGCGCTTCCTCCGAGCCCTCTTTCGATGACGACTCCATCTTGCTCCCCGGCGAAACCCGCGCGCCCCGCACTCCGGGCGTTCGCGAGGAGTTCGCCAGCTCCGCGCGTATCGGCGGAAATCCGCGCTCCCGCTTCCAGCGCCCATTCCGGGGACGCGACCGTGGCGGACGTCGGGACAATCGCGGCGGCCACCGCGATGACCGTGGCGGGCGTCCGGATCGCCGCGGCGGACGCCGCTTCGATCGCCGCGGACCTGGCGGGCACGGCCATCATTACCGCGGGCATCATGGCGGCCACGCAGGACCGCCTCGCCGCCCGCAGCTCATTTCGGAAATGCTCAAGGCCGGGCAGGACGTCGTCGTCCAGATCGCCAAGGAGCCTCTCGGGAAAAAGGGCGCTCGCATTACCAGCCACGTCGCTCTTCCCGGCCGCTTCCTGGTTTATATGCCGACGATCGACCACATCGGCGTCTCCCGCAAAATCGCTTCGGCGGAAAACCGCTCGCGTCTTCGCCGCCTGGTTGGCGAAGCGCGCGGCAGCTATCCCGGCGGCTTCATCGTTCGAACCGCCGCTGGTGGCGCCACGGATGACGAAATTCGCGCCGATATCGATTTTCTCGGCAAAACCTGGAACGAGATCAAGCAGAAATTCGAGGACCGCAAAGCTCCCGCGCTACTGCATCGGGATCTCAATCTCGTTGAACGCATTTTGCGCGATTACGTCAGCGACGATTTCACCGGCATCTGGATCGATAGTGAGGAGGAATACGGCAAGGTCCTCGAATTCGTCAGCCGCTTCCAGCCGCGTCTCGCCAATCGCGTCAAGCTGTACACCAAGGAACAGCCCATCTTCGAGGAATTTGGCATCCAGCACGAGCTCGACAAGGCGCTGCGAGCGAAGGTTTGGCTCAAGTCCGGCGGCTACATCGTCATCAACCACACCGAGGCGCTCGTGGCCATTGACGTCAACACAGGCAAGTTCGTCGGCAAGGGCTCCACGCGCCTCGAAGACACCATCGTTAAGACCAACCTGGAAGCAGTGAAGGAAATCGTCCGGCAAATCCGCCTGCGCGACCTTGGCGGCATCATCGTTGTAGATTTCATCGATATGGAGGAGCGGCGCAATCGGGAAAAGGTGCTGCAAGCGCTGCAGCAGGCCCTCGAACAGGATAAAGCGCCCTCGAAAGCGCTCTCCTTCAACGAATTTGGCCTCGTTTGCATCACCCGCAAGCGCACGAAGCAGGCCCTCGAGCGCGTCCTCTGCCAGCCCTGCCCGTATTGCAACGGCTCCGGCATGGTCAAGTCCGTTCCCACGCTCTGCTACGAAATCCAGGCGGAAGCACGCAAGATGGCCACCTCAGCCGAGCACGAAAGCCCGAACCTTACGCTTCGCGTGCACCCGGAAATTGCCAAAGCGCTCAAGACCCGTGAGTCCATGCTCATAGATGAACTCGAGCAGAACTCCCACAAGCATGTCATCATTCAATCCGACGCCACTCTCCACTGGGAGCAGTACGACATTTACTGATCGGCGCCGCGTGCACAAACCGCAACTCAAGACCGAACGCCCGGGCATTTAGCCCGGGCGTCTTGTTTCCTTCGGGTAATCAAAGTGGCGAGGCAACTCAGTTGTTTGGCTTCCCTGGCTTCGCGGCTGGCTCTGGTTCTTCGTCTTCCGCGCCCTTTGGCTTTGAAATCTTCTGCTGGTCATTCACATCAAACAGCAGATAGTTGCTGAAGCTGTGCCGCCGGTGAATCCGGCGCCCCTTCCAGTCATAAAAAACTTCCGCGCTCTGCGGCAGCCACATCTGCACATCCTTGTCGCGGAATTTCACCGGCCCGTAGTCAATCTCCGTGCGGTCCGCGAACAGCCGAATCTGCGGCAGCGGCGCCGCCAGCCCCGTCTCAAGCCGTACCACCTGGTACGTATCGGCCGCGATCCACGCCCGCCCCTTGAGTGCCACCGGATAAATCACCCCGTTCACTCCCGATTTATAATTCCGAATATTGTTCGGCTTTCCTTTCGCCTGCACAAAGTGTATCTGCCAGGCCAGCCCGCCATTCCACTTCGCCAGCCCCTCGCAGGTCATATCAAAATTCTTCGCATTATACGGATGAAAAATCAGCGCCAGCGCCGGCAAGCCGTTCGTCTCCACTCCGTCCGGAAACGCCTGGTCGGCGGGGTTCGCGGCGTTGCGGAATTCGTCTACGCCCAAAAATCCGGGCGCCACTTCGGAAACACTCGCCACGTAGTCATATTTCCGTTTTTCCGTGTTCGCTGGCAGCCCCCACTTGTTGATGGACTCATGGATCAGCGTCTCAGTGGCCGTAAAGCGGTTCGTATTCTTCACGAATTCCTGCATACGGTCGCCGGCCTTTGCCAGCACGTCCTTCAGCGAACAGACCGCACCCGCCTCCACCGGCGGCACACTCTCATCAATATCCGGCGGCATCCAGCTCGAAGGCAGCAGCGTATCGCTCTCGTCGCCCGCCACGCTGGCGGCAATGACCGTGGTCGGCATCAAAATATTGGCGAGTTCTTTGGGTGCATCGGTATCCGAAGGATGGTCCTTGATGTAGCCTTCCAGCACCTTGATCGCCTGTGGCTTGTCGTTTTGCTGCGTCAGCGCCGCCGCCAGCACCGGCTTCACCACGTCGGCCTTGTCGTGGCCCAACTCCAGGGCGCGCTGCGCTTCTTGCAGGGACTGTGCTGCCGCGCCCAGTTGCAGTTGCGCGGTGGCCATCAGCGCATGCGCTCGCCAGGATGTTGGCTGCACCTTCAGTGCGCGCGTCAAATAGGGGAGCGCTTCGCCTCCTTTCGTCTCATGCAGTAATGTGTCGCTAAGGGAGAGCAGCGTTCGCAAGTGATTCGGATCCGCTTCCAACGCTTTCTTCCAGTATGTTTTCGCTTCCGCCGCATGATTAAGTTCGGATTCGTAGACGCCGTAGGTGTAGTTCACGTCGGGATGCGCCGCCGCCAGCTTGTACGCTGCTTCCAGGTGGCTTCGCGCCTCTTTCGTGTTCTTGTCGCGCAGCGCTTCCGTCGCTTTTCCAAGCTCTTTCTGCGCTTTGGGCCCAAGCGCCGCCAGCCGTTCGCCAAGGCTGGTGTCTTCCACATCGGCAGAACGAAGCTCGAACGTTACCGTCTTTTCGACGCTGCCACGAAACTCGAGGTCTTTCTCCATGGGCTCATAGCCCGGAGCCACAACTTGCAGTTTGTATTCCGTTGCGCCGATGTCATCCAGCCGGATGTGTCCCCCTCGAATCGTTTCCTGCCGGTATATCTGTCCGGAGACTTTGGTTAGCGTGACCATGGCCACGCCGGAGAGCGCCGTGCCATTCGGCCCTTTCACGTAGATATCCAGGTGGCCGGTATCCACGATACCGGCCAGCCCACTGACGGTCGTCATCCCGCCGCTCATGCCCGGCACGGTCGTTGTGGAGACCTGAGCCTGCGCTCTTCCGGCCAGCCCGGTCGAGGCCAATGCAAACGCTGCAATCATTGCTAAGACGAGGAAAGGACGTTCAACCCTAAACAAGCGCACAACCAACTCCGTGGACCAGAATGGGCGGCAACCCGGTACGTGCCGCGATAATACACCTTCGCCCGCGGAAGGGCCATTGCCTTTGTTTCGGAGCCAGCCGGCGCGCACGGCGCTCTGCCCCGGAATGCCTGCATTTTCTCTGTGCTATGATTCCGAAATGACCGCGCGCCTCCTCGACGGCAACAAAATCCGCGACGAAATCTTTGCCGAGCTTAAGAACGAGATCGCCATCCTGGATTCCGTTGGGATCAAGCCGGGCCTTGCTGCCGTTCTCGCGGGGAATAATCCCGCCTCTCACCTTTACGTTAAGAGCAAAATCGCCGCCTGCGAGCAGCTCGGCATGGCCAGCGCTCTCATCACTCCCTCCGCGGAGACTTCCACGCTCGATATGCTGCGCGTTGTCGAGGACCTCAATCGCGACAACGCCATAGACGGCATCCTGGTCCAGCTTCCTTTGCCCCCTCAGGTGGACACCAAGCGGGTACTCGAAGCGGTCGATCCCGCAAAGGACGTGGACGGATTCCATCCCGTCAATCTGGGGCGCCTGGTCAGCGGACGGCCGGGCCTCGTCGCTTGCACGCCAGCCGGCTGCATGGAAATCCTTCGGCGCAACGGGATCACAATCGAAGGCGCTAACGCCGTCGTCCTCGGCCGCAGCGACATCGTCGGGAAACCCATGGCTCTTCTCCTCATGCACGCCAACGCCACCGTCACCATCTGCCATTCCAAAACGCGCGCCCTTCCGGACGTTCTGCGCCGCGCCGACATCATTGTCGCCGCCATGGGCAAGCCCGGCTTTGTCGCGGCGGATTGGATTCGTCCGGGCGCCACGGTCATAGATGTCGGCACTAACAAAGTGACCGACCCGCGGGAAGCCGGGCACCTCCTCCGCGATTTCCCTGCTCGCCTCGAAAAATTCCGCGCCAAAGGATCCGTCCTCGTCGGCGACATCCATCCCGACGCCGTCAAGGTCGCCGGCGCCCTCACACCTGTTCCCGGCGGCGTTGGTCCGATGACGATCACCATGCTGATGAGCAATACGGTGAAGGCCGCGCGTCTTCGCCGCGGAGGCGGCAAACCTCTCGCCTCGCAATCCACCGCAACCGCCCATTAGTTGCGCATGCTCCGCATAGGCCTTACCGGGGGCATCGCGAGCGGCAAGAGTACTGTCGCCGCCATCCTTCGCGAACTGGGCTTCCGCGTGATCGACGCGGACCGCCTGGCGCATCACCTCATTGAGCCTGGCCAACCCGCGTATGACGAAATCCTCCGCGAATTTGGTCCGGCTATCCTCGGCGCAGGGGGCGGCATCGACCGCCGCAAGCTTGGCTCCGAGGTGTTTTCTGATTCCGCCAAGCTGGCTCGCCTGAACGTCATCGTTCATCCCCGCGTCGAAGAGACCCTTCATCGTGAAATGGACGAATGGCAGCGCGAAGGCGTCCGCGATCCGGTTTTCGTTGAAGCCGCTCTCCTGGTCGAAGCCGGATATCACAAGAAGCTCGACGGCCTCGTGGTTGTCTGGTGCCGTCCCGAGCAGCAGCTCGAGCGCCTCGAACAGCGGGGCATGAGCCGCGAAGACGCTTTTCGCCGCGTCTCCGCGCAGCTTCCCCTCGAGGAGAAACTTCGGCATGCAACGCAGAAAATCGACTGCTCCGGCTCGCTCGACCTCACCCGCCGGCAAGTCGAAGCGCTGGCTGCCAAGCTCCGCGCTCATCCGTCCAAGTTGTAGTGGCCGATTTCTGGATCTGGCCCTGCTGAGCGCGATGAGAGAACCATAGCGACGCTTAGTTTCCGTCGCAATGTGGGTGCTCATTTACGCTGAGGCACCAAGGGCCGTGGCACCAGCCTTGCGGCACAGAGAGGTGGAAGATTAGGTCGATGCTTGCGCCGAGCAACGCGCGAACCGTCAACTTTGCCCTTGGCGAGGACCTTGCTAAAGCGGGCGACTGCTTCGCTGCCCAAAAATTCCTTATACTATCTCCGCAGGGGGCATAAGGACCAACGACATGAATCCTCGATCACCCGCAAACCGCACTCGCATGCTCATGGCCGCGCTTGTTCTCTTGCTCGGCGCCTATTGGCTCGGCGCGCGCTTTGGCCCGCGGGGTCCCGTTCAGGTCGAAGCCGTCCCGGCTCCTCCTTCCGCCGCGAGCAGCGCTGCCGCGCCTCCGCTCACCGACGAAGAATCGATAAACGTCAGCGTTTATAAGCAAGCATCGCCCGCCGTCGCGAATATTCTCACCAAGGCCACCGAGTACGACTTCTTCATGGACCCGGTTCCTGTTGAAGGCGCGGGCTCCGGTTTTGTTATCGATCCTCGCGGCTACATCCTCACCAATTTCCACGTCGTTCAGGAGGCGCAATCCATCGAAGTCGTCCTCGGCGATCAATCCCGCTACGCCGCCAAGTTCGTCGGCGCCGATCAGCGCAATGACGTCGCACTCCTCAAAGTTGATCCCAAAGGCAAACATCTCGCTTCTCTCCCTCTTGGTGATTCCTCCACGCTGCAAGTCGGTCAGAAGGTTCTCGCCATCGGTAATCCCTTCGGCTTCCAAAGCACGCTAACCACAGGCGTCGTCAGTGCTCTTGGCCGCACCGTACAGACCAGCCAGACCACGTTCATAGACGAGGCCATCCAGACCGATGCCGCGATTAACCGAGGCAATTCTGGCGGCCCGCTCATCAATTCGCACGGCGACGTCATCGGTATCAACTCCGCGATTTACACACCTTCCGGCACGACGGCCGGCATCGGCTTCGCCATTCCCATCAACACCGCCAAAGCCATAGCGCACGATCTGATGACCGATGGCCGCGTTCATCGCGCCTTCCTTGGCGTAGATACTTTCCCCGTGAATGAATATCTCGCTGACGCTCTCGGGCTTCCCGTTCAGGAGGGTTTGCTGGTCGAAACGGTCACTCGCGGCGGCCCTGCCGCTGCTTCCGGCATTCACGGCGGGGACCGCGTGGTGCAAGTCGGCATGCGCCGTATCTACATCGGTGGGGATGTCATCGTCGCCATTGACGGCCAGCGCGTGGCCAGCCAGGTTGACGTTAGCCTCGTTCTCAATCGGAAACGTCCCGGCGACAACGTTACTGTCACTGTGTACCGCGGCGGTAAAAAACTCGATATCACGGTGAAACTAGCCGATCGCCCCGCCTGAGTTGCGCTTTCTGTTTGTCTCCGCAGTCCTGCGGCGCCGGCATCTCGCCAACGCCGGCCGCCATCTTCAGATGGCGGGAGTTCGTAGATTGACCACGAACGTAATCCGCGGCCTCAGTCGCCGCACTCGCGCTGGCCCTCCCAAGGACAAATTCCTCGCCTTCAGACATTGGTTGGTCCTAGTAGTAGACCTTCGCGGTCCATGGGTGTGTATCCTTCACCGCAGTTCTCCCCAAACGCGAACGGACAGGCACGTCCACCTTCCATTTCTGAATTGTCTTCTCGCTTGCCATGTCCCATTTCCATTTTCCGGCCCTATGGAATTTCTTTCATCTGCTTTGCGACGGTTGTCTCCCGGTGAACCGTGTACACCTGGAATATGCTCATCGCCGCTGCCACCAGCGTGGGACCAAGCACCAAGCCCACCAGGCCAAAGAGCTCCAGGCCGCCGAGCACACTGATGAGCAGTACAAACTCGTTCAGCCGCGTGCGATTCCGCAGCAGCAGCGGCCTCACGATGTTGTCCGCCATTGCGGTCAGCCCGCCGTTGATGGCTAGGACCACCAGCGCCCGGCCCCAATGCCCGTTCAGTCCCAGCCACACCAGCACGGGCACCCAAACAAGTGCTGAACCAACTACAGGTATAAACGAAGTAAATGCCATCAGCACGCCCCAGAAGAGCGCGTTGGGCACTCGCGCGATCACAAACGAGATTCCGCCGAGTCCGCCTTGGATCCCCGCGATGATCAAACCCACCGCGACGCTCGCGAATACCAGTTCCTTCGACTCGAGCAGCATGTTGCTTTGGATCGCTTCTTCAAACGGCAAGAGGGTTTTCACGCGGCGGACGATAATCTGCCGGTCGCGAAACATATAGAAGAGCCCGAGAATGGCAATGAACAGGTCGAGCAGAAATGTCGTCAGATTGCGCACTGCCGCTCCAACTTTGCTCGCCAGATACGCTCCCGCGCGTTCGGCCCAGCGCCCAATTTCTCCGGAAATATCCGAGTGCCGCCACGCTTCCGGCAGCCGGCTCCGAATGCGTTCCGCCAGTTCCATCAAGAGTCCCTGGCTGGGTCCTTGTCCCTGCACGGCCAGACCCTGATGAATTTTGGTCATCGCGTCGATTGCCTGCCGCGCCGCATAGCCCAGGAGAATGATGGAGGGCACGATGAGGACCAGGGTCACAATGGTTGTGCTGGCAAGCGCCGCCTTATTTGGAGACATTCTGCGCAGCAGCAGTTCGTGCAACGGATAGAAGAAAATGGCCAGTACCGCCGACCACGCCAGCGGCTCGAGGAATGGAGCGAAAATTTCATAAACGAGATACCCGAGCACCAGCAGCGCCCCGTACGAGAGCACCGTGGTCAACCGGTCACTCGTTGTTGTGCCGCCTCCGGGAGTTCCCTTCATGCGCGTTGTATAATCGAGATTGAGCATTTCATCGCGGCGGAGCCGCTCGCTTGCCCGGCACCGTCGCTGCCGGCGCTGTTGAGCGCTTCTTCAAGCCGTGCCGCAGACGGAGGAGCCGTCGGATCCGCGCGAAGCCAGGCTACTCGCGACGCATCCATTTTATTGAGTATGTCCAATCGGTCCATTCCGCTTACTGCCTACCAGTTTCGCTTACTTGCTGTACTGGCTTTGATTAATTTTGTCAACTTCGCGGCGCGACAGGTGATCGTCCCGCTGATACCGCTGCTGCGGGACAGCTTGCACGTAACGGACGCGCAACTCGGATCGCTCCAGACGTACTTGTTGGTCGTTCTCGCGCTGGCCAGCATTCCTTTCGGGTTTTTCGCGGACCGCTTCAGCCGCAAACTGGTGATCGCCTTCGGCATTTTCTTTTGGAGTGCGGCGACTTTTGCCGCAGGTCTCGCCTCCGCTTATTTTTATTTCGTCGTGGCTCGCGCTTTCGTCGGACTCGGCGAAGCCGCATATGCTCCCGCCGCGCAATCGATGATCTCCGGAGCATTCCCGCACGAGCGCCGCGCGTTCGCCCAGGCGATTTTTGCGGCCGGGATGCTTCTCGGCGGCGCGTTCGGGCAAGCTCTGGGCGGCGTGCTCGGCCCGCACTACGGGTGGCCGGCGGCGCTCTTCATCATTGCGTGTTTCGGCGTGCTTCCAGGCGTTGCGCTGTTCTGGATTGAAGATCCGCCGCGCGGTCCGCGATCCGAAGTCGTGCCCGTTGGCAAACTCCTCAGCGTACCCGCGTTTGTGGCGATGATTGCCGCCGGAATCTGCATTACGTTTGCAAGCGTTTCCCTGCTCACGTGGGGCATCGATTTCGCGGTGAGTTACAAGGATTTCAGCCTCCGGGAGGCGGCGGTTTCGCTTTCCATTATTGCGCTCGGCTCGCTTGTTTTGGGTGTTTTGACGGGTGGCTGGGTTGCCGACCGGCTGCAGCGCAACTTTCCCTACGGCCGGATCCTGGCCATCGCCGGCGCATTCCTGCTGGCCGCGCCCTTTCTGCTGTTGGCGATTCAATCCGACGACAAGAATGTTCTTCTCGGCGGGCTGTTCATCGCGGGATTTTTCATGTCCTGGTATCACGGCCCCGTCACGGCGGTCATCCACGACATGATGCCTCGGCGCGCACACGCCACCTCCATTGGCGTATACATGTTTGCGACGCAACTCGTTGGGGGACTCGGCCCGCAAATTGTGGGCAAAGTTTCCGACGTTCGAGATCTTCTGGCGGGCCTGGAGCTTGCCGTCGCGGTGCTGGTGGCAGGCGCCTTGCTCATGATCCTCGTGATCCACTTCATCAAGCGCGACGGCCTGCGCCATCCGCAGCTCGAAGCATTCCACGCCGAGCACTCCGATTAACGGAACGAAACTTGGCAAGGCGTTTTGCGGATCGTGGCAATCGCGCGGAGGCGCCCGCTTTGCTCTCGTGGACGAATCTCGCGGGCGGCCGGGCGATCCTCGGCGAAGCTACCTGATGCCGATCTGCTCGATTAGGCGAGTCACTTCATCTTCCGAAACGTCGTAGAGCGGCCGCAGGTCGTCTTCCTCGAGGCGTTCGCGGAGATATTCCGCCGCTACGAAACTCGCTTCTCGGTCGGTCAAATCGCGATGGGCACGATCGCGAAAATTTACGAAGGCGGTATGCGCAAGACCGACCACGTGCGCCGTGCCGTCCACAAAAAATTTCGTGTCGATGGTGTCGGCGTGGCGCGTGGCGATCCCGTTCCACATGTGGGAGAAGCGGCACTGATAGGTTTGTCCGCTAAGCTTCGAGGTGACCTCGAAGGCGCCCACAAACTGGCTCATCGCGCCGTTATTGGCCAAGACTGGATAGATCGTGCTCACCCTATTCTCCCTCTCGCGCATCTTTGCGCGGGCCGACCTAGCGATCAGCCGCTATGGTTTACTGGCTCATCGCGGCAGCTTCGGCGCCAACTTGCGAATAACTTCGCACCGCGGCGGCGACGCCCGCTCCGGGAGCAACGCGATGCCCCTGGTCCAGCAGCGTTTTCTCCAGCGCAGCCAAGAAGAGCAAGACATTCGTCTTCTGACTGCAGTAGCCCATCAAGCCCACGCGCCAGATTTTGCCCTTGATGGGGCCGAATCCGCCGGCAATTTCGATATTAAATTCGTCGAGCAACTGGTTTCGCACTTTCAGGTCGTCCACTCCGGCCGGGATCATCACGGCGGTTACGGTCGGCAGGCGGTCCGCGGGATTTTTGGCCAGCAGAACCATTCCCATGGCCTCGAGGCCGGAAATCAGGGCTGCTTGATTCTGACGATGGCGCTCCCATCGCGCTTCGAGCCCTTCTTCCATCACCAACCGCATCGCTTCGCGGAGCGCGTAGATGAGGGAGATTGGAGGCGTGTGATGGTAGAGGCGGTCCTTCCCCCAGTAGTTCATCGCTGTCGTCAGATCGAAATACCAGCTCTGCACTTTCGATTTGCGGCCGCGGAAGGTTTCCTCGGCGCGCGAGCTGACGGTAATCGGCGACATGCCCGG
>DASRCZ010000125.1:0-5394 GCA_035652855.1 Candidatus Acidiferrum sp.
GCGCCGTTTCGCTGGCTGGTCCGGATACACAAAAATGATGTCTTCCGTGACCGGTTTCCACGCGGCTTTGCTCTCGAGCGCCACGATGTCGAGTGCCTGCTCAAGCGTGACATTGTTAAGGTCTACCGGAATACGCCGGGCGGGAAAATCGGGATCGAAGACGACCGTCAAACCGGCAAACTTCGCGATGGTCTCGAATACGATCTTGGCGTCGTTGGTCATTTTCAGATTCACGGGTGCGCGGGAGATCGGTTTGATCTGGGGCGGCGCGGTGGCAAGGTCGCTTTCGTTCGAGGGCGGAGGAGCCGCAGCTTGATTCTCGCGATTCTTCTCCGCAATCATGTCGGTGGTCTGCTTCAGTTCCTGCTCGGCGATGGGGCTGGATGGATTCACAGCCAGGGCGCGCTGAAATTCCGCTGCGGCCATTTCCAGATTGCCCTGCTTTCGCAGTTCCTGGCCCTTTTTGACGTGGACCTGGCTGGCCTCAAAGCGTGCCTGGTCGAGGCGGATTCGGTAATTCGCGCTATTTGGGTCCTGCTTCAGCGCGCTTTGGTAGAAATTGACGGCGGCATCCCAGTCGGAGAGGTCCTGAGCCTTTCGTCCCTTTTCGTAGTCTGTCTGGCCCTTACGGGGGCAGCCTGCGGCCAGCACCCCCAGTCCTATCGCCAGAAAAACTTTACACTTACAGCGCATGCACCTCTCCGCAGAATTCTGTGGCAGTCTAACACCCGGCTTAGAATACCGGCAAGCAAGGGCGGGTTGGCTGTCTTGCATCCGCCAACAGGCCACAGCTAAGATTTAAGATTCGTTTTGCTACGATGGATTCTCGTGCCGAAAACAGCCGCCAAATCCGCCTCCAAGATACAGAAGCCGGGCGAGCAAATCGTTGCTCAGAACCGCGCGGCGTCCTACAACTACCATCTTTTGGAACGACTTGAAGCGGGTCTGGTGCTCCACGGCACGGAAGTCAAGGCGCTTCGCGAAGGAAAAGCGAATATTCGCGACGCCTATGTGGACTTTAAGGCCGACGGGGCATGGCTGATGAACGCGCATATTGCGCAATATATGCCGGGTGGTCCGTGGAATCACGAGCCTCTTGGCTCCCGCAAGCTACTCCTTCACCGGAATGAGCTTTACAAGTTGGCTGGCCGCACGCAAGCCAAGGGGCTAACGGTCATTCCAATAAAAATTTACTTCCGCAATGGCATTGCCAAGGTGGAAATTGCCCTGGCGCAAGGGAAAAAGCAGTGGGACCGACGTCAGGACGAACGCACCAAGGAAGCCCGTCGCGAAGCGGAAGAAGCCATGTATCGCAACCGGAGGCGATGAATTTCACCATGCAAGTCACGCTCACAACGAAAAGCATTTCATCCTTAGAGGCCGATGCGCTCGTCACCTGGGCGTTTGAGGAGGCCGAACCGGTCCAAGGGCGATTGGCCGAACTCGACCAGTTGACTGGCAACCTGCTACGGCGGCTCGCGAAATCCGGCGAACTGACCGGGAAGGCGCTCGAGTTCACTCTGCTGCACGCTCCGGCTGGCCTCAAAGCCGCGCGCCTGCTCGTGGTTGGGGCAGGGAAGCGCGAGAAATTTGATGGCGCCACTCTGCGCAAGATCGCCGGCGCGGCTCTGCGACACCTGAAATCGCGCGGCGTACACTCGATCGCCTTCTTGGTGCGCGAAAGCGACGCGACGGAAGCGACGGCGCAAGCCATTGTTGAAGGCGGATTGGCCGGTGACTTCGAGACGGACAAGTACAAGACGGACAAGAGGAACGACAAATTTATTGACGAGTTCAAGGTCGCAGGGTACTCGGATGCCGAAAAAGCGGCGGGAGAGCGCGGGCTTTTTAAGGGGCGCATCATTGGGGAAGCTCAAAATTTCGCGCGCGACCTGGTGAATGAGCCTTCTAACAAGCTGACACCACGCATACTGGCCGAAAGGGCTGAGGCTATGGCGCGAGAAGCGGGTCTGAATGTGGACGTTCTCGACGAGAAGCGCATCGCCGAGCTGAAGATGGGAGCCCTGCTGAGTGTGGCGCAGGGCAGCGCCGAGCCGCCGCGCATGATCGTGGTGACGTACACTCCGGCAGCGGTGAAGCCTGACGCTCCGGTGATTGCGTTGGTTGGGAAAGCTGTAACGTTCGACACCGGCGGCATTTCGATTAAGCCATCTGATGGAATGGAAAAAATGAAGTACGACATGGCTGGCGGCGCCACCATGCTTGGCGCGCTGCGGGCTCTTGCCGCGCTCAAACCAAATGTGAAGGTCATGGCGGTGGTTCCCGCGACGGAAAATATGCCCGGCGGACGGGCGCAAAAGCCCGGCGATATTCAGACAGCCATGTCGGGCAAAACCATCGAAGTACTGAATACCGATGCGGAGGGCAGGCTGATCCTGGCGGACGCGATTCACTATGCGAAGCAGCTCGGCGCGACACACCTGGTTGACGCTGCGACGCTTACCGGCGCTGTCGTGGTCGCTCTTTCCAACGTCAACGTCGGGGTTTTCGGCGGCGCGGACCAGACCTGGACCGACAGGCTGCTTGCCAGCGCCAAGGCCGCCGGCGAAAAGATGTGGCAGCTCCCGATGGACGATGAGTACCGCGAAATGATCAAAGGCAGCTTCGCCGATATTCAGAATATAGGGAGCGGCAAAGGCGGCGGCTCGATCATCGGCGCGTGGTTCATCCGCGAATTTGCTGGCGACACGCCCTGGGTTCACCTGGATATTGCCGGAACGGCTTGGAACGATGATGCCAAACCGTGGCTGGCCAAGGGCCCGACCGGGGTGGCACTGCGGACGCTGGTGCACCTGGCGATGTCGTATTGAGTTTTCCTTGCTCGTGTGATGCGCCACCTCCACGGGTATACGGCCTACGGCGCCAGGTCACCGTTGTACTCGCCGACAAATTCGATGAAATCGCTGACTTCTTCCATGTCTTTGCCAACAAAACGGATCGTGTGCGAATCCACGCGCTGCACTGAACGCAAATAACTCAAGACCTCCGCCGGCCGGTAGTTCTTGAATGTGATTTCCAGCGTGACCGGGCTTTTGAGGGTGTATGGCTTAAAATCGCGGAGCCGGTTGAACGCTGCGCGGACCCCCGCGGCGATTTTGTCGCAGGAGGCTTCGGGCGTCAGGGTCTCGGCGGAATGGAACCCCAGCGCGTTTTTTGTCTCCACTGTTTCCAGATTGCCGAGACGCGATCGCAGCTCGGCCATAGCCGCATCATCGCCGGAAGCGAAAATCACCGGGACTCCCATGGCTCCCGCGTAGGCGGCATTGAACTCGCCTTCCGTCACCGGATAACCATTCAGCGCCACGCGCGCAAAGCGGGCGCTGGAAATGGTGTGCGCTCGAACGCCGCGCGGATTTGTTGTGGATGCGTGATAGCCAACGAACATGGCCGCATCGAAACTCGAGTCGAGTCCGCCCATCATTTCGCCGTGGCGCGGCCACGAACGCACGATGCGCACGTCCTTCGGAAACAGCTCGATCAGCAAGCTCTCTCCATTTCCGTGCGAATCGCTGACCACGACGTTGCTAGCGCCTGCCGCTTTTGCCGCTTGCACCGCGGCCAGTGCCTCGTTTGTCATGAAACGGCGGAAGCGTTCGTACTCGAAGCCACCCGGCCCAAGCTGATCCGCCGTGACCACCCCAGCGACTCCCTCCATGTCCACGGAGATGTAGACTTTGAGCGCCTTACTGTTTGCGGATGTTTGTGCTCGCAACGATGGAGACGCCAGACCGCACGCCGCCGCACAAAGAAATGCCAAGCAACGTCGCATAGGTTCCTCTCTGGTTCAGAAAAATCGGTGGGAGTCTATCAGGTTCGCGCAGCGGTGGCGTTAGGAAATGCTCCCGCAACTTCCCGCGCGGCGACGATGGTGTTGCAGTGAATTTGCACAGTATCCTCGACACGCCTCGCGTATCCGCCCGCTAAGGTCGTGACGACGGGAATGCCGCTCTTTCGCGCGAGGGTAAAGACTTCACGGTCCCGCTGCTGCAAACCCTTCTTCGTCAGCGAAAGCCCGCCAAGCTGGTCCTCGCAATAGGGATCGGCGCCGCCTACATAGAAGAGCATCTGCGGGGCAAACTCGGCGAACGCCTTTGCGACCGCGGGCAGCAGTTTCTCGAGATACTCTTCGTCAGCCACACGGTCCGCCAGGTGCAGGTCCATCGTCGATGGCGGTTTGTGGGCCGGATAGTTGTTCTCCTGATGAATCGAAAGCGTGAAGACGCTCGGATCTCCGCGAAAAATAGCCGCCGTCCCGTTTCCGTGGTGCACATCGGTATCCACGACGATGGCTTTCCGGATTGCTCCATCCGCCTGCATCCGCCTGATGGCTACGGCAACGTCATGAATCGCGCAAAATCCTTCGCCGTGCCCGGGATATGCGTGATGGAACCCGCCGCTCAAGTTGCAGCCGAATCCGTCCTTCAATGCCGACTGCGCCGCGAGAATCGTTCCACCCGCGGCCAGCCAAACCGCTTGCACCAACTCCGGCGAGTATGGCACTTCGAGCTTCATCACGTCGCTCGCCGTCAACGTTCCCGTTTTTAGTTTCCGCACCCAGCCTTGCGTATGCACGCGCAGGATGTCCTCGTCCTTCGCCGGCTCCGGCCGCAAAAAGTCTTCTGTTTCCGCGATGCCCTCGCGCAGCAACTGCTCGGCGATCAGACGGAACTTCTGCGAAGGGAAAACGTGGGGGCCAAGATTCAGGTCGTAGCGCTCGTGATAAATCAGCTTGAACGGCAGCATGGCCGTTGCGCTCAGCTCTCTCGCTGAAGGATAAAGTCCGGCACAGCGGCTAGAGCACGGCCCAGTTCGGACTCGCCATGCCCGTTCAGGCAGGCCTTGGCCCGGTGAGCGTACTCGTGCGCCAGATTTCGCGCGCGGTCGAGCGCTCCCGATTCCCGCACCAGCGCCACCAGCGTTTCCGGTCGCACCGAATGAAACTCTTTTTCTTCGAGCACACGGGCCACGAGCGCCCGGGCCTCGCGATGTCCGTTTTCCATGGCGTAGATGAGCGGCAGAGTAACCTTGCCTTCCTTTAAGTCGCTCAGCACGGGTTTGCCGAGCTTTTCCGCTGAGGCGGTGAAGTCCAGTAAATCGTCCACGAGCTGAAACGCCAGCCCCGCGTAGCGGCCGTAGTCCGCCAGCGATTCTTCCTCTTGACCTTCGAGTCCGCCCAAAACGGCGCCGAGCCGGGCGCATCCGCTGAACAGGCACGCCGTCTTGAAGGTCGCGAGCCGAACCGCGTCATCCTCCGTCACGTCGATTCGGCCAATTTTCGCGAGCTGAATCAGCTCGCCTTCCACCATTTTCTGCGTTAGGTCGATTAGAATATCGAGAATGCGAAAATTTCGCTCCTCGAGGGCCATCTGGAAG
>DASRCZ010000126.1:0-5177 GCA_035652855.1 Candidatus Acidiferrum sp.
CTCCGGAATCACCACCCCGTGCGCCCCGGCCGCCAGCGCCGTTCGAATAATCGCGCCCAAATTGTGCGGATCCTCGACTCCATCCAGCAGAACAATCAGTCCCGCGCCTCCGCTGCTGTTCGCACGCGCCAGAATCGTCTCCAGAGTTGCCGCCGCGCTTGCCGCCGCCACTGCCACGACTCCCTGGTGCTCGCGCGATTTGGCGATGCGATCCAAACGTCCGCGCTCCTCGAATCGCACGGGAATCCCGCGCCCGCGCGCCAGCCGCACAATCTCCTCGACTCTCGAATCCTGCCTCCCTTTCGTGATCAACACGTGCTCCAGCGGCCGCCCTGCTTCGAGCGCCTCCCGCACCGCGTGAATTCCCGTCAGCCGGTCCATGCCTCGAGTTACCTTCTCTTCCTTCAATCCAGTGCCGCGCAAAATTCAAGTATGCGTTCAGCCGCGCTCTTCACCGGAACTCGCCACTCGATCTCCGCCGCCTCGTCCACCAGCAAAATCACCCGGTCAAGCTCGCCTTCCCCGGACTTGCCCGCCAGCGCCAGTCGTATCGGATGGAACAGCTCGCGCCCGCGACTCTCCATCTCCGCCTTGAGACTGGCCACCACCTCTTTGAATCGCTCGGAGCTGAGCGGCGGTCCTCCGATGAGCAACACCGCGAGCCGCCGCACCACCTCGCGTGCCCCGTGGCGAGACAACACCACATGCGAATCAACTTTCGTCAAAATTTCTCGCGCGTCGTAGTGAAAAACGAGCTCCAGCCATCCCTCGATTGCCTCCGCATCCGCCGCATGCGGCCCGAGTAGTTGCGCCGCATTTTCGCACCATTGCCCTTGCCCCGCCGAGATTTCTCCGCCAAGCCATCCGCGCTTCCGCAAGATCGCCGCGACTTCTACGGCCGTAAAGGCGCTTGCGCGACGACTTGTTCCCGCATCCCCGCCATCTTGCCCTTTTGCCTGTTGTTCCTGATTTTGACTGTCGGCTGTCAAGTGTTAGCTGTCGTCCCTGACCGTCGCCACCACCTGCGCCGCGATTGCTTCGCCGCGCCCAATGGCATCCACGCCTTCGTTCGTCTTGGCCTTCAAATGAATTGTTTCCGCCCTCACACCGAGCGCGCCCGCCAGTGCTGCCCTCATCTTGGGAAAGTGTGGACCCAGCTTCGGCTTTTCCGTGATCACCACCGCATCCACGTGTTCGATCCTAAAACCTTTTTCCCCAAGCAATCGCGCGGCATGCTCCAAAAATTTCAGGCTATTCGCGCCCTTCCACTCCGGATCCGTGTCCGGAAAGTGTGTTCCTATGTCGCCGAGCCCCGCCGCACCCAGCAGCGCATCGCAGAGCGCATGCGCCAGCACATCTCCATCCGAGTGCCCGACGGGTCCCTTCGGAAATTCCAGCTCGATTCCGCCGACAATCAGTTTTCGTCCTTCCGCCAGCCGGTGCAGGTCGTACCCAATCCCACAGCGTGTGCTCATGCTGTTCGGCGCTCGAGTTCAAGATAAAAGTGCGCCAGCTCCATGTCCGCTGGCTTCGTGATTTTGATGTTCCTCTCCGACCCTAGCACCACATGCACATCGTGCCCCAGCCGTTCCACCACCCCCGCTTCATCCGAAGCGTTGATCCCATCCGCCGCCGCCCGTGCAAACGCCTCCTTCAGCAGCTTCGTCCGGAACGCTTGCGGCGTCTGCGCCAGCACCACTCGCTCCCGCGGAATCGTCGCCGTGATCAACGCCACGTCCTCCGGCAGGCTCGCTCGCTTCACCTCTTTCACCGTATCCATCGCCGGGATTCCCAGAATGGCCGCTCCGCACCGCCGCGCCTCGTCAATCACTCGCGCAATCTGCTCCGCCGTCACGAAGGGCCGCACGGCGTCATGCACCAGCACAAGTTCGGTCGCGTCCGGCACCTCGTGTAACGCATTTGCCACGCTTTCCTGACGTGAATCGCCGCCCCGCACAACCCGCACATTCTGCTTTAGATGCTCGCTCCGCAGCCTTTCCTCGAGCATCGCCACTCCATCCGCCCGCGTCGCCACAATAATGTCCGTAATCTGTGCGCAGGAAGCCAGCCGCCGCACGCTGTGAATCAAGATCGGCGTGCCTTCCAGTTCCAGAAACTGCTTCGGCGTCTCGGCGCCCATACGCGTCCCAAGACCTGCGGCGGGCAGTATCGCGGCGATTCTTTTCATCGTGGTAGTTGCAAACCAGCGGCCCTCGCGCGCCATTCGCAAACTCCAGAGTGTACTCCAAGCATGTGCGCGGTCAAAGAAATCGGTCCCCTCCGCGCTTGTCATCCCGTAGTCTGCACTCGTACAGCTGGCCGAACCTGGCCCCGCAGGACAGCGCCGCTTTGCCCTTTCGAACGTTGCGTGGTACCGCTTCCGCCACTACACTGCGCGCAACCGTCGCCCAGCGTTTCGTTCCTGCCGTGCACCCTCTGTCGTGCCCGGCTTCGCTCGCGATCCTTGACGGGCTCCAGGCATACCGGACCAGGCGTTAACCTTCGTCCCGGTGCGCCTGCGCTTTAACCGTGCTCCTGCGGAGAGGAGAGGGCAAATGCATGCGCAGCAGTATCGCGTCAAATCCGAAAAACGCCCCGCGTGCAAGGCTTCGGACAAGCTGGCGCCCAAAAGCCGTTTGGCGCAAATCCTTCGCAAGGTCGAGTCCGGCTCGCTGCGCACTGTCAGCGAACTCTCCCTCGAATTCAATCTGAGTCCCGCGTACATTCAGCGAATCTTCAAGCAGCAGACCGGCGTGCGCCTCGGCGCGGTCCTCGCTGAGCAGCGCCTCGCAAAGGCCGCCGATCTCCTCGCGAACAGCTATCTAAGCGTCAAGGAAATCGCACACGCCGTCGGCTACGAACACGCTTCCAGTTTCGTCCGCGCCTTTCAGCGTCGCTTCACCCAGCCTCCCGGCAGCTACCGCCAGCACGCCGAGGACAGAAAAAGCTAAGGAATAACAGCTTCCGCTAATCCGTTGGCCTTGCCGCGCCGCGTTCCCTCGCGTACAAAAAGCCATCCAGCCAGGCAGCGGCTTGTAAGGGAGGCCGATTCGCAGCGACTGGTCCTTCTCCTTCCGTGCTCGATTCCTGCCCATCCGCTCGCAGACCGGGTGTGCGCGAATCGTGCTGCGTGCGAACGCTGCCGCCGTCCTTTCCGGACCAAAGGAGCTGGGTATGTCCTCATATTTCGCAGCCGTATCGCTCTCAAATCGCAACACGCGCCTGCGCGGCGCTCCGTTCTTTCTCGCCTGCCTCCTGCTTTCTTCTTTCGCCGGACTTTCCATAGCTCAGTCCACCGCTCACGACCCCGGCCCCCGCGCCGGCACCATTGATTCCGGCCAGCCCCTTGCCTCCGTCTTCCAAAACCCCACCATTCTCGAATACTTCACCGACGGCCAAGCTCGTTTCAACGAAACCGATGAAGTCTCGAACGGCCTCGGCCCCCGCTTCAATAGCAACTCCTGCGCCAGCTGCCACGCCCAGCCCGCCCTCGGCGGCTCCAGCCCCAGCGCTTCGGCGTTCCCCAATCTCGGTCCCAATCCGCAGACGCAAATCTTCAATCTCCAGGGAGCTCGCAATACGCTCCCGTCCTTCATCACTGCGGATGGTCCGGTTCGTGAAGCCCGCTTCAAATTCTTCCTCAATTCCAATGGCTCTCTCAGCAGCTCTCCCGATGGCGGCGTGCACGACCTGTTCGTCATCTCCGGCCGGCCAGACGCCGGCAGTTGCAATATCGCCCAGCCGAATTTCGCCCAAAATCTTGCTCTCAACAACATCATCTTCCGCATTCCCACGCCCGTCTTCGGCGCCGGACTGATTGAAAACATTCCCGACGAAGCCATCATCGCCAATATGAATGCCAATCCCCTCATCAAGCGCGCCGCCGGGATTTCCGGCCACCCCAATCGCAATGGCAATGACGGCACGATCTCTCGTTTCGGTTGGAAGGCTCAAAACAAATCTCTCGAGATTTTCAGTGGCGAGGCCTACAACGTCGAGATGGGCGTCACCAACGAAATGTTCATGAACGAGCGCCCCAACCCTGACGAGGCCGCCGGACTGCCCGCCAATTGCAAGCTCAATCCGACCCCTGAGGACGCCACCAACATGGCCGCCACTCAAACCGTAGGCGTTCCCAGTGACGCCGTTGCCTTCGCCATGTTCATGCGGCTCCTCGCTCCTCCGACTCCCTCCTCCACCGTTCCCGGCGGAGCCTCCTCCATCAGCAACGGGCGTAACGTCTTCTCCCTGGTCGGCTGCACGCTCTGCCACACGCCAACGCTCACCACCGGACCCTCCAAGCTCACTCCCGGCCTCAGCAACGTGAGCGCGAACCTCTATTCCGATCTCCTCGTTCACAACATGGGTACCGGCCTCGCCGACGGCGTCTCTCAGGGCGGCGCCGGAAACGATGAGTTTCGCACCGCTCCTCTCTGGGGACTCGGCCAGCGCGTCTTCTTTCTCCATGATGGCCGCACTTCGGACCTGCTGCAGGCGATCAAAGCTCACGCCAGCTCCGGCTCCGAAGCCAATACTGTCATCGGCCTCTTCAACCGCCTCTCCCAACAGCAACAGCAGGACTTGCTCAACTTCCTCCGCTCACTCTGAGCCTTTCTTGCGCTCGCTCTAAACCTCGAGGGGTAAGCACAATCAACCGAGCGCAACCGGACAGGCTGGCGCCCGCCAGCCTGTCCTAATCTTTTTTCTGCGGATTTCACGTCTTTTCTTTTTCCTTCGGTATTCGCCTCAGGCGTAACTACAGGCAGGTCTCATTGCATTCAGGCTCCGCCTTTAGCCCCAACGCCAACTCCGGTCAGATTTTCCGCAAGTATTCGCAAGGGTACGATTGACATCCAATCACGTCTTGCCTATATACCGGTTGCGCCCTGCGTGGGAGGCAACCCGCGGGAGGCCTGCGCAAATTGACCTTGGCAAACAATCTCACTGAAACGGCCGCCATCCTACCGGCTCCGTTTTACGTCGGCCGCTGGACCACCCCCGATCCGGCTTCGCTCTCCGTAGCCTCCCCCGCCTTCCCCCAGTCCTGGAACCGCTACTCCTACGTCCTCAACAACCCCATGAATCTGCTCGACCCTTCCGGCCTCGAATGCGTCTGGGACGACGGCAGCTACGACTCGATCGAAGACGTAGACACCGGAAGTGCGGACAGTTGTTCG
>DASRCZ010000127.1:0-4726 GCA_035652855.1 Candidatus Acidiferrum sp.
AATCCGGCAAGTAATTCCCCGACCGAGACGGCGTGCATCCAGATCGCCTCGTTGCCCTCGAACCCGAGACGCTCGAGCGCTGGGTAGCCCAGACCAAGCCGCTCTCTCAGATTGCCCAAGTACTTTCCGTGACGGAGCGCCTGGACCAACCAATATGGCGTCAGCGCCACTGCGGCGACACCCATCAGCACGCTATAGATCAGATACACGAACCGCTAACTCCGCCCTTCGGCAGGCATCGTCATCCTCATCGCGTCCACAAGGCAACCCCGAACTTATTGCTGGAATCGAAGGCGTCAAAGATGATAATCCTTCATTATACCTGCATGCGCTTCGCCCAAGTCGCTCTGCCCCTTGCCTTGTTTGCCGCCTCCACGGCAGGTATCGCCGCCGCACCGCAGGCATCGCTCAAGTCCGCAGCCGTCGATTCGCATGAAGGTCTCACTATCTCCGCGCAGCCGTGGCTCGACAACGCCCAATACAAAACCAAATTCCCGAAGCGGTCGCCCTTGGCCGCGGGCGTTGTTGCCGTCGAGGTCACATTCCGCAATGATTCCTCTGATGCGATGAGCGTGGCTATCAGCCGCATCCGGCTCGCCCTGCAAATCGACCAGGACAATCGCCAGGAACTCCAGGCGCTCACGCCGCTCGACCTTGCCGATACTATTCTTCATCCCGGAGCCAAGGACCCCACCGCTCGCCGCCGCCTTCCTCTGCCGGTTGGCACTCCAAAATCGAACGACAAGGATCGTATCGAACTCCAGCGACAGGCGTCCGACGCGGGCGTTCCCACCAACGTGCTGGCGCCTCATAGCACGGTCACGGGCCTGCTCTACTTCGACCTGCAGGGCCAGTTCGATCTATTAAACTCCGCTCACCTCTACATTCCTGACATCACCATCATGGAAAAGAAGCAGTCGCTCACATTCTTCGATATCGATCTCGCTCGCACCGGAAAATCCTAGACGCGTCTGCTCGCGGCCGTTTTTCTGTCGCGCAGCGGCCCTCTGCTGCTCGCCGGTCACATTCGTGCCCGCGCCCTTCAGTCGTCTCCCGCTTACCTTGAGCTTTGAAGAACAGCCGTTGCTGCACTGAACCGGATGCGCGGCGTCTCACCGCACGCGCGACTCTGCTGACGTCCAAAGCCGCATCCCAAAATCTCCGTTTTGTCCAACAGAAGATTTGGCGCTATTCTTCGAGCGCGTTTGCGCCGCCTTTTGCTCTCGGCTAACATAACCTGTGCCCATTTCCTCGGCTTCTTCTTTCATGTTCAACCTTCTTGCCGAACTCAATCCCGAGCAGCGCCAGGCTGCCGAGACCACGGAAGGCCCTGTCCTGCTTCTGGCGGGCGCGGGTACCGGCAAAACGCGCGCCATCACCTTTCGGATGGCCAATCTGATCGCTAAAGGTGTGCCGGCCGAGCGTATTCTCGCCGTGACCTTCACGAACAAGGCCGCGGAAGAAATGCGCGCTCGAATCTCGAATCTTCTGCTTCGGGCCGGTGTCCCCCCGGCGCAGCCCTGGGTTTCCACATTTCATTCGCTCTGCGTGCGTCTTCTCCGCCGCGAACACGCGGCGGCCGGCTTGCCGCGAGACTTCGCCATCTACGACGATGACGATCAGCTCGCTGCCGTAAAGCTTGCGATGGGCAGCCTCAGCATCGACGACGACGCCCTTACGCCGCGTAACATCCTTAGCCGCATCAGTTACGCCAAGAACCACGCGCAGACTCCCGAAATGCTTCGCGCGCAAGCCATCACCCAGGATGTGCGCCACGTCGCCAGCGTTTTCGCGGCTTACGAACAGCTCTTGCGCCAGAGTCACGCGCTTGATTTCGACGACTTGCTCCTCCGGTGCGTGCGCCTGCTCCGCGAAAATCCCGCGGTGCGCGAAGCGTGGCAGCAACGTTTTCAGTACATTCACGTGGATGAATACCAGGATACCAACCGGGTCCAATACGAACTCCTGCGCCTGCTCACTTCGCCCGCGCAGAACGTATGTGTCGTGGGCGACGAAGATCAGTCTATCTATCGCTGGCGCGGCGCCGATGTCTCGATCCTTTTGAGTTTTTCACGCGATTACCCGCAGGCCCGTGTCATCAAACTGGAGCGCAACTACCGCTCCACGCAAAATATTCTCGATGCCGCCGGAGCGGTCGTCGCCAACAACCCAGAACGCCTGGGGAAATCCCTGAGCGCCGAAAAAGGCGGCGGAGCCAACCTCAAGTATTTCGAGGCCCGGGACGCCCAGGCCGAAGCTGAATTTATTGCCGGCGAAGTCGAAAAGATCATCGAGGAGGATCCTGATCAGACCATTGCCGTCGAATACCGCACCAATTTCCAATCCCGCGCCTTCGAGGAGGTTTTCCGCCGGCGCGGCCTGCGCTACAAACTCGTCGGGGGCTTCAGCTTTTACAATCGCGCCGAAGTAAAAGATGCCCTGGCTTACATTCGCCTGGCCATGCATCCCGAGGACGACGTCTCCCTGCTGCGCGTGCTCAACATTCCTCCGCGCGGCATCGGCAAGACCACGCTCGACGCTCTGCGTGAATCCGCTCGTGCAGACAACATGTCCCTTTGGGCGGCCATCGACAAATTCGTTTCGGGCGGTTCCGGCGGCCGGGCCGTCGCGCCTCTGCGCGGATTTCAGGAGCTCGTCGTAAGGCTCCAATACGCTCTTCAGGAACAGGAACCGTCCGCATTTCTCCACACCGTCCTCGAAGAATCCGGCTATATGGACATGCTCAAGGACCGCAACACGCCGGAGGACGTCGCACGCATCGAGAATCTGGAAGAACTTACCCGCGCTGTTGCGGAAAGCATGGAGGCCGGCGAATCCTTCACGGATTTTTTGGACGCCGCCGCTCTCGTGAGCGACGCCGATTCTTACGAGGGCAAACCCGGCGTCACCCTCATCACCCTGCACAGCACGAAGGGCCTCGAATTCGATCACGTCTTCCTTACCGGCATGGAAGAGGGCATCTGCCCCCATAGTCGCTCCCTGAATGAAGACAAAGGCATCGAGGAAGAGCGACGCCTGGTCTACGTCGGCATGACGCGCGCCCGCAAATCGCTTACGCTCCCGCGAGCCGTCTATCGCCGCATTTTCGGCAACGAACAGCAAACCCGTGCCGGCTTGCCATCGCGGTTTCTCACGGAAATTCCGAGCGAACTTGTGGATACCGCTCGCGGCTCGATGGCGGAAATCGGTCAGACTCGCCGCTACGAGCCCGATCCTGAATATTCGTATTCGCCCGAGGAATTTCTACGCCGAGTTCGTGGGCAGCAACCTCAGCGATTCTCTCCTGCGGCTGCGCGGCGGTCCTCCCCCGGCTCCGTTTCCTTTGGCCGTCCTCCGCGGCGTTCCGGAAATGGCGACCCGCTCCTCGGCCGTAGAGTTCGTCACGCCGAATACGGCGTTGGCACGATTGTGGGAGTCGAGGGGGACGAAGACGACCGCCGCCTTTCCGTAAGCTTCCCCGGCCGCGGCACCAAGAAATTCGTTGAACGCTACGCCAACCTGGAACAGCTCTAGACCACCCGCAATGATTCCGGCGAAACGGTTCGCCAAGCTCCGGTTGATTCCGCTTCGCGGATTCGCTAGCCTCGCAAGGCGTAGTCTGCCCGACCATTCCATCGCCGCGGACGGCCCCATGAACGACTCGAAGAATCGCTCCATCTCTCGCCGCGAATTTGGCCGGCGCGCTGCCATCGCTTCGGTCGCCAGCCTGGTTCCAGGAACTGCCCTCCAGGCAGCCCGGCTTCGCGCCCCCGTACCGCAGGCGGAAGCCGCCACGACTCTCCCGGCAGAAAACCAGAAAGAAGCCGCGGCGCGCACGCAGGCCATACTGGATCTCTACGGCAGCCGCTTTTCCGAGTCACAGAAATCCGAAATTGCCCGCCTCTCCGTTGCCGCTCAGCGCCAGCTCGATCGCCTGCGGGCTTACCCGGCACAGAATTCAGACGACCCGGCACTCTACCTTAAACCGCTCATCGAGCACGAGCGCAAGTCGCCGTCTCCCATTCCGGTCCCCAGCACCGCTCCGCCCAGAGGGCTGACTCCACCACCAAAGAAGCCCTGAGGACTCGATGCCGGCCGAAGAACTCCATTTTCTTTCCGTTGCTGAGCTCGCGCGGCGCATCGAATCGAAACAGCTTTCCCCGGTCGCGCTAACTGAACTCTATCTCTCTCGCAGCGAGAAATTCGGCCCGCGTTTCAACGCGTACGCGCGTCTGACGCCCGACCTCGCTCTCGAGCAAGCGAGGGCTGCGGAACGGGAAATTCAGCGCGGGCACTATCGCGGCCCGCTTCATGGGATTCCATACGCCGCAAAAGACCTGCTCGCCGTCCAGGGCATGCCAACAACCTGGGGCGCAAAACCCTGCGCCAACCAGGTCTTCGACTATAACGCGACCGTAATTGACCACCTTCACCGAGCCGGCGCGGTACTCATCGGCAAGGCTTCGATGATCGAGCTGGCCGGAGGCATGGGTTACCGCTTCGCCTCCGCTTCGCTGCAAGGGGAGGCGAAAAATCCGTGGAGTATCGATTGCTGGACGTGCGGTTCTTCCTCCGGTTCCGGCGCCATTGTCGCTGCAGGTCTCGCCGCCTTCGCCATCGGCACAGAGACTTGGGGCTCGATTGTCTGCCCATCTGCGTTCTGCGGCGTCAGCGGACTCCGCCCCACCTACGGCCGGGTCAGCCGCTACGGAGCCATGTCGCTCGC
>DASRCZ010000128.1:0-4929 GCA_035652855.1 Candidatus Acidiferrum sp.
CCAGACCATGACGGGCAGGCGGTCGTTCGCGGACTTGGCGGGCGTCCAAACGTTGAGGTAAAGGCAATCTTCGCTCATCGGCTGACTGGGGTTGTCGCGGAAAATCATGTCGGAGTAAACCGGGGCTTGCGTGCAGCGCGAACCGAACTCCGCGGCTTTGCGCACACCGGTCCACGGCTTAACGGGCTGCGGCGCCTTCCAGCGCAAATCGCCAACGGGAGGCGCGGCGAACGGGATGCCGCGGAAAACGCGGACTCCAGGCGTGGCGGTCGTGCCTTCCACAAGACCGGAGGCGGTCTTGACCTGATCCGCTGCTGCATTTCTGGCGAAGAAAATCGTGAGCATTCCGAGCGCCACCGCGAACAATTGTAATGCCTTGCGCACAGCCATAGCCGCCTCCTGAAACGCGCCTATCATAACTGAACCTGGTCAGGGAAACGAGGCACATCGCGATGAGGCGAGCAGGGACGAGTCGGTTTGCAGGCCCGTATAAGGGCGGGTTCCGATTCGCGTCGCGGCTTGCTACCATGCAGGAAGCCATGCGAGAGGGCCGCCTTTGTGTTGGTGCGATGCAAACGCTTCCGGGAATACTGCCATGAGCGAAGCCTCCCGAGTTTCTCCTTCTTATCCTTCTCCGCCATTTCCTCGAGATGTGGTCGCGGGCAGCCCGCAGCCGGTCCGGGATTGTCTGGAAGCCGTGCTGTGTGGTGAGGAGCTGGATTTCGACGGCGGCCTGCTGCTGGCGGAAGCGGAAGGCCCGGCGCTGGACGCGCTGATCGCGGTCGCGGACTATTTGCGCCGCGAGACTACAGGCGATGTGATCACCTACGTGGTCAACCGCAACATCAATTTCACGAACATCTGCTTTGTCGGCTGTAGCTTTTGCGGATTTGGCCGCGGGCCCAACGCCGCGGACGCCTACTCCCTTTCCTTCGAGCAGATCGTGCGCAAGGCGCAGGAGGCGTGGGAGCGCGGGGCGACGGAAGTGTGCATCCAGGGCGGCCTGCCGCGGGAGCTCGACGGCTTCTACTACCGCGACCTACTGCGCGCGCTCAAACGCGCCCTGCCGGAAATCCATGTGCATGCCTTTTCGCCGATGGAAATCGCTTACGGCGTGGACAAGACAGGAATGCCGCTACGCGAGTATCTGCGCATGATGAAGGAGGAAGGACTCGGCAGCATTCCGGGGACCGCGGCGGAAATTCTGGACGACTGCGTGCGACAGGAACTCAGCCCGAACAAGCTTCCCGCTGCGCGCTGGGTGGAAATCATCGGCGCCGCGCATGAGCTGGGGATACCCACGACTTCGACGATGATGTACGGCCACGTGGAGAGGCGCGCGGATTGGGTGCGGCACTTGCTGCTGCTCCGGGAAATCCAAAAGCGGACAGGCGGGTTCACGGAGTTTGTGCCGCTCGGTTTCATTCACCAAAACACGCGGCTCTTCCGGCATGGCGGAGCGCGGCCCGGCGCCGCGCGCGAGGAACATTTGCGGGTGCACGCCCTCGCGAGGGTCCTCCTGCATAGGGCCATTCCGAACGTGCAAGTGAGTTGGGTGAAGATGGGCCTGGAGCTTTCGCTCGAATGCATGAATGCGGGGGCGAACGATTTTGGCGGAACGCTAATGGAAGAGAGCATCTCGAAAGCGGCGGGCGCGACATTTGGAGAATACGTGGCGCCGGAGGAGTTTCGCGCGCGCATCCGCTCGATTGGCCGCACGCCGGCGGAACGCACGACGACGTACAAACTGCGCCAGATGTATGCCGAAGAGCAGAGCGCGTTGGAGGATGGCCCAACCCCGTTACCGGTCATTTCTCGGGAGTGCCGCGCCATGGCGGGCGGCAACTAGGATTCGTGCCCAGTTGGTCATGCGCGCCTTGCTCCTCCCCGTAAAAGATCTGCGAAATGCAAAGCAGCGGCTGGCCGGGCTCCTCTCACCCGAAGAGCGCCTTGCGTTTGCGGAGGCAATGCTTGCGGATGCGATTCGGGCGATCCAAAGCGTGCGGCGGGCCGAAAAGGTCTTTGTCGTCAGCAGCTACGAACCCATGCTGCGCGTGGCCGAACAGAACGGCTGGGAGTTTCTCCGCGAGGAGCGGCAGATTTCAGAGAGCGATTCCGTGGACGCGGCTTCGCGGCTATGTGAGCAGCGCGGCGTGACGGCGCTGTTGCGCTTGCCCCTCGACCTTCCCCTTGTGCGGGCGGAGGATATTGACGATTTGCTGGCGACGAAATGCGCTAACCCGGGAATGGTGATTGTGCCGTCTCGCGATGGGACCGGGACGAATGCCCTGCTGCGCACCCCGCCCGCGCTTTTCCCCTCGAGATTCGGTACCGGTTCGTTTGCGAAGCACGTGGCCGAAGCGGAGAAGATCGGCGCGCAGGTGAATATCCGCCGCTACGCACGGCTCGAAATGGACGTGGACGATGAATCGGATTTGCGCGTGCTGCTGCGGCAGGACTTGAGCGGAACGGCGACGCACGAATGGCTTGCGCGAAGCCGTTTTGCGAGAGACGTCGCGTTGGCGGGAAAGGCCGCCCGGGTCTGAAGCACAAAGATGGCGGCCGATGCGCCCGCTTCTGCATTGCGGTTTCATTGCCGTATCGAGAGAAAACTGCAATAACGTTTGCCTCTGAACGCTTCGGGCGCAGCCGCGCTGGCTCTGCAACGTGAGATCCCGCCGGGGCCGGCAGTCTACCGAAGCTCCAGGTACAGAAGCTGGGCGTTGAAGAAGAGGATGGCGGCGGCGAGGAGCCAGGCGACCAGCGCCGTCGCGCGAGAGTTCGCGAACTCTCCCATTTTGCGCTTGTCATTTGTAAATTGAATCAGCGGAATCACCGCGAACGGCAACTGAAAGCTGAGCACAACCTGGCTGAGGATCAGCAGCGAGGTTACTTTCCCTTCCCCCCAGACGCCGATGACGATCACCGCCGGCAGGATTGCCAGCGCCCGCGTGATGAGCCGGCGCAGCCACGGCTTCAGCCGGATTTGCAGGAAGCCTTCCATGACGATTTGCCCGGCAAGCGTGCCCGTGAGCGTGGAATTTTGCCCCGATGCGAGGAGTGCGAACGCAAAGAGCGTACTGGCCAGACTGACGCCCAGCACGGGGCTGAGCAGCTTGTAGGCATCGGCAATTTCAGCAACGTCGCGCAAGCCGCGCGTATGGAATGCCGCCGCGCCGAGCACCAGAATCGCCGCGTTGACGAAGAGCGCAAATCCCAGCGCCAAAGTCGAATCGAGAACCGCATAGCGCAGCGCTTCCTTCTTATCCCGCGTGCCGCTGCCAAATGCGCGCGTCTGCACGATGCTCGAATGAAGATAGAGATTATGCGGCATCACCGTGGCGCCGAGAATTCCGATGGCGATGTACAGCATTTCGCTATTGCGCAGAATTTCGGCCCGGGGCAGGAATCCGCGCGCCGCCTCCCTCCAAAGCGGTTGCGCGAAAAAAATCTCGTAGGCGAAGCAAGCGGCGATGGCGGCGATCAGGGTGACAACGAAGGCTTCAACGAGCCGGAAGCCGCGGCCCTGCAGCGCCAATACGACCAAGACATCGAGCGCCGTTATCAGCACGCCGGCAAGCAGCGGCAAACCGAAGAGAAGCTGCAGTGCCACCGCGGAACCCAGCACTTCCGCCAGGTCGCAAGCGGCGATGGCGATTTCGCAGATTACCCAAAGCGCCAGACCCGTCCGCCGGGAATACTGTTCGCGGCAGGCCTGCGCCAAATCGCGGCCCGCAACGATCCCTAGCTTCGCCGAAAGCGCCTGTAAAAAGATTGCCATGAGATTGCTGATTAGGATGACGCTAAGCAGCGTGTAGCCGAATTTCGAGCCGCCACCGAGATCCGTGGCCCAGTTCCCAGGGTCCATGTAGCCGACGGCGACGAGATAGCCCGGGCCGGCGAAGGCGAGCAGCTTGCGAATCCAGGAAGCGGTTGGGGAAACCGGGATAGTGCGGTGCGCTTCCGGCAGGGAAGGGAGGCGAGCACGCCAGGCGGGAGAAGATGCCGCAGCGGACGAAGCGGCATCCGCTGCGAAGTCCGCGGGCGCTTCGGCGTCGAGCTGCTGTTCGGTCGGGAGTTCCATTGTTCGCTTTTGGCTAGGTATTAACCATAGTTAATACTGTTCGTAAACTACGCTTAATATCCCTCGCTTGTCAATAGGTCGAATCACCTATCGTCGCCGCGGAGGCAACCTCCTGTCCGCGGGAGCGCGGCCTGCTCGGATCGGGACCGCCAAAGTCATCTCGCGCCAGTGGGCGTCACAGCGGCATCCAACAACGGTGGAACCACCGCCCGGAGGACCGAAATGCCCGCACCCGCACCGCGCAACGAGGGGATCAAGATTACGCTGCAAGTTGGAGCAGAGCTGCGCATCCGAAACGATGGAGAAGTCATCATGGACAATCCGGAAATCGAAGTCGCGGCGGACGACCGCGCTGCGGACGCCACCTTGCTCTATCGTTTCGATGCACAAACCGGCGAGCACATTCTCCGGCTGCTCGACCCGGTTGCCGGTCACCGCCACGCCAAAGTGCGCCAGCCGCACGGCTGAACCGACGTTTTCCGCTGAACCGGCATCGAACCTTGTCAGGAAGGCGAGGGAGTGCACTTCACGGCCCTGGAAACGCGCACAGCTTGGCTTTTGACCAGCGTTTCGGCCGCATGGGATACTTGACGTTTCTGGGGCGAATATGAAATTTGTACGCTTGCCGTTACTGATTCTCGCTGCCGGATGCGCTGCCGGTGCTTGGGCCGCGCAACCATCCGCCCAGCAAAGCAATTCCGAAACCGCCTCAGGCGCCGCAAAGCCGGCGCCCGCGCCGCAGAATGCGTCATCCGAAGCGGCGAAGGGCGATTCCGCCCGCGCCGGCGCCTACTACAACTACACCATCGGGCATATTTTCGAGCAACAGTACGAAGCAACGAGCC
>DASRCZ010000129.1:0-12160 GCA_035652855.1 Candidatus Acidiferrum sp.
CCGGAGACGCGCGCAAGCGGCTTCACTCCAGGGAGACCGCCAGAGGCAAGGCGGCAGGTTCTGCCGAATGTGGCGCTGCTGTTTGAGAACCCGAAAGGCTCGCGCGTGCCCGTGCTGATCAATGCATTCGGCAGCGTGCGACGTATGGAGTTGGCCTTCGAGGTGGGGAAGCTGGACGAGGTGGCGGAGCGGATTCAGGGCTTTCTCAAGGTGGAGTCGCCACAAGGGCTCTTTGACAAAATCAAGATGCTGCCAAAGCTGGCGGAACTGGGGTCGTTTTTCCCCAAGAGCGTCAAGGATGGCGCGTGCAAGGAAGTCGTTCGAAAGGGAGCCGACGTCAATCTGTTTGATTTTCCGATTTTGAAGACATGGCCGCAGGATGGAGGGCGCTTTATCACGTTCCCGCTGGTGTTTACGAAGAATCCCGAGACGGGCAAGCGAAACGTTGGAATGTATCGCATGCAGGTGTATGACGAGCGGACCACGGGTATGCACTGGCAAACGCAGAAGCACGGAGCAGAGCATTTTCGCCGCGCGCGAGCGAAGAATCCCGCAGGGCGGATTCCGGTGAGCGTGGCCATTGGGGCGGACCCGGCGACGGCGTTGGCGGGAATGCTGCCAGTCCCGCCCGATCTTGACGAAATGATGTTCGCTGGATTTCTGAGGCGCGAGCCTGTGGAAATGGTTCCCTGCGAGACCAACGACCTGGAGGTCCCGGCGAACGCGGAAATCGTGCTCGAGGGCTTCGTGAACTTGGACGAAACACGCGCCGAAGGACCATTTGGCGATCACACCGGTTTTTATTCGCTCGAAGGGGAGTTTCCCGTCTTTCATGTGGAGTGCGTGACATGCCGCAAAGAGCCGATTTATCTGGCCACGGTCGTGGGGCCGCCGCCGCAGGAGGACTTCTATATGGGCCATGCGGTGGAGCGCGTGTTTTTGCCGGTCATGAGGATGCAGTACCCGGAGATTGTGGATGTGGCGATGCCCGCGGAGGGAATTTTTCATAATCTAATGATCGTGGCGATTCGCAAGTCCTACCCGGGGCACGCGCGAAAAATCATGAATGCAATTTGGTCGCTGGGCCAGGCGATGTTCACGAAAGTGATTGTCGTGGTGGATCACGATGTGGATGTCCACAACTACAGCGAAGTGGTTTGGAAGGCGCTCTGTGCTCTCGATCCGGAGCGCGATGTGCAGTTTTCCCTGGGTCCCGTGGATACGCTGGACCACGCCGCGCGGATGCAGGATTACGGGTCGAAAATGGGAATTGACGCGACACGGAAATGGGCGAGCGAAGGCTTTGCGCGGCCGTGGCCGGATGAAATTCGCATGGACGAAGCGACAAAAGCAAAAGTTGCGGAGATGTGGAACACTTTGGGGATTGAGTAGCAAAACGCGCGAACCGCGACGCGAAGAATGTCCCGCCCCTTCTTCGCCGTGACCGAAGAACCATGCTCACGCGCCGGCGAGACGCCAGCGCTTCCCTGCGACCGGCAACCCCTTAGAACGACGGAAGAGAGGGCACCCAGGCAAGGCCGTCAGCCCCTTTGGTCAGCGCGATCGTGCCGGTGTGCTTTCCGGTCTCGAGATTGATGCTCTCAATCGTGCCCGCTTGCGGGCAACTTACGTAAGCCATTCGCCCATCCGGCGTGAGCGCAATTTCGCCGATAGCTTTAGGGATGTCAATCGACTCCTCCACGTTCCCGGTGACAATGTCGACGACAAACAGTTTGCCAGAGGGCGAATTCGCGACGAGCGTGCGGTTATCCGGCGCGACCGCCGAGGAATAAACGATAGCCGGCACAGGAATCCAGCGAACGACTTCGTTGGACCGCGTATCAATCACGGCGATGTGCGGAGCCGTTTGGTCGTGTGTAAAGACGTAGCGGCCATCGGGAGAGATCGAGATGCGCTGTATCGTGGGCCCGATGCCGAGGACGGTGACAAGCGAATGCTTCTCTAGATCCAGAACGCTGACACTCCCGGCACCGACGTTGGCGGTATAGGCGCGCCGGCCGTCGGGAGAGAGCACCATCATGTGGGATTCGCGAGCCCCGGTCGGAATTTCGGCAACCACGTTTCGTGTCTTGACGTCGACGGCGTAAACGGCATCGCTCAGTTCGGCGGTGACGTAGAGCAGGCCGTTGGGGCCGAATCTCGCGCAGTGGGGCCGCACCGGCTTGCCGAGGTCAATCGTGTTGGCAAGTTTGTGCTCGCGGAGATCAACGATATCAATAGTCCTGCCGTCGGTGCCGGGCCTTCCGACGCCGGAGTTGCCGTAGATCGGAACGTAAGCGAATCGGCCGTCCGGCGAGACGGCCAGTTCGTGGCCGTTCACGCCGACGGTGACGCTGCCGATGGTGCGGCTCCGCGTGATATCCACGATCAGGGCGGTGTGGTCGCCCTGATTCGCCACAACCAGGAAACCGGAGCTCGAGGCAGCCCGCCCATGGTCGGCCAAGCCGGCGGGCAGGAGAAGAGCGCAACACAGAAAAAAGCGAGAACCGGTCATCGAAAGCTCCAAGGGAATGAAATCCAGGATTTGCGGCCGCAAGGATTATAAGCCGCGAAGCTCTTGCATCCGAGAGCTTTGCGGTGGCGGTACAAGAAACAGCCGCCGGAGAAAGAGCGCGACGTCGTGCAGGGAAAAGATAACCGGTCCTGTGGACAGGGACCCCGGCAATACGGCGAATGGTAATTGTGGGTCGTCCATGTCCTGCCACTAGTTATTGTGGAGCTTGCCGGCAATTCACCTAAAACTGCCTAAATCAACCCTAGAACTACCCGTATTCTTAGGACAACTGCCCGAGCGAAGCCCTTGACGCTCTTAACCCCAAGATGGGATAACCCTTGCCACAGGCGGCACCTCGCTGAAGTCCGCAGCGCAAAACGGGGTGCCCACGCTGTTCGGTAGCTTGGCGTTTGTTCGGGCGTATGGTGGCGTTCCTCGTGAGTGAATCACGCGAAGTGATGAATGTACGGCAGGCGTCCGCGTATCTGGGTATTTCCCCGGATACCCTGTACCGTTACATCACCGAAGGCGAGATTCCCGCATTCAAGCTCGGAAATCGTTGGAAACTTCGGAAGACGATCCTGGACCGCTGGATGGAACGCAAGATGACGCAATCGCACGGGCGGCGCCGGTAGGGTGTGCCCTGAGCGGCTAGGGAAAGAGGCCACGATATGTTGGGACTGGGCAAAAAGACGAGGCAGTTGGTCGGGCTTGACATCGGGTCAAGCTCGATCAAGGCAGTCGAGTTGAAGGCGACGAAGGCCGGATACGAACTGGTGAGCTTCGGCATGGAATCGCTGGCGCCGGATACTGTGGTGGATGGCGCGATCATGGACGCCCCGCAGGTCGCGAACGCGATCACCAAGATTTTCGACGCGCAACGTGTGAAGACGAAGAACGTGGCCACTTCGGTTTCCGGGCACTCCGTAATTGTGAAGCGGGTGCCGCTGCCTTTGATGACCGAGGATGAGTTGTATGACCGGATTCCCTCCGAAGCGAGCCAGCACATTCCCTTTGATATTGCCGATGTGAATTTGAGCTATCAGCTCCTCGAAGCCATGGACTCACAGATGGACGTGCTGCTGGTGGCGGTGAAGAAGGACAAGATTCTAAACCACACCAACGTGCTCGCCCAGGCCGGGAAGACGCCAGTGGTTGTGGATATTGATGCGTTCGGCTTGCAGAACTGCTTCGAAGTCAATTACGAGCCGGACGCAGGCCAAACCGTCGCCCTGCTGAACATCGGTGCCAGCGTAATGAATATCAATATTGTGCGCGGCGGTGTGCCGCTCTTCACCCGCGACGTGAGCGTTGGCGGCAATCAGTACACGGATGCGCTGCAGAAGGAATTGGACCTGAGCTTCGAGGATGCGGAGCGGCTGAAAAAGGGCGACACCCTGCCGAGCGTGACGGACGAGCAAAAACAGCAGATTCTGCGCAGTGTCTCCGACATCCTGACGCTCGAGATACAGAAAACTTTTGACTTCTTCCGCGCCACGGCGAGCGGCGAAAACATTCAGCGCATCGTCGTGGCTGGCGGAACAGCGCGAGTGCCGGGCCTTGTGGACCTGTTGCGCGAGGAGTTTGCGATGCCGGTGGAGGAATTAAATCCGTTCCGGCGTGTGCTGGTGAATCCGAGCCGGCATACCGATGACCAAATCCGCGAGATGGCGCCGCGGCTGGCCATCGCCGTAGGCCTGGCCCTGAGGAGCTTCGACTAGCCATGATCCGCATAAATCTACTCGGACAAGTCAGACCGAAGGCGGCCCGCCGCCCCGTGGACACGGGAGCTGCCCTCCCGTTGGTCTTCATCGCGGCAGGAGCGGGCCTCGGACTGCTTTTCCTGTCCTACATGTACTTTTCCTGGCAGAAGCAATTGAACGCGGAAAACGCGCAGATCAAGCGGTTGACCGCGGAGAAGACCCAACTGGAACAAATCAAGCTCCAAGTGGAAGCCTTCGACAGGCAAAAAACGGTTTTGCAGCAGCGCGTGCAAACCATTGAACAGTTGCAACGCGATCGTACCGGCGGCCAGGAATTGCTCGACATGGTGGCGAACACCGTTTCGCGCACCGAGAACCTCTGGCTGACCACCATGACAAAAAAGGGAACGAGCCTGCAGATGGAGGGCGCCTCCGCTTCCATCAATTCCGTGGCCAATTTCATCACGGCGCTAAAGCGCTCCGGGTATTTCCAGAAGGTTGAGATTAAGGAAACCAAGCAGGACGATAAAGCGCAGGGCGTGCAGACGTTTACATTCCAGATTAGCGCGGATATCGCGCCGCCTCAGACGGCTTCGCCAGCGGCAGCCAAACCGGCCAGTGCGCCCGGCAATTCCGCCGCTCCGGCGAAGAAAGGGTAAGGGAGCGCCATGGCCAACCCGTTTCGAGATATGTCGGTGATCATGCAGGCGCTGCTGGCGGTGGCGATTGCCGTCGTGCTGGTTTTGATCGGCGTCTACGTCCCCGTTTCACCCGTTGCGCGGGAACGTGACGAAGTCGACCAGGCGGTGCAACGCCGCACGAAGCTGAATCAGGAAGTCACGCAGCTTCAGGTCTATCAGCAGCGTTACGGCGAATTGAAACAGCAAATGGACGCGCTCAATAAACAGCTCGATACCCTGAAGACCATCGTCCCCGAAGAAAAGGAAGTTGACGAGTTTATCCGGCTCGTGCAAGGCGCGGCCAGCGCGTCGAACGTCCAACTGCGGCGGCTGACCGCCCAAGCGATTGTGCCCAAGGAATACCACTTCGAGATGCCCTTCGAAGTGCAAGCCGACGGGCCGTACTTCAACATTCTGGATTTCTTCGGACGCTTGAGCCGGCTTTCGCGAATCATCAACGTTGGCGATCTGGATTTCGCGGATCCCGAGAAATCCAAAGGCACCAAGTATCCGGTGCGGCCGGGCACGACGGTTTCCGGCGTGTTTACGGCGACTACCTTTTTCACCAAGCCTGCTGATACCGGCGCGCCCGCGACAACGGGGGCGAAGACCGGCGCGGCGGCTGGAAGACGATAAACGGGAACGAGCGAACTTATGCGTTCAGTCATAGTTCTCACGTTAGGGATGCAACTTGCGGCGGCGGCTCCGGCACTGCTTGCCCAAGCCAAGCCTGCTCAGGCGAAGTCGGCGGCGAACACGTCAGCGAAACCCGCGACGAGCGCGCCGGCGACGGCGGCGGCGCAGTCGCCAAAGACGGCAACCTCGGCCGCAGCAAAACCGCAGGCCAAGGCCGCTGGCTCGCCATCTGGCGCGGCATCCGCAACGGCGGCAAAGAAGCAAGTAGCGGCCACGCCTGCCGCGAAGCCAGCGGCGAAGTCCGCCGCCAAATCCGCCGTCGCCAAGCGGCCCGCTTCGAAGCCCGTCGAGACGGCGGCTTCGCCGGCGCCAGAGAGCGAGGCGAAAGTTGCGAGGCGTGATCCATTCGAGTCGCTCATCAGCAGGCAGCAAGCCGCGGCCCGTAATCAAGCCGCGTTGCCTCCGGGCATTGCTGGGCTGCAGGTGAGCACATTGCGGCTGGATGGGATCGTGAAGTCGCCACGGGGAATGATCGCGGTGGTTTCCAATCCGCAGGCGCGTACGTACTTCCTTCGTGAAGGCGACAAGCTGTACGACGGACAAGTGGAAAAGATTGCGATGGACGGCGTGAGTTTCCACGAGGAAGGCAAGGACGCGTTCGGCAAGCCCGTGGAACGCCAGGTAAACAAGAGAATTTACTCCAGTGCAGGAGAACAGCAATGAAGACGAACTGGCCGGCCTTTCGGCGTGGTTGCCTGATCCTTGCGAGCGTTGTGGCGGCAGGTTCGCCGCTGGCCGCGCAGGCGCAGGAACCCATGAGCGCGACCACTACGGCGGCGGTAATTTCGAGCGTGGCCATTACGCAGGCTCCGCAGCGGGCGGCGGTTCGCGTCGAGGGGGAAGGCTATCTGGACGTGAGAGCGGCTCGCATGCAGAACCCGGACCGCCTGGTCTTGGATTTTGCGGGAGCTCGGCTGGCTGTGCAGAAGACGACGATTCCCGGCGTTTCGGCGCCCGTGCGCGGAGTGCGCATGGGGCAGTTCCGGCCGGATGTGGCCCGCGTCGTCATCGATTTAACGGCCGCCACGCCCTATCAGATTTCGCGAGAGGCGGCGGCCGTGGTGATCTATTTCGAAGGGCAGAGCGAATCACCCGCGGCGGACCTTCAGTCCGCGGCGATGGAAACGCCCGCCCGGCCGGCGTTCCGATACTCCGATTCGGCACCCAGAGTCTTCACGGTCCACTCGAATGGCGTTGCGAAAATTCCTGCTCCTCGGTTTGCCTTGCCAAGCGAACTGACCCAGCCCTCTCTTGTCCTGGCATCTTTCGGGGAGAAGAATGTTCCGCTTCGTCCGGACGGCGCGGCCCAGGCGGCCCAGCAAGCAGTGCAGCAAGCGACCTCCGCGGCTTCGACAGTTGCGGGTGTGCCTGCGGCGACGACAGCCTCGACGGCCTCGCCAAAGTATACGGGTGAGCCGATTTCGGTAAACCTGAAGGAAGTCGACCTGCGCGATTTTTTCCGCCTGATTCACGAGATCAGCGGACTAAACGTCGTGCTGGATCCGGCTGTAAAGGGAACCCTGACGATCGTTCTCGACGAAGTTCCGTGGGACCAGGCACTGGACATTGTGCTGCAGAACAACGGTCTCGACAAACAGCTTAATGGCAACGTGCTGCGCATTGCGACGCACGACACGATGAAGAAGGAAGCGGAGACGATTCGTGATTTGGAGAAGGCGCAAGCCGAGGCAATTGCGCCGGTGACGGTCACGCGTGTGCTGAGCTACGCGAAGGCCAGCGCCCTGACGCCGACGCTCAAAAAGTTCCTGTCGTCTCGAGGCGATATTCTTTCCGATGATCGTTCGAACCAGTTGATTATCCGCGATATTCCGGAGGTCATCCCCACAATCGACAATCTGATCCACCAACTGGACCGGAAGTCGCAACAGGTGGAGATTGAGGCGCGCGTGGTTTCCGCGTCGCGGTCGTTTGCGCAGGATATCGGCACTCAGCTAGGCTTTGGCGGAATCAACACCAACGGCACGAACACGTTTCTGGCCGGAGGCGCGCCGCAAGTTGGCGTTAGCCCGGGGGCAACGAATACGACGCCGCCTCCGCCGCTGGTAGCCGTGCCGACAAATTCCAGCGGAGGCGGCCCGTCCTCGGGCATTCCGCTGGCAACGAATCTCGGCGCGGGCGTTCCCACGAGTGGCTTCGGTTTTTCGTATCGGTCTCCGAACTTCGCACTGGACTTCTTCATCACCGCGGCGGAACAGAAGGGCGTTGGCAAGTTACTATCCAAGCCGCGAGTCGTGACGCAGAACAACGAGAAAGCGACCGTGAAGCAGGGTACGAAGATTCCGATTCAAACGACCATCAACAACACCATTTCCGTGCAGTTCATTGACGCCGTCCTGAAGCTGGAAGTCACGCCGCAGATCACAGCGGAAGGCACGGTGTTCATGGATGTGCTGGTGGAGAATACGCAGATCGACAACGGTATTCCACGCGTACAGGGCATTCCGGCGCTCGACACCCAGTCAGCCGAAACGAAGGTGTTGGTTGCAGATGGGGGTACGGTAGTCATCGGCGGCATCATCGTGAGCCAGCAGAACGTGTCCATACAGGAAGTTCCGCTGGTCGGCAGTCTGCCGGTAATCGGGCATCTGTTCAAGCGCACCAACGTGAACGTGCAATCGCAGGAACTGCTGTTCTTCCTGACGCCGCGGATTCTCCCGGGATAGTCCGGGCACGCGGGCCAAGGCTTCCAACAGAAAGGGAAAACGAGGAGACTAGTAGTCTCCTCGTTTCGTTTTATGCAGAGCGCTTTTACAAGCCGGCGCAAGATCCTGCGAAAGCGCATGGCGGGGCGTGCTCTAGACGCGCTTCTGGTGACGCATCCCGCAAACTGGTATTACCTGACGGGTTTTACCGGCGAATCAGGTGCGCTGGTATTGGACGGCTCAGGAACCACACTCATTACCGATGGACGTTTCACGGTGCAAGCCCGGCAGGAGACTTCGGGGGTTCGCGTCGTCCTCCAGCATGGGGCAGTTATGCCCTCTGCGGGTGAATTTCTCAAGGGAGCAGGGGGCACAATCGGCTACGACGCGAGCCACTTGACGGTGGCTGAGTTCAAAGCGGCGAAACAGGCAGCAGGAGCCCGGAAGGTCTGGAAGGACGCGTCGGGCCTGGTGGAAGGCCTGCGCACAAAAAAGGACCCCCAGGAACTCGCGCAAATGCGGGAAGCTGCGAGCCTGGCGGTCCGCATAGTGGAGCGCGCCGCAAGGCTCGTGAAACCCGGCGTTACGGAGAGGGAACTGGCCGCTGAGATTGAGTACCAGATGCGCAGAGCTGGAGCTTTGGGGCCAGCTTTTGAAACCATAGTGGCGTTTGGAGAGCGGAGCGCCTTTCCGCATGCGCGTCCAACGGCTAAGAAGTTGAGAAAAAACGAGTTGGTCGTACTGGATCTGGGTGCTATACTCGGCCACTATTGTAGCGATATAACCCGCACTTTCTTTTGTGGACGGGCGCCCGAGCGGATTCGCCGTTGGTACCAGGGGGTTCGGGAGGCGCAGGAAGCTGCGGTCGCGGCTGTTCGGGCCGGAGTCACATGCGGCGAAGTCGATGCGACGGCGCGCCGGGTTCTCTCGGGCTATCGGCTGGGCCACTATTTCGTTCATAGCACCGGCCACGGACTGGGGCTTGAAGTTCACGAGAATCCTCGCGTGGCCAAAGGGCAGACGCAGCGGCTGGAGCCTGGGAACGTCATCACCGTTGAGCCGGGGGTGTACGTAGAAGGAATCGGCGGCATCCGAATCGAAGACGACGTTGCAGTGCACGAGCAGAGCAGCGAAGTTTTGACCCGCTTGACGCGGGATCTCATCGAACTCTAAAAAAGGCATGAAACGCAAACAGTCCTCTAGTCCCAAAGCGACGCCGTCGCTGGCCAGTCCTGAAATTGACCAAATTGAGCAGCTGATTCGCTTCATGGATCAGCACAACCTGGAGGAATTTGAGTTTTCAAGAGCGGATGTGCGGATTCGCCTGCGCAAGCCTTCGAGCGCGCCGGTGGTTGCCACGGCTGTGCCCGTGGGGGTGCCGGAGCGAGCCGCCGCTGCAATGACCACTGGCGCCCCGGCCACGGCGGCTGTTGCCCCCGCGATTCCGGTCGCCGGGGAGCCGCCGGCGGACGAGGACCTCCATCTTGTAAAGTCCCCGATCGTCGGAACGTTCTACGGCGCGCCCAGCCCGGGCGCGGACGCGTTTGTTAAGATCGGGTCCCATGTGGACGTTGGCCAGACGTTGTGCATCGTGGAAGCCATGAAGCTGATGAATGAGATCGAGTCGGACGCCGCCGGGGAGGTCGTTCGCATCTTCGCGGAAAACGGTCAGCCTGTGGAATACGGCCAGGCGCTCTTCGGAATCCGCCCGGCCCGGAAGAAGTAGCCGCGCGAAACCATGTTCCAGAAAATTCTAGTTGCCAATCGCGGCGAAATCGCTCTGCGGGTGATCTGCGCGTGCAAGGAACTGGGGATCTCGACGGTTGCAGTGTACTCGGAAGCCGACCGCAATTCGCTGCACGTGCGGTTCGCCGATGAGGCGGTTTGCATCGGCCCGGCGCGCAGCAGCGAGAGCTACCTGAATATTCCGCAAGTGATAAGCGCGGCGGAAATCACCAACGTCGATGCCATTCATCCGGGCTACGGCTTTCTTTCGGAAAACGCTAATTTCGCGAAGGTCTGCGAGGCCTCCGAGATCACTTTCATCGGTCCGACTCCTGAGATCATCGAGATCATGGGAGAGAAGGACCGTGCACGCCGGGAAATTCGCGCAGCGGGTTTGCCGACGGTTCCGGGGAGCGATGGAATTGTCGAAGGGGAGGAGCAGCTTGCGAAGGAAGCAGCGCGGATCGGGTATCCGCTGATTTTGAAGGCGGTGGCGGGCGGCGGGGGCAGGGGAATGCGCGTCGTACGGCGGCAGGAAGAGTTGCTTGTCGCTTACCAGTCCGCGCGCAGCGAAGCGCAGACGGCCTTCGGCTCGCCGGACGTGTACGCCGAGAAATTTCTCGAACATCCGCGGCACATCGAATTTCAAGTGCTTGGGGACCAGTATGGCAAGGTGATTCACCTGGGTGAGCGGGAATGCAGCATTCAAAGGCGGCACCAGAAGCTGGTGGAAGAGTCGCCCTCTCCGGCGATGGATGCGAAGCGGCGGCGCGACCTGGGCGCCAAAGTGGTTCGCGCGCTCGAGAAATTGCATTACACAAACGCCGGAACGGTTGAGTTTCTGATGGATGAAGATGGTTCGCTCTATTTCATCGAGATGAACACGCGCATTCAGGTCGAGCACCCGGTGACCGAGCTGGTCACCGGTGTGGATCTGATCAAGGCGCAGATACGGATTGCCGCCGGCGAGCGCCTCGAGGACGCTACCGGCGAGTTCCACTTTTCAGGGCACGCCATCGAATGCCGCGTGAACGCCGAGGACCCAGAGACGTTTACGCCCTGCGCCGGCCGCGTAACGACATTCCAGCCACCGGGCGGCACGGGCGTGCGCGTCGATTCGGCGGCGTACGGGGGAGCCGTGATTCCCCCCTACTATGATTCGATGATCGCCAAGCTCATCGTTAAGGGCCGCGATCGCGGCGAAGCCATAGGGCGGATGCGCCGGGCGCTGGAAATGTTCGTGATTGAAGGCATCAAGACCTCGGTGCCGCTGCATCGAAAAATATTCGCCGATCCGCAATTTGCGGCTGGCCAGTTCGATACGCACTTCATCGAGCGGCTGCTCGGCACGAACGGGAAATAGCCAGCAATGCGGCTTGTGCTGCCAAGGCTGTATGTGATACTAGACGCAGCGTTGCTACCCTATCCCGAACCAGAGTCCGCCGTGAAGCTCGCCGGGGCCGGTGTGCGCCTGATGCAATACCGGAACAAATCGGCGTCCACGCGCGAGCTGTTTGCCTCAGCGCAGGCGCTAGGCATGGCTTTGCGGGAGCGCGGTGCCACATTTATCGTGAATGATCGCGCGGATGTAGCCGCGCTCGCCGGGGCTTCCGGCGTACACGTCGGCCAGGACGACCTCACGGTCGAGCAGGCCCGCAGAGTCGCCGGAGAGGAAGCGATAATCGGCATTTCCACGCACAACCTCGAGCAAGTGCGCGTCGCGGCAGCCACGTCCGCGGACTACATCGCGGTCGGGCCGGTTTTTCCAACGGCGTCGAAAGCGGAGCCCGATCCCGTTGTTGGTTTGGAACTGGTGTCACAAGCGCGCCGGCTTACGGACAAACCCATCGTAGCGATTGGGGGCATTACGCTGGAGCGCGCTCCCGGAGTGATCGAAGCAGGGGCGGATTGCGTGGCCGTGATCAGCGATATTCTGCACGCGAGCGACCCAGTGCAACGAGCGCGCCAATACGCCGAGGTTTTGGGGTCGGTCGAAAGTTGTCCGGCGAGAGCGCGCCAAACCCATGGCTGACGCTTCCCTTTCCGTGCCGGAAACGACGGCGAAGCACGAAGCTGGCTTCGTCCGCGCCATTGGGCTTTTCGACGGCACGATGATTGTCGTCGGCTCGATGATCGGGTCCGGCATTTTCATTGTGGCCGCGGAGATTACTCGCGAGA
>DASRCZ010000130.1:0-6085 GCA_035652855.1 Candidatus Acidiferrum sp.
GAAACACAAACCGCTGCGCCCGCCGGAAAAGTCACCGAGCTTACCGGCAAGGTCACCAGCGCCAAAATGGAAAAAACCATTGTCGTGGAAGTGACGCGCCTCGTGCAGCACGCGAAGTATCGCCGCGTCATCCGCATCTCGAAAAAATTCTATGCTCACGATGAAAAGCGCGAAGCCAAGCAGGGCGATACCGTGCGCATCGTGGCCTCGCGCCCGCTCTCGCGCCTCAAGCGCTGGCGGCTCGCGGCGGTGGTGGCGCGCAGCGCCTCGGCGGAATAGGGACAGGGGGCACACCGATGATTCAGATGCGAACCTGGCTGACGGTGGCGGATAACTCCGGCGCGCGCAAACTCATGTGCATTTTGCCGGTCGGCGGCGATGCCGGCCTTAAAGCTGGCCTCGGCGACGTGGTCACCGCCTCGGTCAAGGAAGCCACTCCGGAAAGCCAGGTCAAGGAAGGTAAAGTCGTGAAATGCGTCATCGTCCGCATGCGCAAGGAGCAGCGCCGCAAGGACGGCACGTACATCCGCTTTGACGATAACGCCGCCGTCCTCATCAACGACGCCAATGAGCCCGTCGGTACGCGCGTTTTCGGGCCTGTCGCCCGCGAGCTGCGCGAAAAGAAATTCACCAAGATCGTGTCGCTTGCTCCGGAGGTCTGGTAACCCATGCCCGTAGCCGATCGCCATCAACGTCCCAGGCGCTTTCGCATTCAGGTGCGCAAGGGCGATAACGTCAAGGTCCTCACCGGCCGCGACGCCGGCAAGACCGGACGCGTGCTCTTCATCAATCCGAAGAAGAACACCGTGGTCGTCGAGCACGCCAACATCATCAAGCGCCACACCCGCCCGAATCCCTCGAAGAATGTCGCCGGCGGCATCATCGAGAAGGAGGGCCCCATGAACGCTTCGAACGTCATGATCGTTTGCGACAGTTGCGGCAAAACCACCCGCGTCGGCCACAACGTTTTGCCGGATGGCTCGAAAGTGCGCGTTTGCCGGCGCTGCAACACGACTTTGGACAAGTAAAGGAAAGGAAAGCAAAGGACTGGATCAGCGAACGATGAAGAGCAGATTGCAGGAACGCTATCGCCAGGAAACCGTGCCCGCGCTCATGAAGCGCTTTGGCTGGAAAAACGTCATGGCCGTGCCCAAGCTCGCCAAGATTACCGTGAATATCGGCATGGGCGAAGCCAGCCAGAACGCCAAGCTGCTGGACACCGCGGCGCAGGAGCTTGGCCAGATCACCGGCCAGCGTCCCGTTATCACTCGCGCCAAAAAGTCCATCGCGAATTTCAAGATTCGCAAGGGCATGCCCATCGGCTGCGCGGTCACGCTCCGCGGCGACCGTATGTACGAATTTCTGGACCGCTTGTGTAATGTGGTCCTCCCGCGCGTCCGCGATTTCCGCGGCTTGCCCTCGAACGCCTTCGATGGCCGCGGCAATTACACGCTCGGCCTCAAGGACCAGCTCGTCTTTCCGGAAATCGATTACACCCGCGTGGACAAGATCAAGGGCATGAACATCACCCTGACTACCACCGCGCGCAACGATGAAGAAGGCCGCGAGCTGCTGAAGGGACTCGGCGTCCCGCTTCGCGTGCCGGGAGGAGCCCAGTAATGGCCCGTACCGCCAAAATCGCCAAGGCCCGGAAGAAGCCCAAGTTTAAGGTGCGCACGCGCCACCGCTGCCGCGTTTGTGGCCGCGCCCGCGCCTATATCCGCAAATTCCAGATGTGCCGCATCTGTTTCCGCGGCATGGCGCTCCGAGGTGAAATTCCCGGCGTCGTGAAATCGAGCTGGTAGGAGAATTCAAGCAATATGCAGACCGATCCCATTGGCGATTTTCTCACGCGCATCCGCAACGCCGCCGCCGCCAAGCACCAGCGCGTCGATGTGCCGGCCTCCAAGCTCAAGACCGAGATCGCGCGCATCCTCAAGGAGGAAGGCTACATCTCCACCTACAAGATGGTTGACGACAACAAAGCGCGCAAAACGCTCCGCGTGTTCTTGAAGTACACGCCGGACCGCCGCAGCGTTATCACCGGCCTGAAGCGCGTTTCCCGTCCCGGCGCCCGCCGCTACGTCGCCGCGCAAGGCATCACGCAAGTCGTCGGCGGCCTCGGTATCAGCATTCTCACCACGCCGAAAGGCCTGATGAGCGGTCGCGCCGCGCGCAAAGCCGGGACCGGCGGAGAAGTGCTTTGCGAGGTTTGGTAACCTTGGTATTGGCAAATAAAGATTCGAGGACGATGGACCAATGTCGCGTATCGGACTAAAACCAATTCCCGTGCCCCAGGGCGTCAAGATTGCGCTCGCGGCCAGACAAGTCGAAGTCCAGGGCCCCAAGGGCAAGTTGACTGTTGGCGTTCCCCACGGCATCAGCTTCGAGCAGAAGGATGGTGTGCTGACCGCCAAACGCGCCTCGGAGGAGCATCGCGCGCTGCATGGCCTCGCTCGGGCCCTTGTCGCCAATGCCGTTCACGGCGTTACTCAGGGCTTCAAGAAAGAGCTCGATATCGTCGGCGTCGGCTACCGCGCCGAGCTCAAGGGCAAAACCGTTTCTTTCGCCCTCGGCAAGTCGCACCCGGTCGAATTCGCCATTCCCGAAGGCATTCAGATCGCCGTGGACAAGCAGACCCATCTGATTGTCAGCGGCGCCGATAAGGGCCAGGTCGGCCAGGTCGCCGCCGATATTCGCGCTCTGCGTCCGCCCGACCCGTACAAGCAGAAAGGCATTCGCATCACCGGCGAACGGCTCAAGAAGAAAGCCGGCAAGGCCGGAGCAAAGGCCGGCGCGTAGTTTCGCCGGAGTTTGAGGAGAAGAAACGTGGCAGGGCCAAAAGTTCGCAAGCTATCGCGGGACGAGCACCGCCGGCGCATTCACGACCGCGTGCGCACGCGCGTCGCAGGCACGCCGGAGCGGCCGCGTCTCGCCGTTTACCGCTCGCTCGATCACATCTATGCGCAGATCATCGACGATCGCGCTGGCAAGACGCTCGTTTCCGCCAGTTCCGTCGACGGCGAATCGAAAAAGAGTTTGAAGGGCGGAGGCAATATCGCCGCAGCCAAGGTCATCGGCAAGCTGATCGCCGAGCGCGCCAAAGCCGCCGGCGTCAGTAAAGTGGTTTTCGATCGCGGCGGCTACAAATATCACGGCCGCGTGAAGGCGCTCGCGGATGCGGCGCGGGAAGCGGGGTTACAGTTCTAAGCCTATGTCGAAGCAAATTTTGCGCGAAAATCTAGCGGTACGCCGGTTGCTCGAAGTCAATCCTTCGGACCTCAAGGACGACGTCATCGCCATCAACCGCGTCACCAAGGTCGTCAAGGGCGGCAAGAACCTGAGCTTTTCCGCGCTCGTCGTCGTCGGAGATAGTCATGGCCACGCCGGATTCGGCATGGGCAAAGCCCGCGAAGTGCCCATGGCCATCAAGAAGGGCATCGAGCAAGCGAAAAAGAATCTCATTCGCCTCAACCTCAAAGGCACCACGATTCCTCATCAGGTTCTCGGGCGTTACGGCTCGGCGCAGGTGCTCCTGAAGCCGGCTTCCGAAGGCACCGGCGTCATTGCCGGCGGCCCCGTCCGCAAAGTGATGCAGGTCGCCGGTATCACCAATGTGCTGACGAAATCGCTCGGCACCTCCAACCCGCACAACGTCATCAAGGCTACCTTCGCGGCGCTTCTCAGCTTGAAGGACGCGGCCCAAGTCGCCGAGACGCGCTCCAAAACCGTCGACGAAATCAGCGGCAAGCCCGCTCGCGACAAGGAGAAGATCGCGGCCACGGAGAGTAACGCATGAGCACGCAGCAGAAAAAATCCCCCGGCAAATCCGGCACCGTCAAAATCAAGTGGGTGGTCAGCTTCATCGGCTGCACCGGCGACATGCGCCAGACCATCCGCGGCCTCGGGTTTCGCAGAATGCACCAGGTGGTCGAACGCCAGGATACGCCCGCGGTTCGCGGCATGATTCATAAGGTCAGGCACCTGGTGGAGGTGGTGGACTAATATGGCCAGGGCGAAAAAAGAACCGGCTGAACGCAAGTCCAGCGTCAGCCTCTCGAATTTGCGGCCCCCTCGCGGCTCGCGCCATCGCAAGGTGCGCGTCGGCCGCGGCATGGGCTCGAAGCTCGGCAAAACGGCCGGAGCCGGCAACAAGGGACAAAAGTCGCGCCGCGGCTATTCGCGTCGTCGCGGCTTTGAAGGCGGCCAGATGCCGTTGCATCGCCGCATGCCCAAGCGCGGCTTTCACAACTCGTTTGGCCTCGAATACGCCGTCATCAACGTGCATGAGCTCAACGCGTTTCCCTCCGGCGAAACCGTCACGCCCGATTTGCTGCGTGCCCACGGCTTTGTCCGCGGCAACGGCTGCCGCGTCAAGGTCCTTGGCGATGGCGAGCTCAAAAACAAGCTTACTGTCCGCGCGCACGCGTTCAGCGCCTCCGCCAAGGAAAAAATCGCCAAGGCCGGCGGCTCAGCCGAGGTTGTGGCCTGAACTGGTCGCTCAAAGGGACCTGTTTTAGGAAGTACTTATGAAGCGATTCATCGAAGCGTTGCAAAATATGTTCCGCATCCCGGACTTGCGGAACCGCGTCCTGTTCACTCTCGCGTTGCTGGCCGTGTATCGCATCGGCGCGCACATACCCACTCCCGGGATCAACATCACCGAACTCGAAAAACTCTTCAATCAGTCCGCCGGCTCCGTGCTCGGCCTCTTCGACCTTTTCAGCGGTGGCAACTTCCGCCGCCTTACCATCTTCGCGCTCGGCATCATGCCGTATATCACGGCATCCATTATCTTGCAGTTGATGCAGGTCGTCTTTCCGTACCTCGAGCGCCTGCAAAAAGAGGGCGAGCTGGGCCGCAGGAAAATTACCCAGTACACCCGTTATCTGACCATTGCGTTGAGCATCATCCAGTCGCTCTCGATTGCCGCGACTCTGCAATCGCAGCAGAATCTCGTCTATCACCCCGGCATCGCCTTTACCCTCATGACCGTGCTCACACTGACCACCGGTTCCGCCTTCATCATGTGGCTCGGCGAACAGATCAGCGAACGCGGCATCGGCAACGGCATGTCCCTTATCATTTTCGTCGGCATTGTCGTCGGCTTGCCCAACGCCATTCACGACTTGTACGAGAAATTCCGCAACGCCACCTGGGGAGCCTTCACGCCCGCCGCCTTGATCCTTCTCCTCGTCTTAATGATTGCCGTTGTGGCCGTCATCGTTTTCGTCGAAGGTGCGCAGCGCCGCATTCCCGTGCAGTATGCCAAGCGCGTCATCGGTCGCCGGGTCATGGGCGGTCAATCCTCGTACCTCCCGCTCCGGGTCAATTCCGGCGGCGTAATCCCCCCGATTTTCGCCAGTTCCCTCCTGGCCTTTCCCGCCACCGCGGCCTTGCTCTTCGGCACGCGCTATCCCTTCGTCAAGAATCTTGCCGATACCCTGCGCTGGGGCGAGCCGCTCTACACGCTGATTTATGTCGCCCTCATTCTCGTCTTTTCCTTCTTCTACGTCGGCATTGTCTTCAATCCGACCGAACTGGCCGACAACATGCGCAAGAACGGCGGATTCATTCCCGGCATCCGCCCGGGCCGCACCACCTCCGAGCACGTCAGCAAAATTCTCAAGCGGCTGACCTTTATCGGCGCCGTCTATCTCGCCCTCGTTTGCTTGCTTCCGGAGTGGATGATCGCTGGCGTCCACGTCAACCACTTGCCCCTCTATCTCGGCGGGGGATGGTTTGACCGTCATTTGCCGGATTGGATCCTCAACGGCTTGAAGGTCAATTTTTACTTTGGCGGCACTTCGCTGCTGATCGTCGTCGGCGTTGCCATGGACACCGTGCAGCAGCTCGAAGCCCAGTTGGTCATGCGCAACTACGAAGGGTTTGCGCGGAAGGGGCGGTTACGCGGACGGCGCTAATGCATGGAGACCAGCGCACTAGCGGGCCAGCGCCCGCTGGAGAGATTGCATCGTGCCGTGATTTTTCTCGGGCCTCCGGGCGCCGGGAAGGGCACACAGGCGAAAGAACTGGCGCGCACGTACCGAGTGCCCCATCTTTCGACGGGCGACATGCTTCGCGA
>DASRCZ010000131.1:0-6820 GCA_035652855.1 Candidatus Acidiferrum sp.
CGCTTCCTCCGCGGGAGCGAGCAGCCGCGAACACGCCCGAAGGATACGCCGGTACGGCCAATCCTTCTCGCGAAACAGGATTTCGCCTTCGCGCGGACTGCTGTAATACCAACGCGCCAGGAGCGCGAGCTGCTCACCGAGTTCCCCGCTTGGCGGCGGCGGCTCGCCTTCCAGCCGCTCTCGAAAAAAGTGCTCCGCTGATCGCGGCTGGCTGGCGAGTTCCGCAAATCGCACGAAGAACGGTTCCGCAATACGTCCGCGCCGGACGATGAAAGCGGCGATCGATTGTTCCTCGGCCGCGCGCTGCAGCACCACCGCGTCAAGGTCCTGAATGCGGCGCGCCAGTTCGGGGCTGGTTCGCAGCGTGTCGTTCAGTTTGTCAATCCTCTTGTGCAGCGCGGCTGCCTTTTCAAAATCCAGATCCTCGCTTGCCAGGTCACGCTCGGTTTCATAAGCCGCCAGCAGCGATTTGCCGCTGCTTTCGAGAAACTGGGCCAAGCGCTCCACTTCGGCGTCGTATTCCTCCTTCGAGCATGCGGCAAAGCATGGCGCAAGGCACATTTTCATTTCCGAATAGATGCAGCCGGCAAAGGCAGGATCGCGCCGGATCTTGATTTGGCATCGGCGCACTTTGAAGAAGTCGAGCGCCTGACCCGCGAAAGCTTCCGCAGCCTTTCGCGTCGGGTAAGGGCCGTAGTACACGCCGCCAGTGGGTTCGCCTTCGGCATTGACTGAAATCCGGCGTGTCACAAAACACCGCGGGTAGGCATTTCGCAGATTGAGTTTGAGCACCGCCGGGGGACGCAGCCGCATCAGCTTGCGGTATCTTCCCGGAAAGAGCCGCCGCGCGTGTTGGTAATAGCACAGCGCCTGCTCGAGTTTCGAACCGGTGAGCCGGTAGTGAACGCCTGCAGCGATTTCGCGCAGGTTGAGGCGGTGACTCGCAGGGTCTGCCGGGCCCAGCAGCCGTTCGAGACGGGCGCGCAGGTTCTGGGTGCGAAGGAGAAATGGCTCGGCGGACGCGGGGCGCGCTTCGGTAAGTTCAATCAGGCAGATCGCGGGGCGTTCCGGCAGTCCTCGGAAAAACTCCTGGTCCCGCTCCGGATCGAAAGCAAGCCCGCAGTCAAGTTCCAGCACACGGATAGCATATCTCGAACATCCCTGGGCCGCGACCCGGCGTCCACGCCGGACGAGTCCGGACCCGTCGGAGGCGAAGTTTCGGCGAAGCCGGCGCCTTGGGCGCGCTTGAGGCCAATTGGACCGTGAAATGATATAGAGTAAGCCGCTCGCATGTTAGGCTGGGCCGACCTCGCCCGGCTTGCATTCATTCTTAGGAAGGATCGCCGCCGGAACGCGACTGTTTGCTGAGATGGGCGGCAGGCATGAATCGTTACGCCTCGAATCACCAGCCCGCGTATGCCGAGAACACGCATATCGTGGCCTCCGCCACGGCGCTGCCGCCCTACAAAATCACGCGCGATGACGTGAAGTATTACATGGGCCGCGTGTTCGACATCGCGGAGCGCCGGCTCGATGCGATGATGGCGATTGTGGACAACGCGCAAGTGCAGACGCGGCACACCATCTTTCCGATTGACTACACCGTTGAACCGCGAGCGCTGGCGAAGACGAACAACGAATACATCGAGCACGCCATCCAGCTGGGGCGCGAAGCGGCGGAAAAATGCCTGGAACGCGCCGGAATGACCGCGCAAGAAATCGATCTTATCATCACGGTCTCCTGCACCGGGTTCATGATTCCGTCGCTCGATGCGCATCTGATTCATCTGATGGGGTTTCGCTCCAACGTGCGCCGCATGCCGTTTACGGAACTCGGCTGCGCCGCAGGAGCTATGGCGCTCGGACGCGCAGCCGATTATTTGCGGGCGCATCCCGGCGGAAATGTCCTGATTATCGCGGTGGAGCTGCCCTCGCTGACCTTTCAACGAAAGGATATCTCGCAGGCGAATCTCATCTCTTCCATTTTGTTCGGGGACGGTTCCGCCGCGGTGATTGTCAGCGGAAGAAAGTTGACCGGGCCGAAGATTCTGGTATCCGAGACGTATACATTTCCGGACTCGCTTGGAGCCATGGGCTTCGACCTTCGCGACTCAGGCTTTCACATCTTGCTATCCAAGGACGTGCCGGAAATGATCGGCGCGGAAATCAAGGATCTCGTTCACGGATTTCTCGAGCGGAACGGCCGCCGCCGGGATGAAATCAAAGGATGGATTCTGCATCCGGGCGGCGCACGGCTCTTGGGAAATGTCGAAGCAGCCCTGGGCCTCTGCAAGTGCGATACGCAGCCTTCCTGGGATGTCCTGGCCAATGTGGGCAATCTCTCGAGCGCAACAATTCTCTTCATTCTTCAGGAGTGGCTGGAAAAGCGGCCGCTCAAGCCGGGCGACTACGCGCTGGCGGCGGCTTTCGGCCCGGGTTTTAGCGCGGAGTTCCTATTGCTCCAATGGGCCTGAACCTCGCTCCCAGCGTGATGGCATACCTCCTACTGCTGCTTGCTGTGGCGGCTCTGAGAATATTTGAGCTGCGTGTCTCGAAGCGAAACCAGGCGGCCATGGCGGCCCGCGGCGCGGTAAAGCTAGACAAACCCAATTTCCGCTGGGTTGTGCTGGCGCACACGGGAGTTCTGATCGGTGCCGCCGCGGAGGTCGTCTTCCTGCGAAGGCCCTTCTACCCGGCGCTGGCGGGTGTCATGTTTGTGCTTTTCGTTGCTTCCAACCTGCTGCGCCTTTGGGTCGTCCGTGCTATGGGCCAACTTTGGAACGTACAGGTGGTGGATTCGACGAAATTAGGCATCGTTACGTCTGGTCCTTTCCGGTATGTCCGGCATCCTAACTATGCGGCGGTATTTGCCGAGATGTTTTCGCTTCCGCTGATCCACACGGCCTGGATCACGGCGATCGCTGCTCCCATAGTGTACGCAGCGGCCATCTCTCAAAGGATTGCCGTTGAAGAACGGGTGCTCCTCTCTGACCCGGAATACAGAGCCGCGATGGCGGGCAAACCACGCTTCCTGCCGGGACTATTTTGATTTAGGGGAATGATGCTGGAACGAATGGGCTTCACTCTTGTATTGCTGATCCTTTCTGCCGTGGCTGCGCCGCACTCGCTTTCGGATCCGCCACCGGCTTTCACGGAAGTGCCGCAACTCGCCAAGGGTTTCGACCTCATGTACGAACAAAGGTTTGGGGAGGCCCGCGCGCAATTTGCCGATTGGGAAAGGCAGCACCCGGACGAGCCGTTTGTGCACGCGGGAGTAGCGGCGACGTATCTGTTCGAGGAGTTTTACCGCCAGGGGGTGCTAACCAGCGAATTCTTCCTCGACGACAAAAAATTTCTCGGCGGAATCGACGGCAAACCGGACCCGGTGCGGTTGCGAGGATTCCAAACGGCGATTGCCGAAACGCGCGGACTGGCGCGAGACCGGCTGAAGCGCGATCCCAAGGACGCGGAGTCCCTCTTTTCGCTGACTCTGGCCGCGGGCATGGAATCCGATTCACTCACCATTTTGCAGAAGAAGCATCTCGAAGGACTCAAGCGCATGAAGGAAGCGAACGACTTCGCGAGGGAGACACTGGAATTGCGGCCCGATGCCATTGATGTGTATGTTGCGCCGGGCTCCGCAAATTACATTATCGGTTGCCTCTCGGGACCGGCCCGTTTCTTCCTGTGGTTTGGCGGCATTCACGGCGATAAAGCGCTCGGCATGGAGGAGGTTTCGCGTACCGCCGAGGGCGGCCGCTACCTGAAGCCGTTCGCGAAGATTCTCCTCGCTCTTGCCGCTCTCCGAGAGAAGCAGTATCCCTTGGCACAGCGTATGCTCAAGGAATTGAATCAGGAATTTCCAGAAAGCCCGCTCTTCGCGGCGGAATACGCCAAGATTCTCGGCCGCCCGATACCCGCGACGATGCGATCCAAGCCGTAGCCGCAGATCACTTGGGACGCCGGCCGCCCGGCCGAGGCGGAGCATGGTTGGGGCGCCGCGGCAAACTGGGAGGCACGCCGAGGTGCTTGGTGCCCCAGCCGCACATTGCTTCCATCACTCCGATCAACTCATCGCCAGCCGGACTCAGGGAATAATCCACGCGGGGCGGCACGGATCCGCTCGATGAACGGCGAAGCACGCCATCGCGTTCGAGCTCGCGCAACTGCGCGGTCAGAACCTTTTCGCTCACTCCGGACAGGAGATCGCGTATTTCCGCGAACCGGCGCGGACCGAAACCAAGGTGCCAGACAATCAGCACCTTCCATTTTCCTGCCAGAACGTTGGCTGTGGCCTGGACAGGACATCCGAAATGATTTTTCATGCGCACCCTTCCAGCTTACAAATTTGTACGTTCTTCTTGAGCGGTTGGTTTCATTTTATACTCGCACCGTCTTAGGTGAGAGGTTTGCGTGGCCGAGGCGAAGGGCGAGAGGGCGAGATTTCAACGCTTCAGGAGTCCATGTGGAGCTTCCTTCAAATCCGTTGGCGGTTCTGACGTTTATTTCGGCGCCGGCTGTACTGACGAATGCCGCTTGTGTGTTGCTCTTCGGAACCGGAAATCGCTATGGGCGCGCGATCGACCGAGTCCACGAACTGGCCGGTCAGATCGGAGAACGGGCCGCACTATCTAGCGCTGAGTTGAAGCTGCGCATCCGGCAATTGGAGTCCACGGAAGCGCGGGCTTCTCTGATTGTGCGATCGTTGACTTGCTTCTATACCGCAGCGGCGGCGTTATCGGGCAGCACGTTGGCTTCGCTCGTCGGGGCGGTTTTAGCGGCACGAGGCGCACCGGGAGCGCCGGCGGCCTTGGCGATTGCGTTTCTGGCGGGTGGGGCAGGTGTGCTCGCGATGATCAGCGGAGCCGCGCTGCTGGCCCGGGAGACGACGTTCTCCTTTAAGATTTTGCGCGAGGAAAACAAATTTCTCGCGATGCGGATGAGCGAAACGGCAGGAAAACTTGCCGAAGCGAGCGGCCGCGACAATAAATCGAAGTCAGTGGAGAGAACATGATGGCGGAAAATGCGAACTCGACGATCCGTGCCAGCGATGCGGTGATCTTGTTTGCCGACTTACAGGCGGGGATTGTGGAGTTGACAGGGACAAACTCGTTGGAGCGCCTGAGAAGAGCCGTGCGCGCCTTGGTCAGGCTGGCGAACGTGATGGGAATTCCGGCGATTGTGACCGGCGTGCGCGGACAGAAGGGCGAGCCAGCCAAGGTCATCCCTGAAATTTCGGACGGCTTGGGTGAACCGGCGATACTCCATCGCACGGTGTGCGATTCGTTCCAAAGCCCCGAGATCGCGGCGGCGATCCAGTCAACGGGCCGAAAGACACTTTTGATTTCTGGAGTGGCGACTGAGCTGGCGGTGCAGCTAGCGGCGCTCGGCGGAGCGGACCGGGGATACAAGGTGTTCGTGGTCTTGGATGCCTGCGGCGGGATGAGTGAACGGACCGAGCAGGCGGCTTTGCTGCGAATCACTAAGGCGGGGGCTACGACAGTATCGGTCATGACGCTGGCGGGCGAACTGGCGGGCGATTTCCGTGAGAGCAAAGGGCAGCAGGCGCTTGAAGTCGTCTATGAAATGGCCAGAGCTTGAAGGAGCCGGGTTTCGTATCCGTGGGATGCGTGTTTGGCTCGCGATTGCCTTTTTGCTGGCGTGGTGCCTCGTTGCGAGCCGGGCGAACGGACAGGATTTTCAATCGTGGAATGAAGTCGATCTCACTGGGTCTTGGAAAACAATAGACGTCGTTGTTCCTCTTCTCGCTCGAATCGACGCGAGCGGGGCGAATCCGCAGCTTGCCGCTACCGGGATCACTGCGGACTTCGGCTTGCCCTGGCACCTTACGCTGACGGGAGGCTATCTCTACGCGAAGCTGCCGCGGAGTTCGCTCGACGTAAGTGTGCCGCTCGCCGCCGTGGCGAAATCCTTTCGATTTGGGAGGTTTGCGATAGCCGACCGCAACCGATTCGAAAAACTCATCGGTTTTGGTGATTCGCCGGTGCGCTATCGCAACCGGATTCTTGCTGAGCGGCCGCTGGGGACACAGGCTCGCTGGCGCATCTTTGCCTCGGATGAAGTATTTTTCAATCTTTCCGCGAGGAACTGGAATCAAAACCGCGCGCAGGCGGGCATCGGCAGGCGGCTATCTCGCCGGGTCTTTCTGGATGTTTTTTATCTGCAAAGAAATATCCGCGAGGGTGCGCCCACTACTCATGCGTTGGGGACCACCCTGCGGATCGAGCTGAAGGCCCGATTGGAGACGCCAGCTTGAGATTTGAGAATGAGGTCCGCCGAACGGTTGAGGGCGACACGGACAAACTTCGATTGCGGTTGGTCGGGTTCGCCATTCAATGGCACGCCCAATAGGTGTGCTGGAGGCGATAGCGGCGCACGGCGTGCCGATGAGATCGATAATGAATACGCCGGCGATGATGGGAACGGCATCGCGGTCTGCACGGAGCCTGCGGCGATGAGAAGCGTGCCAGCGAGGGCGGCCGGCTGGAGCAAGCGATTGACGCGTGTCTGGCGGCGAAAATACTGGGCGGATGGCATAGAATCGCGGAGCCGTTTCGAGATCGATGCAGCAGAAGATGGCGCGGCGCGAGCGGGCGGTGTGGGAATGTTCCAGCAGGAATTGCTACAAGGTAGAGCGATTTTTCTGACCGGCGGCGGAACGGGGCTGGGGCGCTCGATGGCGCTGCGCTTCGCGGGCCTAGGCGCCCGGGTGTTTCTCGCCGGCAGGCGGGAGGAGCCGCTGAAGGAGACTCGCGACGAGATCGTGCGCCAAGGCGGCGCCGCGGACTACGCTACCTGC
>DASRCZ010000132.1:0-8255 GCA_035652855.1 Candidatus Acidiferrum sp.
CAGGTTCAGGGACTCTCCGATAATCTCGAGGAGATCAAATCGCGCCTGGGCAAACTCAACCAGCAGCTTGCGGATTTGCAGAACACCGTCCAGAGCCTCGACGCCAAGATTTCCAGCGGCGGCGCGCCCGGCACCGCCCCCGGGGCCGCGCCCGCTTCCGGCGCTCCCAATTCGCCCTCCAGCAGTCTCGCCCCCTCTTCGGCGGCCCCTGCATCCGCTGCCGCAGCGGCCCCTTCCGCCGATACCCTCTACTCCAACGGCCTTCGCGATCTCACCAGCGGCAAGTACGATCTCTCGCGCTCCGAGTTTCAGGACTATCTCAAGTATTACGGCGACACGGATCTCGCCTCCAATGCGCAGTTTTATCTCGGCGAAATCGCCTACCAGCAAAAGCAATACGAGCAGGCCGTCTCCGAGTTTGAAAAGGTCCTGGTGAACTATCCCAGGAGCTTCAAGCTCGCTCCCGCGCGCTACCGCAAGGGCATGGCCCTGCTCGAACTCGGCGAAAAAACGCAAGCCATCCGTGAACTCCGGGAGGTCGTGAAGCGCTATCCCGGCACCGAGGAAGACCGCCGAGCCCGCGCCAAACTGAAGGAATTGGGCGTCGCTGTCACGGCGTCCGCCACACGTTAACTCCGTCCTGGGCGTCTCCCCGGCCTGCCACCCTCGGTACTCGCTCCCTCCGCTACCGGTTCCACCCGACTCTCTTCCCTATGGCGCCCGTGCTAGCGTCACTCCTTCGTGTCCGACAAAGAAGCAAAGCACGCTAAGCACCAAACCTCCGAAGCTTCGCCGATCGTCAGCAAAGAAGAAAAGAAGCTCGTCAAAGAGCGCGTGGCGATCGGCGCCAACATCGTCTACGAGGCGATTCGCCGCGAAGGCGAAGATGAACTCGCGCGGCCCGCGTCCGCTCTCGCCTGGTCCGCGCTTGCAGCCGGCCTTAGCATGGGCTTTTCGTTCGTGGCCGAAGCCCTCCTGGAAGCCCGGCTGCCCGATGAACCGTGGCGCCCGCTCATCGCCAAGTTCGGCTATTCCGTGGGGTTTCTCATTGTCGTTCTCGGGCGACAGCAGCTTTATACGGAAAACACGCTAACCGTGATTCTCCCGCTGCTCCTGCAGAAAAATCTCGCCACTTTTCTCCGCGTGCTGCGCCTATGGGGCATCGTCTTGCTTTATAACGCTGCCGGAACCCTGCTGTTCGCCTATTTCGTTGCCAGCGTCCGTTTTTTCAATCCGCAGATTCGCGAAACGTTTTACTCCATCGGATTGGCGCACACCGGCGCAAGCTTTGGCATCAGCTTCGTGCGCGCTATTTTTGCCGGATGGCTTATCGCGCTCATGGTGTGGCTGTTGCCAGCCGCCGAATCGTCCCGGCTCAGCGTCGTCATCGTCCTCACCTACCTGATCGGGCTTGGCGGCTTCAATCACATCATCGCTGGCTCGACGACCGTCTTCTATCTCGTAGCGCTTCACAAGCTTTCCTGGGCTGGCTACTTCCGTGAATTCTTTTTCCCCACGCTTCTTGGAAATATCGTCGGCGGTGTTTCGTTGGTTGCCGCGCTCGGTCACGCTCAAGTCGTCGCCGGCAAAGATTAGAAGGCCTGCCGCATACCTGGCACGGCCCACCCAGCGGCCGCGGCCCTTCAAAACACGTTCATCCCTCGCCTCCACTTCCCTCCCGCCGCCATCCAACCCAAGGAGCGTCCATGCAAAGGCCGTCAGTGGCGATTTCGCGGCATTCTTGATCGGCGGCGCCGTTGGCGTGCTGCTCTCTTCGGTGCTGCGCGGCCGCGAACCCCCGGCCCTTTCAACCGTTGCCCAAGTGGACATAACGCTTTCTTGGCCGCTGGTATGAGATTGCGCGCTATCCGAACCGCTTCGAGCGGCTTTGCGAGCGCGACGTCCAAGCCGCCTACTCCATGCGGCCAGACGGCAAGATATCCGTTGTCAATTCGTGCATGACGCCGCGCGGCCGCATCCTGAAGTCACGCGCCACGGCGAGAATTGCCGAACGTTCCAGCAACGCGAAATTGAAAGTGAGCTTTGCCTGGCGCCTTTCCGGCGACTACTGGATCATCGATCTCGATCAAAATTATGAATACGCTGTGATTGGCGAGCCTTCGCGCCGTTCACTCTGGGTCCTGAGCCGCGCACCGGTTCTTCCGCCGCCAGTGTATCGGGAAATTCTCGCTAAGCTGCCGCTGAAGGGTTATGTTCCCTCCCGTCTGGTAATGACGCGGCAGTCCGCGATTCAAACGCCGTACGAACGCCTAGACGGCGCCGGCGCTCACCGTCGCAGCGGAGCCAGCGTGGCGGCGAAGAAACGCTAGCGTGCGTTGATTGAACTCCTCGACTTTCTCGTAGATCGGCGCGTGCGCCGCGCCTTCAAAAACCACGGCTTCCGAATTGCGGATGCCGCTCCGCATTGGCTGGAGAAACCGCGTCGAGGTGAGCTGGTCCAGGCGTCCGAAGGTGATCTGCGTCGGCGCGACGATTCGCGGGAGTTGCACAAGAGCGTCATGCCCAAGCACCGCCTCGGTTTGCTCGAGGAATGCCGCTACGCTTTGCGGCACGGGGCGGCTGCGCACGAACGCCGCCAGCGACTCGATGTATTCCGGTTTTTCCGCGTAGAGTTCCGGCGTGAAGCACCACGGAAAAATGGCGCGGATGGTAGTTTCAGGCACGCTCTGCAATGCCTTCGCGACCATCTGAAAACTCTCGATGACTGCCCGGATGAAGCCATCGGTTTTCGGCCAGGTGTCGTGCAAGGAAAGCGAGAGCACTTTTTCTGGATACTTCGCGGCAAGCCACATCCCCACGGCCCCGCCGAGCGACAGCCCCATTACGTGTGCCTTTTCGATTCCGGCCACGCTTAAAAATGCGGCGATGTCATCTGCTAGAGTTTCGGTGGAATACGCTCCGCTTGGCTTATCCGTTTCTCCGGTTCCGCGCAGGTCGACCGAGATGCAGGTAAAGTGCTTTGCGTATTCCGCGACCTGAAATGCGTAGCACGCGTTGTCCGCGGAAAGGTATGGAATCAGCAGCAGCGGCTCTCCGCTCCCCTGCTGCTCGTAATTCATGGTGAGTCTGGGGACCTGGACCTTTGGCATGGCGCGCTCCTTTGCGCCTAACCTACTCCAGGTATCTTCCTTGTGTCTACAACTTCATCGGGGTTGCTGATGTGGTTCGCGTTTCCTTCCGCGCTCTGGAACGCCGGTGATGTACACTGTGGCGTTCCGTGAGGCTTGGGAATGGCTATAGGGGAGTGCCGATGCTGGTGGTGATGCAGTCGCATGCGACGCAAGAGCAAGTACGGGCGGTATGCGAGCGGATTGAGTCGCTCGGGCTGAAGGCGCACCCCATACCGGGAGCGGCGCGAACGGCGATTGGCATCACAGGGAACCAGGGCGCGGCCGACTTGGGAGTTCTGGAATCGCTGCCCGGCGTGATTGAATGCATTCCGGTCAGCAAGCCGTACAAACTGGTGAGCCGCGACACGAAGGAAGAGGACACGATTCTGCGGATTCCCACGCCGCGCGGAGACGTGCTGGTCGGCGGAGATCATGTAGCGCTCGTGGGCGGCCCCTGCGCGGTCGAGACGGAAGCGCAGAGTTTTGCTATTGCGGAGCGGCTGGCAAAAACAGGGTGCCGGGTATTTCGGGGCGGAGCGTACAAGCCGCGGACCTCCCCGTACAGTTTTCAGGGCCTGGGAGAGCCGGGACTACGCATTCTGGCGAAAGTGCGGGAGCAATTCGGGTTCGGAATCATTACCGAGGCCATTGACAACGAGTCGCTGGAACTGGTGGAGCAGTACGCGGACGTGATTCAGATTGGCGCGCGAAACATGCAGAATTTTTCGCTGCTCAGACGGGCGGGGCGATCGAAAAAGCCGGTGCTCCTCAAGCGCGGCATGTCCGCGACGCTGGATGAGTTTCTGATGGCGGCGGAGTACATCCTCTCCGAGGGCAACTACAACGTAATGCTCTGCGAGCGGGGGGTGCGGACCTTTTCTGATTTTTCGCGGAACACGCTGGATTTAGCCGTGGTGCCTGCGGTGAAAAAGCGCAGCCATCTGCCGATTCTGGTGGACCCTTCGCACGGCACTGGCAAGCGGCATAAGGTGCTGCCGCTGTCGCGCGCGGCCGTGGCGGTCGGCGCTGACGGGTTGCTCGTTGAAGTGCACCATGAGCCGGAGAATGCGCTCTCCGACGGCGTGCAATCGATTCTGCCGGAGGAATTTGCCGCATTGGCGGAGGAAGTCCGGCAGATCGCGAACGTCCTGAAGCGCACGGTGAATTGATGCGGCGGCCGGGCAAGATCTGGCTCGGGGTGGTGGCGTTTTTTGCGGTGATGACTGGGCTGGGCGCGTTGCGATATGCGCTTCCGCATGTTCCCTTCCCGGCGCCGCTGCCGAATTTCCTCACGCGCCGCATTGCCCTTTCGATTCATGCCAGTTGCGGAGCCATCGCGCTGATGCTGGGGCCGTGGCAATTCCTGCCGGGGATTCGCGCGCGGCGGCTTAGAGTGCACCGGTACATGGGATGGGCTTACGCTTCCTTGGTGGTGGTGAGCTGGGCCGCGTCGCTGCCGATTGCCGCGCATGCGCAAACCGGCGTTTGGGCCTCGGCGGGATTCCTGAGCCTGGGGGCATTCTGGATTGCATGCACGGCAGCCGCGGTGATGGCGGTCGCCGTAACCGAAAACTTTGCGGCTCATCGGCGCTGGATGATCCGCAGCTACGCGCTGACCGCCGCGGCGATCACGCTGCGGATTTATCTGCCGTTCAGCATTCTGATGCATTGGCCATATGCGATTGCGTACCCGGCGATTGCGTGGCTTTGCTGGATACCGAACCTGATTGGCGCGGAGATTTATCTGCGGGTGGGACGGAGGGCGGGATTGGAAATGGTTAGCGCCCGAGCGGCATCATGAGGTTTCCGCTCAAGGTTCGCATGCAGCCCAGGGTTTTCTTTCCCGCGGCGATTCTGCTGTTCTTCGCGGTGGTGATTGTGGCGCGGGAGCACAGGCCATCGTTTTTGCGCCCGGGATTGCGGCTGAACGCGTACGTGACGACGGCGGACGGCGCGGTTACGGTAGTGGACCTGGTGAAGCTGGCGGCAATTGCGCACGTTCCCGTGGGGCCCGGCCTTTCGGGGATGCGGGAGCATCCGACACGCGCGGAAGTTTGGGGCGTGAGTTCGCAGGGCGGGTATGCCTGGGTGCTTTCGGCGCGGACCGATCAGATCACCGCTCGCATTCCGGTGGGGCCTCTGCCTTTCAATCTGGACTTTTCCGCCAACGGAAGTGAGGTCTATGTGACCGCTTCCGGGGCAAACGCGCTTATGGCGGTCGACTGCGAGACGCATGCGGTAGTAGGGCACGGAAAGACGGGGCGGAATCCGGTGATCGCCCATGTGACACCGGACGGGAAGCAAATTCTGGTGGTGAATCATGGCGACGCCACACTGGGGATCCACGACCCGGAGACGCTGGAACTGAAGGCAACGGTGCCAGTTGTGGCGCAACCCGAGGACGTGACGATTGTGCCGGACAGCTCGCTGGCGTTTGTGCTGAGTCGCTCGGAGCGGCGCATTTCCGTGGTGGATCTGCGGCGGGCGGTGCTGCTGACCAATCTGGATTTGGCGGGTGAGCCTTCGCAGATGATCTTGAAGCCGGATGGTGGCGAGCTCTACGTGCTGTCCCCCGAGGCGCATGGATTGCAGGTGATCAACACGTTCACCCACGAGGTCGGCGATTACGTGGTGATTGGGTCGGCGCCAACGCATGGCGCCCTGCTGCCGGATGCGAGCGGGCTATTCGTTTCGGATACGGCAGCGGGGCGAGTAGCGCCGGTGGACATTGTGAACCGGAAGGTGATGCGGCCGATTCCGGCGGGGCAGGCGCCCGCGGCAATGGCCTTCAGCCCGGGCGAGAATCCGAGCATGTTGCTGGTGGCGGACCAAGGGTCCGGGAATCTGGCGGTGCTGCGCATCCGCTCCGATGTGCAGAACTTGATTACGATGATTCCGGTCGGGGAGCGGCCGGGGGACCTGGCTGTGAAGCTGTTCTAGAGGCAGTTCGGTCGAGGATCAGTCAGAGATCGGCGGGCCACGCGAAATTGTCCTCGCCCAAGGGAATCTCAAGGTAGCCTTCGGCAGGAAGGACATCGACGGGCAAGCCTCCGTGCCAGAGGGCCACGCCGAGGCGGATGCGGGACGCGCCTTTTAGCGGAAGCACTTCCCTTTTGACGGCGATTTCGAGGATGCGTTCGTACGCGGCTTCAGCGACCTTGGTGGGATTGAGCAGGCACACATTGCGCTGCTCGACGGAAAATTCCTGAACGCGTCCGCGGAGAAGCTTCACGACCACGGCGACGTCGAAGGCGGCGCCAATGGTGATGCGAAACTCGGGGTCGTCGAGTTCGGCGAGCGCGTCGTGGAAGGGGTCGACGCGAACGCAAAAGCGGTCCGCGTCAAAACCGTAGCGGAGCTCGCGCAGGTAGAAGACCCGGCCATGCATCGAGCCGCCCCGGCGCTCGGGAGAGAAAAGTCCGGCGCCGAGCCATTCAAAATACGAGGTGTCGCGGCCGTTGACGGTGACCTTCAGGAATTCGGTCGGGGCCTGCTGGAACGCGCGTTCGGGCTGCCGCTTGATGGGTTTGGCGAGTTCTTCGGGAGCGACGCGGCCGAGCGCGAGGTAGACGCCAGTAAGGTGCTTGCGATAGAGCGCGTCAAATTCCGCGTCGTTCGCGGTGCTGTGCTCGGGGCCAAACCACCAGCACCAGTCGCTGCCCTCGGCGGCGAGCAGGGATTCCTTGGCTTCAGTTAGAGCGGTTTCGGTCGGGGCGTCCTTACGCCCTTTCCTGCGCGCTTCCTCGGCCTGCGTATAGGCTTCACGCGCGTCCCAGAGGAGTTCCCATGCGGCGACGTCCTCGGCGTGACCGATCCACACGTCGAAATTCGCATTGATCCAGGAAGCGGGGAAAATGCCGTTGTTCGAGGGAATGTCTCCTGCGGCGGCAATGGCTTCGCTGGCGGTGAGCGCACGGAAATCGGAATCATCCTGAATGCGGCGATAGAATTCGCGGAGAAATTCGCGGCCGTTTTTCGGGTAGTATTCCCAGGCGTTTTCGCCATCGAGGAAAAGGCAGATGGTGAGGGGCTGCGGCGATTGAACGCGGTCAGCGAGGGCGCGGAGCCGGCCGTGAAGGTCTGCAGCGGCGTCGCTAGCGCCCATGCGGCTATAGACGAAGCCGATCAAATCGGAAAGGTGATGGTCCCGGAAAAGACCGGTGATGGAATTTTGTGCGAGCTGAATGCGATAGGGTTTGTAGAGGCGGTCGGCATTGGTGGGATAACCGTTCGCATCGCGAAAAAAGCCGATGTTGAGCGTGCGGCCGAGGACGCCTTCGTCGGTGCCGAACCACTGAAAGCCTTCCTCCGCCGCAATGGACATGGCTTGATCCGAGACCGAGCCCTCGGAGGGCCAAAGACCTGCGGGTTTCGCGCCGAAGGTGCGCTCATGGTATTCGCGGGCGCGGCGAATTTGCTCGCGGGCGTCCTCGGGATGGCGGTAAGCGCGGCGCGGAAGGGGTGTGGCGGGATTGGCGACGCGAGCGATATCGGAATCGCAGAGCAGCGGGAGGATCGGGTGGTAAAACGGAGTCGTGCTGAGCTCGACTTGCTTGCGCTGCCAGGCCTCGCGGTAGGCGGGCAAAACCATCCCTAGAAGCTGCAACTGCTTCGCCTTCAAATCTTCTTTGTCCTGCTCCGTGTAATCCTTCCCCTTGGAGGCGAGGCGGCTGACGAGTTCGTCGCGCTCGAGCCACGTCTCTTCCATCCAGGCAAGCTGAGAGAGAAGTTGCAGATCGCGCCAGTCGCGGGTAGTGAACGTCACGAGAGCCTGCGCGCCGCCGGCAGGTTGCGCCCATTCATAAAGCTCGACGAAGCGGGGCCAGCGGGACATGAGACGCTCGTGATTGACCTGAAAGGCGCGGGCAAGAATTTCCCCTTTGTCCTCACGCTGAAGCCGGTCCGCGTCCTTGAAGGCGAGGGCGAACCAGGGCTCATCGAAGTGTCCGCCGGCGTATTCCTCGAGTTGAATGCAAAGAGAGGGGACAAGATTGAACGTGGCGTGAAAATTGGGGAACTCCCGAAGCATTTCCACCATGCCCCAGTAATCCTTCAGGGCGTGAAGACGCGTCCAAGGAAGCACGTAGCGTCCCGTTTCAGGGTCGCGGTATTGCGGCTGGTGCA
>DASRCZ010000133.1:0-3681 GCA_035652855.1 Candidatus Acidiferrum sp.
CGCGGACGACCAAGCGGACATCCGTGACGCTCTGCGGCTCCTCCTCAAGCGCGAAAAGTACGAAACCCACGCTGTGGCTTCTCCCGCGGAGGCCCTTGCGGCCATCGAAGCCCGCGAATTCGATGCCGTCCTAATGGACCTGAACTACGCTCGCGACACCACCTCCGGTGAAGAGGGCTTCGACCTGCTCACGCGTATCCAGATGCTCGATAGCACTCTTCCCGTCATCGTCATGACGGCCTGGGGCAGCGTCGAGATCGCGGTTGAAGCCATGCGCCGCGGCGCACGCGACTTTATCCAAAAGCCCTGGGAAAACGAGCGGCTCCTTTCCGTCATTCGCACGCAAATTGACCTGCGGCAGGCGCTTCGCCAGGCTTCCCGGCTTGAAGCCGAAAACCGCCTGCTCCGCGCTGAATCCCGTCCCACCTTCCTCGCCGAATCTCCCGCCATGCAGCCCGTTCTGGACCTGATCGCCCGCATCGGCCCATCCGACGCGAATGTATTGATCACCGGCGAGCACGGCACGGGCAAGGAAGTGGTTGCTCGCACGCTGCACGCCATGTCCAATCGCGCGTCGAAACCCATGGTCACCGTGAATGCCGGGGGCCTCTCCGAAGGTGTCTTTGAAAGCGAGCTCTTCGGGCATGTCAAAGGCGCTTTCACGGACGCGCGTTCCGATCGCGTCGGGCGTTTCGAGCTGGCCGAAGGCAGCACGCTCTTCCTCGATGAAATCGCCAACGTCCCGCTCAATCTGCAGGCCAAACTCCTTCGCGTGCTTGAGACCGGTGAGATGGAACGTGTCGGCTCCTCCACCACGCGCCGCGTGGATGTCCGAGTCCTCGCCGCCACCAACGCCGACATCAACGCCGAAGCATCGGCCGGCCGCTTTCGCGAAGACTTGCTCTTCCGGCTCAATACCATCGAAATCCACCTTCCGCCGCTGCGCGACCGCCGCGAAGACCTGGACCTCCTCGCGCACCATTTCCTGCGCGGCTATTCCCAGCGCTACCGCAAAAATCTCGCCGGCTTCGATTCCGCCGCTCTCAAAGCCCTTCACGAGCATTCTTGGCCTGGCAATGTCCGCGAACTCGATCACGCCGTCGAGCGCGGCGTGCTCCTCTCGCCGGGTCCCTGCGTTCGCGCCGCGGACCTCGGTCTCCGTTCCCATCTGCCCGGCGCCGGCATGCGACTCGAGGATATGAGCCTCGACGAAGTCGAGCGCCACCTCATCCAGCGCACGCTCGCGCGTTTTGAAGGCAATGTCAGTCAGGCTGCCAAGACTCTCGGCCTGAGCCGCAGCGCCATGTACCGAAGGCTCCAAAAACACGGCCTCGAGTGATGAATTACGAACGCCGCATCCAGCTCCTAGCGCTGGCCGCCGGCCTCCCAGGTTCTCTCGTCGCGATCATTCTGCTCTGGACCGGCAATTTTTCCGCAGGCGCCGCCTGGACCATTACGTTCTTTATCCTTGTTTTCTGGATCGGCTTCGCCGTTTCGCTGCAACATCGCGTTATCTTCTCGCTGCAAACCCTTTCCAACATTCTTGCCGCGATGCGTGAGGAGGATTTCTCCGTCCGCGGCCGCGGCGCCTCCCGCGGCGACGCAATGGGTGAAGTCATGGTCGAAGTGAACGCCCTCAGCGAAACGCTGCGTTCGCAGCGTCTCGGCGCCCTCGAAGCTACGGCGCTTCTCCGCGCCATCATGGAAGAGATCGATCTCGCCGTCTTCACTTTCGATAACAACTTTCAGCTTCGGCTGGTGAACCGCGCGGGCGAACGGCTCCTCGGCCGCCCGGAAGAGCAGCTTCTCGGCTTCACGGCTGAGCAACTCGGCCTCGGCCCCTGCCTTGAAGGCGACCCCGCACGCACGATGGAGCTCAGCTTTCCCGGCGGCGCTGGCCGCTGGGGACTGCGTCGCGGCTCCTTCCGCCAGGGTGGCTTGCCGCATCAGCTCGTGGTTCTCAGCGATTTGAGCCGTACCCTGCGCGATGAAGAACGCAAAGCCTGGCAGCGGCTGATTCGCGTTCTCGGCCACGAACTCAACAATTCCCTGGCCCCGATTCAATCCGTTGCCCAAGGTCTCGAGAGCGACCTGCAGTCACTCCGCAAGGCCTCCAAGGGAACGAGCGAAGCCGGCCAGGCAGCGCAATCCCAGCCCGATGATTCGGCCTCCGCCATTCTCGACGACCTCCGCCAGGGTCTGGGCATTATTCGCTCGCGTACCGAAGCCCTCGGCCGTTTTATGGCGGCGTACGCGCGGCTTGCGCGCCTGCCTCAGCCGAAGCACGCCCCGATGGACGTCGCTGCTTGGATTCGGCGCACCGCCAAGCTCGAAACGCGCGTCAAGGTCGCCGTTCTCGATGGTCCGCCCGTTTTCATTTCCGCGGACGCGGATCAGCTCGAGCAGCTCCTCATCAACATTATTCGCAATGCGGCCGATGCCGCGCTCGAATGCAAGGGTGGCGTGCAGGTCGGCTGGTCGCGGCAGAATTCCCAGCTCGATGTCTGGGTGCTCGACGAAGGCCCAGGCCTCCCCAATACCTCGAATCTCTTCGTTCCGTTTTTCACGACCAAGCAAGGCGGGTCCGGCATCGGTCTCGTGCTGTCCCGGCAAATCGCCGAAGCGCATGGCGGAGAACTCACGCTCACCAACCGCACTGACCGCCGCGGCTGCGAGGCGCGCCTCCGCCTGCCGATATAGACACCTTTGAGGATCAACCTCTCGATAGCAGCCCCGAGGCTCGGTGCGGAAATTTCAGTAGACGCAAAGCTTCGCCGGCCCGCAATCGCCGCAGCAAGCTCCGCTCAGGCGCTCGAAATTCCGGTTCGCAAATCGAGCGAGGCTTGCTCCAGATCGGCAGCACGGCCGAGATCCCGCCAATAGTATTGGTCCGCGCGGAATCCCTGAATGCGCTTCCCTTCCTCGGCAAGACGCGCGTAGGCGGAAATTATCGAAAAACTTCCCTTTTCGCTAAGCAGCGGAATCAAACGCGGCGATATCACGTGGACACCGCAAAATGCCAGCTGCGAAAAGTCCGGGGAGCTTGCCGCAGAACTTCGCAAAGACGCGGCTTCCGCGGCGTAAACGCCTCCCGGCCGTCCCTTGAATTGCATTTCTTGATCGAAGAGCAAAGGGCGTGAAGAAGCGCGCGATTGCACGGCCAGCGTGGCAAAGGCGTTTTGTTTCTGGTGGGCTTTCCGCATCGCGCCGAGATCGATTCCGCTTAGCACATCCACGTTGTGGAGAAAAAAAGGCTCGTCCAGCCGCTGCGCGTCCTCCAGGAAAAACCAGCCGGCTTGCTTCAGCCCGCCTCCCGTATCGAGCAGCACTGGCTCGCGTGAAATCTCGATGCGCATGCCGAAATGTTTCCGCTGGGCAAGATAGGCGGCCACGCTGTCGGCAAAATGATGCGTGTTGATGATGATTTCGTCCACGCCAAAGTCGCGCAGCCGCGAAATCGTGATCTCGAGCAGCGTGCGCCCATCCAGCTCAACCAGCGCCTTCGGGCGGTCGTTCGTCAGCGGTCGCAGCCGGGTGCCGAGCCCCGCGGCGAGAATCATCGCTTTCATCGCGCGTCCGGTGCCTTTCGAACGAATGAAGGGGCGATATCGGGAAAATCCGGCGCGGCCAGATTCATTTCGCGAGCAGCTCGGGCTTTAGTTGAGACAGAGTTTCGAGCCC